>JAISGK010000085.1 GCA_031263155.1 Clostridiales bacterium
GAATGATACATGTTTCCCCCCTAAAATATATTATGAACTTATTGTTCATTTATATAATGCGCTCAACATGCTCGTCTTTTCAAGGAAAACAGATCTACAAAATCAGATTTAATTTTACCAACTAGGTGCGGAGAGGGGGGTTTATTATAATGAATTATAGGGAAGGGAGGGATCGACTGGGATGACATCCAAACCATTTGCCATCGGAGATCGGAGAACCTGCTACGAATCTAAAAAGGGTTACGGCGAACAAACCGTCGGCCTCTCGCGGGTCAGACAGGCGGCGTTTCGCGGCAACCCTTTATTGCAGTCTTG
This sequence comes from Clostridiales bacterium, assembly GCA_031263155.1. Taxonomy (GTDB): domain Bacteria; phylum Bacillota; class Clostridia; order Lachnospirales; family WQUN01; genus JAISGK01. Next base: position 316 of record JAISGK010000085.1, read on the forward strand.
TTTATTCTCTATTCATCCATCATATTAAGATTGTTAATGGCCTTAAGCGGAACGACAGTGCTAATGGCGTGTTTATAGATCATTTGTTGCTTGTTGTCAGAGTCTATTAGTATTACATAGTTGTCAAAGCCTTTTACAATACCTCTGATTTGAAAACCGCTGGTCAAAAAAACAGTGACCGGCATGTTGTCCTTTCTTACGTGATTAAGAATTAAATCCTGATAGTTTTTTGTCATTTAACGCATCCCCTTATCCCATGTATATTTTATTGGACGGTATATGGGAAAGCCGTCCAATCAGATCTCAGTTAATTATATCAGAAACATTGAATTCGTCAACTTTTTTCCATATGCCGGCAGTGCGGTTTTTAAACCAGGTTATTTGCCTTTTCGCATAGTTGCGCGTGTTGCGCTTTACGCGATCGCGGCACTCGCTTTCGGTACAATTTCCCGCTATAAAGTCCGCTGTTTCTTTGTAGCCGATGGCCTGCATAGACGGCATACCTTTGTTATACCCCATATTCAACAGCTCCCTGGCCTCGTTTACAAGGCCCGCTTCAAACATGGAATCCACCCGCAGGTTAATACGGTCGTATAGCTGTTCCCTCGGCATATCAAGAATTATGAGGCGTTTGTCATTCTCCATTTGGGGAACGGAGCAAGACTCCGCCGCGTTGCGCGAACGCTCTTTCGCGTTATGTTCACTCAATCTGCTGCCTGTGGCGTGGTAAAACGCCAATGCCCGTGCCACGCGTTTCACGTTGTTTGGGTGAATGCTGCTAGCGTAGAATGGATCCGCAATTTTTAACATATCATGCAGATGCTCGGACCCCCGTTCGTTTGCTAAACGCATATACCGCAAACGCAAATGGGCATCATCAATTTGCGCAAACTCGGTGTTGTACAGCAAGGCGTTAAGGTAAAAACCGGAGCCGCCCACGACTATGGGCGGCTTATCGCGACTTTTTATGTCGGCCATCGCCTCTTGCGCCAGCTGTTTAAAACGCGCCGCGCTGCATTCTTCATCGGGATAAAGAAGATTGACGCAATGATGCGGTACGCCTCTCATTTCTTCCATCGTGGGTTTTGCCGTGCCTATGTTCATGTACTTATAAATCTGCATACTGTCAGCGCTAACAACCTCGCCGTTTATTAATAGCGCCAGGTCGATGGCCGCTTTTGTTTTACCGGTTGCTGTAGCGCCTGCTATAAAATAGGTTATACTTTTCTTTTGAACTTCTTTTCCCATTCGTATTTTTTCATCTCCACCATAGTTGGTCTGCCATGCGGGCATGTGAATGGATTGGGCAGCTTTAGCAGATCGGTAATCAGTTGCCGCACTTCTTGTTCGCTTAGCCTGTCATTGGCTTTTACCGCCGCTTTGCACGCCCTTAGGGCAAGATCTTCTTTCGTCGCGGTCGTGGCCGAATTTAGCGAATCCAATACATCAAGAAAAAATCCCTCGTTCGCGGCGGCGCGAAGCATGTGAGGCAAACCGTAAATCTCTACGCCCGTCGCCGTGCGTTTTGCCTCAAAACCCAGCTCTTCAAAAAAGTCCTCATGTCGTTCAAATGTGCTAATATCTGAATGAGGCAGATCTATCTCTATCGGGTGAAAAAGGCGCTGCGATGATACCTCTTTGGATTTTTGCCCGCTCATGAGTGACTCATAAATAACGCGCTCGTGGGCGGCGTGCTGATCCATTACAAACACCCTGCCGGATTGCTCTATAATCCAATAGGTGTTAAATATTTGGCCCACAACGCGATAATCGTTAAATACTATTCTGCCTTGGTCGCCATCGAGAGTGGAATCATCATAAAAAATTAAATCTCCGTCGGGGGTGGAATTGTCACCGGGGATAAAGTCGTTATCCGCGTTCGCGTTAATTGTCCGGCCATCCTCATTCGCTGCTGCTGCTTTGTCACGTTCGACAATATGCCTTTCCGGAACGTATACATCATAATCCCACTCGATACCCGCGCCAACGGGCAATGGCTCACTGCCTTGCGGAATATCTTGATTTTGATTTTCTTTGTGATCGGATGCCGCGTGATCGGATTCTATATGCCCAGACTCTATATGATCCATTGCCTCATTAAAATGCACTGTATGCTGATTATATACAGGCTGAAAAACAGCCGGTTCGGCCATGCGCATTGTTTTGCGCTCCCGTTGAGCCATTGATACTGATGGGATCAGGTTTGCGTTCGCCAGCGCGCCGTGAATCGTTTCTGTCATCCAAGTTTTTATCTCAACTTCGTCGGCAAAGCGTATTTCAAGCTTATTGGGGTGTACGTTAACATCTACCAAATGCGGTTTTATCCACATATGAAGTATGCAGCCGGGGAACCTCCCGCTCATTAACAACGTGTCAAACGCCTCTTCGACCGCTTCTTGCAGCAGGGCGCTCTTGACGTATCGACCGTTAACAAAAAACACCTGTCGGGAGCGGTTCGCGCGGGATATTTCGGGCTTGCCCAGCAGACCGGCCAAGCCGTAATTCGCCTCTCTGCGTTCAACATCTATCAGTTTGCTAAAATCTTTACCGTATACCCGGAATACGGCGAGGCGCAGATCGCCCTTGCCGTCCGTCTGCAAGACCATGTTGCCGTTAACTATATATTTAAAGGCTATTTCTGGGTGGCCCAGCGCCAGTTTGTTCACCATTTCACTGATGTAAGACGTTTCAGTAGCAGGCTTTTTGAGAAAACGCAGTCTTGCCGGGGTGTTGTAAAAGAGGCCGCGAATAATGACAGTGGCTCCGTCGGCGCAACCGATGTCTTGCAGACTGATTTGTTCGGAGGCGTGAACGACAATGCGCGTACCATTTATTTGGTTGGCCGGTTTTGTGATCATCTCCGCCTGTGAAACGGCGGCTATAGATGCTAAAGCCTCGCCGCGAAAGCCCAGGGTCTCGATAGCGCTTAGGTCGTCAGGGATGGATATTTTGCTTGTAGCGTGCTGGTCAAACGCCGCTGGCACTTGATCGCGGCCTATGCCTATTCCATTGTCTGTCACGCGCATATAAGCGATACCGCCGTCTTTTATTTCTATGGTGATCTGCGTCGCGTTCGCGTCTATGGAGTTTTCGCACAGCTCCTTAATGACGGAGAGGGGACGTTCGACAACCTCGCCCGCAGCGATTTGGTTTATCGTCGCAATGTCGAGGCGTTTGATGATTGGATGCTTTGGGTTGGATAGCCTTTGCTCATAATCAAAATTCATCAGTAAACCCGCTTCCCTTGGTTCACAACCCCAGCGTTAACGCAAAAGGTCGGTCAAAACAATCTGATCTTCACAATGGGCAACCTTGCGACGCTTTTTTTCTGCATGGCGCGAGACGATATCGCGTGTCTCGGCCTTTCGCGCGATATCCACACTGCTAAGTTCATCCATTATTACCTTGGCGCGATCGAGCAGCCCCGTCGGCAAGCCGGCAAGTTTCGCGACCTGTATGCCATATGAATGATCGGCGCCGCCCTTTGCTATCTTGCGCAAAAATAATATTTTGTCGCCTTGCTCCAGCACATCGGCGCGATAATTCTTAACGCCCGGCACCTTTCCCTCCAATTCTGTAAGCTCGTGATAGTGCGTAGCAAACAGCGTTTTCGCGCCGATATTTTGACTTATGTATTCTATGGTGGCCCACGCGATAGAAAGCCCGTCATAGGTACCGGTCCCACGGCCCATTTCATCCAGGATCAACAGACTGTGTTCGCTGGCGTTGTTTAAAATGTTGGCTACCTCGACCATTTCAGACATAAAGGTGCTTTGCCCGGCGGATATATCGTCGGAGGCGCCCACACGGGTAAAAATCTTGTCTACGCATCCGATTTTAGCGGATGATGAGGGAACAAAACTCCCCGCTTGCGCCATAAGCACTATTAAAGCGATCTGGCGAATGTAGGTGGATTTGCCCGCCATATTTGGGCCGGTGATGATGGCCATACAATACTCGTCGCTATCCAGGCGGGTGTCATTGGGAATAAACGCGCTGCCAAAACACTCAACCACGGGGTGCCGCCCGTCTTTTATATCTATAACGCCAGAATTGTCAATGGAGGGGCGTACATATCCGCGTCTGCACGCGGTATCCGCCAGGCACGAGAGGGTATCCACGGCGGCAAGCATGGCGGCGGTAAGCTGAATACGCGTGACCTCCCTTTCCATTTTTTCGCGCAGTTCTGTAAACAACTCGTATTCCAAGGCTTTTATCTTGTCGTCGGCGTTAAGGATTGTATCCTCTATCTTTTTAAGCTCGTCCGTTATATACCTTTCGCAGTTAGACAGCGTTTGTTTGCGTATATAATGCGCCGGTATGGGCGCTGTATTGGTGTTGCTTACCTCTAGTCCATAGCCAAATACGCGGTTGTATACAATTTTAAGCTTGCGTATGCCAGATATCTCGCGTTCCTTTTTTTCAAAATCGCTAAGCCATTTGCCTCCGCTTGCCTTTGCCGCGCGCAGATTATCCAACTCTGATGAGAAGCCGTCCTTTATAAACCCGCCCTCGCGAATGCTAACAGGCGGTTCATCCATTATCGCGCGGTTTATATCGTCGTACATATCCGACAGCGGATCGAAATTTTCAGCAATCTCATTGATCAAATGGCAGGGGAAGTTGGGAAGCAGGTTCCATATGTCTACCAGGTATTGAAACGACAGTTTTAGGCTTATCATGTCGCGCGCGTTGGCGGTTTTATAGATTACGCGCGATAGCAGGCGCTCTATGTCGCGCACAGTGCCCAACATGCCGCGCAGTTCTTCTCGCGCTAATTCCGCGTTTGCGAACGATTGCACGGCGTCTAGCCGCCGGTTAATCTCAACAGGGTCGGTGAGCGGTTGGGTGAGCCACTGTCGCAGCATCCTCCCGCCCATGGGGGTTTTTGTGCAGTCCAGCACATTAAGAAGGGTATATTTTTTGCCGCTTTTACCGAGCGAATCCACAAGCTCCAAGTTGCGGCGTGAGTTTATATCCAAGCTAAGAAATTTTGTGTCTTCGTATTTTTTAAGCGAGGTTATATGCTTTAGATCATTCTTTTGCGTGTCTGCCAAGTAGGCCAGCAACGCGCCGGCCGCGTTAACCTCGCGATCATTGGCGGACAATCCGAAGCCGGATAGATTAAGCGAGCGGAAATGTTCCGTCAATTTCGCGAAGGCGTTGGCGGAGTTGAACGCGCTATTAACATACACCTGCGGTTTTACTCCAAATAAGCTAAATACATGTTTTAGATCCGCATACATCTCGTTAACGATTATTTCTTTTGGTCCTAAACGATCTATCTCGTCCAACACTTTTCTGTTGGCGTCAGCATCGAACGACGCGGCGAAAAATACGCCTGTAGTTATATCCGCCACGGCTAAACCATAACCATGTTTGTCTTGATATATACAAGCTATGTAATTATTCTTGCCTTGATCTAACGCGCTGGCATCTATCACCGTTCCTGGAGTAACGGTACGAACGACCTCGCGTTTGATCAAGTTTTTAACTGTTTTTGAATCGTCCAGTTGTTCCGCTATGGCTACCTTGTAACCGTGCTGCACCAATTTTGTCAGATACTGTTCTAACGCTGAGGTGGGAACACCGCACATGGGCGCGCGATCGCCATTGCCGCTGTCGCGCGCAGTAAGCGCCAGGTCTAAAATTTTTGACGCGATTATCGCGTCGCCATAAAACATTTCATAAAAATCGCCCACGTGAAAAAAGATAAGGCAATCGGGATTCTGATTTTTTATGCTAAACAATTGCTTCATCATGGGCGAGACATTTGAGGATAAGTCTTGCGACCATGAAATATCGCCAGCCGTAGCCGACACTGCCTCCGACAGGCCATCGGATGTGGCTTGGCTGGCTTTCGACTCTAAGGGATCCTTTGAGTTCTCATTATTTCTCAACCGCTTGCCGGGCACAGCCCCCACCTCCCACACACCTGCCGCACGCGCTTGCCTCATTGGGATTGTAGTCTACCATGTTAAATACAATCTCGGCGCATGTTGTGACAATGTTATAAAAATCTTCGCGCGCCTTTCCCAATTCATTAATCGTGATGTTTTTATTTTTAAATTGGTCTATCGCGTCAGCGTAGCGCAATGATTCGTCGCACGCCAACATGGCGTCGCCCAGTGTACGCGCGGCCGCGAAGGGATTTTCGTTTGACATACTCATTTTATCTATCACCGCTTTCATAATATATTAACCTTTAAAAAATGTCAAAGAATTCATCCCAGCCAAAATATATCGCCAGTGCCAAAATCATTACAGTATCATAAACTCCTTTTAGAGCAAAATATCATAGCGAGTAAATAAACTTTGCTCGTCGAATGGCGTCATGTTGCGTGAAGATGGCTGCTGTTCAATAAAAAGCGGCTTTTCTTTAAATAACATGATGCCTTATTCCGGGGGGATATTTGAGGAGGGGCACCGTAATGAAGATAAAGACAATAGCTTTTGTGGCCTTGGCAGCTTTTTTGATGTTTGCGAACACTGGTTGCGCGGGTAGAGCGGAAAACAATCAGGGTAACCGCACAGGTCAAAGAATAAGCGAACGCGTAAACCGTAGCAGCAATGGCGGTTGGTTTTGGGATACAAACGACGATTCGGCCATAGATGATAATACAAACGATGGTTACAACCGTTCGTACAACGGCAACAATTTTGGCGGCAACGGTTCCACATTTGGCAATGGATTTCGCAGCACTCATATAACGCCCACACCGGGCACGAAGTATGGGAATGGGAGCGGACGCTCTTATGGAACGACAAGGCCATATACAAGCTCTTCACCTGATTATCGCAGTGGAAGCGCAGCCGTTTCGCCAGGCTCCATATATAGTGGCGGCACAATTGCTCCTAGATGGTAGATTTTTAAAATACGCTGAATAATCATTATAACTCATGAAAGCAGAGAACGTAATGTATGTATTGTGGACATTGCGTTCTCTGCTTATTCTATTTTTTTGATGTAATAACCCTAAACATGCGTTTTCACAAAAGGGTTTTGATCTCGTAGGGGCGCGCAGTGCGCCCGCCTTTTTGGAAACTTTTTATACCTCGCCGATATCGGGTAACCGGGCGGCGGGTTGAGGCCGGGCGCGCACTGCGCGCCCCTATGAAAGCACATCCGCCGGTCATTGTTACCCAATAGGCCTCATTCCCGTCGGTATTAATCCGAAAAGTCTAAGCTGTCGAGCAGCCAGCTAAGCACGGTTTTTTTCTCGCTCACTATCCGCCCCTCGGCGGACATGCCTACTATCAGTTGCGCCGTCTTGCCGCCGTTGCCTGTCAAAGGCTTGTTTTCTACAGAAGCCTCCGCTGTATAATAACTCTGCCCTGTATTGACGTTAACCTGGGCGTCGCGAGATATCTTGGTCACTTTGCCTTTAACAATTCCATATTCTTGGTGAGGTAGCGCGTCAAAGCGAAATTTCACTTCGTCGCCCACCTCAACGCCCACCCTGTCTCTATTGCCCAGCGCCATTTCCACTACGAATGAGTCCGACTCGTGCGGTATAATATTGCATATTACCGTGCCTGCCTGCACCACATCCCCCTGGTTTATGTCTTCCAGCAAGCTTATGACGCCGTCTATCGGCGCGGCTACCTCATAATCCCCCAGTTGGCTGGCATAACTGTTGTTTTCCGAGGTCAATGACTTTTGCTCCGATCTTCTGGAGGCAAGCTGGCTGTCTACGTCTGTCAATATGTCCAGTTGATTTTTTTCTATCTGCATTTCAGTGAACCCAGAGTCAGAGCTGTAGGTCTCCACATCATTTTCTGCCTGTTCGACAGCGTATTCGGCTGATTCTATATTGTCCGTGCATGTGTTAATCTGCGAGTCAATACTTGCCAATTCCGATTGCTTGAATGAATATATGGCGTTCTCCGCGTTGGTTAGCAGAAGGCTGGCCGAGTCCAAATCCGTTTGCGTGGCCACTCCCTGATTAACCCTGCTTTGCAACTCATTTACGGCATTTCTCCTCTCGTCCCTTGTTTGCTGCATACTTTCCATTTCTGTTTGGTATACATTCCATAGCGATAAATATTTTACCCTGGCTGTGTCGTTACTGGCATCGGCGTCGGAAAGATAATTCGTATATTCCTCTACCGATTTTTTGTATACCTGCAACAGCTCAAATTCTGTACTATATCTCTCCAGCATGGCTTCGGCATTGTTTAGCGTTAGCTTTGCCGTGTCGAGCAGACTTTGAGAAGAGACCTGACTTTCGTCTAACTGCGCGAATAAAATATCGCGTTCCAACAGATATCTTTCTACCAGCAAACGGTACTGCTTACCCTTTGCCGTGTCGGTGCTCATGGTGTTCTCATTGTTGGATATGCATTCGCGGTACTGGGTCAGAAGCTCAATATCTTCATTAAGGTCGTTGAGCAATTCTATATTTTCTTCATAACGTATGCGCAGCGACTGTTGATCAAACGACAAAAGCACATCGCCTTTTTTTACTTCTTGACCATCAACAAGATTGACCAATGATGTCTTACCGCCATTCATAATGCGTACATTGCTAATGTTTCCGCTGGGGCGCACAACCCCGGCCGCAGTTACGTATATATCTATTTCGCACACCGCGCTCCACACCACGCCGCACACAAGCATAATGGTGAATATGGTGAGAAACGTTTGAAAAAACGGGTGAGGCTCCATAAGCAGCACTTCTTTGCTGTCGGTAAGCTGCTTTATATCAATAAATTCATCATTCACCTAACATACCTCCTTTGCGCTATTGAAAATTATCCCGAGCCGGGATAATTATATCCGGGGTGGGTATACTGCCGCTGATACTCCGGCGGAATATATATCTGGCCAGGGTGTGTCCGCGAATAATCGTAACTGGGCTGTTCATAATCAGGCTGCGCGTGTTGGAATGATCCAGAATTGTATCGACTGGATTCCAGGTTCCCATGATCGTGTGAGTTATAGAGTGGTTCGGAGTAAACCATTGGTTGGCCGCCTGGATTCGTGTAGTCGTCCATGCCGCCCACATTTGCCGGTATCTGATCCTTCCAAAGGTTGAAGTACTGCCCACGCTGCGCCATCAGCCAGTTATGCGTACCATGCTCAAGGATTCTACCCTTGTCGAACACATATACATAATCGCAGTTCATTATGGTCGAAAGCCTGTGCGCGATCATTATAACAGTTATATTACGTGTTTCGTTGTATATCATGCGTTCTATCGCCTTTTCCGTTATGGTGTCCAGGTTGCTTGTGGCTTCGTCCATGATGATAATGTCCGGCTTTTTTAATAGCGCTTGGGCTATTGATAACCTCTGCCTCTGTCCGCCTGAAAGATTTGCGCCGTTTTCTTCCAGCCGCGTATCATAACGCAGGGGCAACTCATTGATAAATTCGTGCGCTCTGGCTTTTCTGCACGCGTCAATTATCTCTTCCATGGGTAGGTCACCTGCGGAAAAACGCAAATTTTCTAATATTGTCCCGCTAAAGATAAACACTTGCTGCGATATGTATGCTATGTGAGAGCGCAAATGGTCAATATTTATGTCGTTTATGTTGTATCCGCTTATGCTTATCTCGCCTTTTTCTATGCTGTAAAAGCGCATAATCAGTTTGGCCATGGTAGTTTTGCCCGAGCCGCTTTCGCCCACGAAAGCGATCTTACTGCCCGGGGGCACAGAAATGTTAAGATCTCTCAGCACAGGCGCGCGGGTGCCGTAAGCGAATTCAAGCCCGCGTATCTCAATCCCTCCATGCATATCTGGCGCGCTCTTTCTATCTTCGTCCTCTTTTTTCTCTTCGGAGAGATCGAGGATCTCGCCCAAACGGTTTGCCGCGACGACGGCGGACTGCATGGCGGGCTGCAAGTTTATTAAATTCATTAGCGGCGAGATAAAAGCGGACATGAGAGCGTTAAATGTAAGCATTTCGCCAATAGACATGCTGCCATCCAGCACTGCTGACGAGGCCACCCATAATATGGCGGTGCCTCCAATGCTGCTTATCATTGACGCCAAACCGCCCTGCACGTTGGTCATTTTGGTGGTAGAAAACTGGGTGCGAACGAGCTTGATAAAAAGATTCTCGCTTTTGGCTATAGCCTTTTCTTCCGAGTTATAGGCCTTAATATTTTCCACTCCGTTAAGTGATTCGACCATAAATGAGTTAAGATCGGCGCCTTCTTCCATCAGTTTGATATTGGCTTTGCGCATCGGCCCCATAAACGCGTATACAATGCCGCCCTCCAGCGCCGCGATTAGGATCGTCATCAAAAACAGTTTTGGCGACTGGCGAAACAATACAATACCCCCGCCTATAGTCATTAGCGTGTCAAACACTACGGTCAGCGTCGCGGACGATATGGAGTTGCGCACACGGTCAGCGTCACTAAAACGGGATACTATCTCGCCCACCCGCCGCGTACTAAAAAAAGTAAGCGGCAGGCGCAATACATGCCGATAATATGCAAATATCAAATTTATATTAAGCCGCTGACTAAGAAATGTCAGCAAATAGGAGCGGAAAAACGAGAGCACAATTTGAAACAAATGCAAAGCGACAACACCGATGGAAACTACTATCAACGTTCCTTCAAGCTGATTGGGCAGCACATTGTCCATCAACATTTGGAAATAAAACGATGAGAGTATACCAAGGCCCGTCACTAACAGTGAGGTGAGGAATATGTTGAACAGCAGTCCGCGCTGAGGTATTAGCAGGTTAAAGAATTTTACAAGCGTTGTTTGGCTCATATCACCCGTTTTAAAGCTGGTGTTAGGCGCGATAACTACCAGCACACCCGACCACAAGCGGAAAAAGTTTGATGGGGTATACTCGAGAATGCCCTTCGCCGGATCGGCGACAATAATTTTGTCACGCGTAATTTTATATACAACGACAAAGTGCAATGTGTTACGCTCTGTAACGATGTGCGCGATGGCGGGCAAGGGAAATTTTGAAAAAAGCGCGCGCCTGTCGCCTCGCACACCTTTAGCGGTAAAACCCAGTTGCTCGGCCGCTTTTACAATGCCCAAAACATTTGTGCCCTGCCTGTCTGTGCCAGCTATCTCGCGAATGCGAGCTATCGGTATATTTAGCTTGTAATGCTTGGCGATGGATGCCAAGCAAGCCGCCGCGCAATCTGTAATATCGTGCTGCCTAATGAGACAATAATTGTTAAACACGGCCGGCCCTCGCTATTTTACGACATCTTGCACTATATTATATCGTAATAGAGCCGCAATATCAAGCCCGGTACTTTTGTAAAAAATTCTACCGTATTTGACACGTCCAAAATTTGCGCGGCCAAAGCCCTCGCGTTAGTATGCGCAGTGAAAATTTGCCAGTGTTAGGCGCTTCATTCATAATTTTTATCTAAAATAGACAAAATAGATTTAACAATTCGTCAGGGTTGCAGACTTGCTTGAAACGGGGCTAGGCATGACTATTGCATTTATAGTGCTTTCATTTGTCGCGCTTATAGGCGCGTATATTTTAGACGGCGGGCATATCCACGGGCTTCTGTCACCCACGGCCGCGCTGATTGTTATAGGCGGCACGATTTGTGCCACGGCCGTCACCATCCCTTTGCCGGTGCTCAAGAATGTCGGTAAACTTTTTGTTGTCGCCATGCGCAATGGCAATACGAATTTAACAACGCTCATTCAATATTTTACAGATCTTAGCATAAAGGCGCGTAAAGAGGGTTTGCTTGCCCTCGAAGCCGATATTAACGCGGAAGAGATCGATCCGTTTATTAGAAAAGGGGTAAGCCTTGCGGTCGACGGCACAAATCCAGAGCTTATAAAATCTATTATGGAAACGCAGATAGAGCAGATGACCGAACGCCACCACGCGCAATCGAAAATATTTGAGTCTGCCGGAGGTTACGCGCCAACCATGGGTATTTTGGGTACCGTTATGGGCTTGGTACACGTTCTTTCCAACTTGGCTGACCCATCTTCGTTGGGAGAAAAAATAGCGGTAGCGTTTTTGGCCACCATGTATGGTATCGGTACCGCCAATATACTATGGCTGCCCATCGGCGGCAAGCTTAAAGCCATAAATGAGTTGGAGGTACGGGAAAAACTAATGATTGTCGAGGCCGTGTTGTCAATTACCTCGGGAGATAATCCACAAGTTATGGTGCAAAAGCTTAAAGTGTTTTTAGACGCCAAAACGCTGGCTGCGTTTGAGGCGGCGGAGGGAAGTGAAAATGGATGAAAAAAAAGGTGGAAGAGCCGGAAAATCATGAGCGTTGGTTAATATCATACGCAGACTTCATTACGTTGCTTATGGTATTTTTCGTTGTTCTTTACGCGATGTCGCAGGTAGACGTCGCAAAATACGAGCAAATGGCGAGTTCTTTAAACGCGGCGTTCTCTGGCGGCACGGGTGTGTTAAACGATCCTTCACAAGGTATAGGGCCTGACAATAACGGCGTTCGCGCGCAACCTACGCCAAGTGAAACGAGCGGTGGCAAGGGCATCGACAGTGAAGGCGAGGGTGAGGGCGATACAGAGCGCGAAAGCATGAAGACGGTAGAAGGCCGGCTTAAAACCTATTTTGCTGATCATGGGCTTTCCGCTGAGATCACAACCTCAATAGATGAGCGCGGTTTGGTCGTTAGCCTTAACGATACCATGTTATTTGACCTTGGCAGCGCCGATATAAAGCTTGAGTCTCGGCAAAGGCTGGTCAGCATAGGTGAGGCGCTAAATGCATTGGAAAATTATATTCGCGTTGAAGGGCACACGGATAATTTACCAATTCATTCAGAGCGCTTCGCTTCTAACTGGGAACTATCCGCTATGCGCGCCACCACCGTGGTGCGGCTTATGGCGGATAGCGCGAATGTGCCGCCCGATAAACTTTCTGCGGTAGGTTACGGCGAGTACAAACCTATCGCCGACAACTCGACAAACGAGGGGCGTGCCGCAAACCGCCGTGTGGATATCATTCTTCTTTCCAGCCGTTATAATAAATTAGAGGACTAAAAGCTTATCCAGTAATTCTCGGCTAAGGCTACTCAGCCGAGAATCGTCGTCTTCTGATGCGTAAATTTTACATGTTGCGCCTGTTACAAAAATATTACGGATAATTCAACTTGAATCAATGAAATCGTAAAGCGCGCCAAGGGGCCTTATTTTGCCTATACTTTAGGGCTTGTATACGGTGCTTTTCGTCAAAAAAGAGACGGGTTATCCAATAATTGCTCTTTTTTTTCTGACAAAATAGCTGTACAAATCGTTAAAAAAGCACTATAATGTTTTTACACTTCCGCAAAGGCGCTAATTAGTCGCTTGCGACAATTTGATTAGTCGGGTGCGACACTCAAACAATTGTAATACTATTGTAATTAAATTTTGCGCGGCGGAATGTCGAATTAATATCCTATGGGAGGTTATTGCATGAAGAAGAGTAGAATGTTTGTGGCCTTGGCTGTAGTCGCAATCATGGCGCTGTCGAGCGTGAGCGTGTTTGCGACGGAAACTGCGGTCGCGACAGAGGTTGCCGCCGAAGCTGAACCCGTTGTTGAAGTGAAAAATTTCGAAGCGCTTTCGATTACCGCGAAAAAATTCTACAATGCGCGCAGCGTAGAACTCGGTACTTATCCCGAAATCGCCGACTACGACGATCTTAACACAAAAATCCTTAAAGACCTTGAAGACAACTATGCTTTGTCTGGCGACGCTCCGTATACAGACAGCTCCAACATCTTCAACGTTTCTTACAAAGTCGATAAGGACGATGACGCTCGCTATGCCGCCATCACTGTTACATATGACTTTAAAGTTCGTTTCGACACCGAGCCGAAGCCAGTTTCCGTGACATATTATATTGACAAGGAGACAAAAGCGGAGATTGACAAGGCTGCTTATGACGAAGGCATCAAGGAAGCGCCTCCTGCCGAAACGGCTCCCACAGAAGCAGCTCCCGCAGAAGAAGTGGTTGACGAGCCAGCGGCGGAAGAGGGCGCTGTAGTTATTGTGCAGTTGCGTCAATATGCCGAAGCGCTTGGCTTTGTGCTCGCCTACAGTGATGAAACCAAGAATATCACCCTTGTATCCGACACTGCGGGCTATACCATTACAGTTGGTGAAAACAGGTATACGACGATCGATGGTGACATAATAGCCCTTGAGGCTGCTCCAGAGATTCAAGACAACAACTATACCTACGTGCCGGTATCGTTCTTTGTAAAAGTGCTTGGCGCGGTGTACACCGTTGACGAGGCGGGCAACAATATTATCGCCTGGCCATCAGTTGCTGCTGAGTAATTTTGAGTGATTGTTTTGTAAGAATTGTTGTATAAACATAACCCCCTTCGGTTGTTGCTATTTGAAGGGGGTTTTAATTTTGGTTGATTTTAGTTAAATCCATGGGGATTTTGCTTTTGCCAGCGCCAGGTATCAGCGCACATATTAATGATGGATTTTTGCGCTGACCACCCCAACTCTTTTTTAGCCAGTGACGGATCTGCATAGCTAACAGGCAAGTCGCCCGGCCTGCGATCCATTATTTTATAATTTATCTTTACGCCAGTCGCATTTTCAAACGAGCTTATCATTTCCAGCACACTTGTGCCTTTGCCCGTGCCAAGGTTAAACTCTTTCGCGCCCGTGTGGCTTTCGCAATATCTTATTGCCGCCATGTGACCAGATGCTAAATCTGCCACGTGGATATAGTCGCGAATACATGTACCGTCGGGGGTGGGGTAGTCGCCGCCGTATAACGGCAGGAATTCACGTCGACCGATGGCCGCTTGCGCGATGTAGGGCACGAGATTGTTCGGAATGCCTGAAGGGTCTTCACCAATGTCACCGCTTTTATCCGCGCCGAGGGGGTTAAAGTAGCGCAGCAGCACAACTGACCAGTCTTTGTTCGCGAATGACGCGTCACGCAGTATTTGTTCGCACATGTACTTTGTCCAGCCGTAGGGGCAAGAGCAGTCGCCCGTTTTGGAGGTCTCGCGCAGAGGCATTTCGTTGTCCCCGCTGTACACTGTGGCGCTGGACGAAAATATTATGCGCTTAACGCCATATTTGTTCATGGCCTGGCACAAAGCGAGCGTCGAGTTTAGGTTGTTGTCATAATACGAAAGGGGGATGGATATCGATTCGCCTACGGCCTTAAGCCCGGCAAAATGTATTACACAGTCAATATTATGCGTGGTAAAAATCTTGGCCAGCAGAGCCTTATCGCGTACATCCCCTTCATAAAACGTAAAATCCCTGCCAGCGAGATTTTTGACGCGTTCCACACAAGCGCGCGAACTATTGACAAAATTATCAATAACTACTACGTTATATCGCTCTCGCAACAGCTCTAACACCGTATGACTGCCGATATACCCGGCTCCGCCCGTAACAAATATAGACACCGAACCCCTCCTTAATTCGAACCAAGAACCCGCCCGCAGACATTTTTTCGCCTATTCAGTTAAAATTATCATAATTGTTGTGAAACGATATCGCGAGGTGGCATGATGGATTATAAAACAATGCATGGTTTTGCGCAAGGACTTTTAGAGGATATGCCGGCGTTTGTGCCAGTGGCCGATTATCTCCAGTACGTTTTATTTCAAGGTGGGGGGTTAATACCCCGCCCCTTGGGGAGTCCGAAATCGCAACCAAGCCCGATACCCCGGGGCTTGCCCCGGGGAGTGGCTTCTTTGGGCCTAGAAAGGTGAGTGCATTTATTTTGAGCGAAAACTGGAAACATATAAAAATAAACGGAATAGTTGGAATTGATAAATGCGTTGCTGAATTCGATATTTGGGAACAAAATTATTCTCCATACGCTAAATTTAAAATTAAAGTTTATGAGAATGCTGAGGGGCGTTTTACAGGTTTTTCAAATCTACAAGTAATAAGTCCATCTGGATATTTCGATGGTGCGGTAGGGTATGGAAAAACCATTGAAGAAGCTTTGACAGACACAATAGCATATTTTTTTCAACTGGTTTCATGGAAAGATAAACAAGACTGGAAAGAAGAAGATTTTACAGAATCGGATCCTTTTGATTTTTGATAGCGCTATAGCTATTTATGTTGCAGATGAAGAAAACAGTCTCGAAACGGTTTGGAAGGCAGTTGACGTCATTAAAATATTGGGCAGATATCACTATTATGTGCCCGTTGATAGAGAACTATCGGAAGGTTTTTTCATATCCTTTGTTTTGCGCAGTAATAGCCCTAGTCAGTTGTATGAAGAAATCGGATCACCTGATGTTGATGAATCAGGGTATGCCTATTACAAAATATCTGACAATCGTTATGTTGAATGTTGGTTATTAGGTGATAAACTGGATGCGTTTTGGGTTGTGGATTCAGAAGAGAGATTATTAGCGCAACCGACAGCCTCGGCAATGTGGCGGTGTCAGCCTACGACGCCGCAAACCGCAATACGGTAACCGCGAATCCGGACGGAGGTAAAATTGCAAAGACATATACCGATGGAAATTTAACGGCAGTTATACTCGCGAACGAAAACATTTGCCAAGCATTAGGCCGCAATCTCCCCCTCCCCACAACGGGCATGTGAACAATTGTTCTCGGCCTTGACAAATGTATTTTTATTGATGGGGA
>JAISGK010000035.1 GCA_031263155.1 Clostridiales bacterium
GAATGATACATGTTTCCCCCCTAAAATATATTATGAACTTATTGTTCATTTATATAATGCGCTCAACATGCTCGTCTTTTCAAGGAAAACAGATCTACAAAATCAGATTTAATTTTACCGATTAACTCTAAACGTACAAAAATAATAAAATAATGCGTGTCAGGAGGGACGTATAATTTGACACACATCAGCCTTTCGCCCGCAAAGCTATTGCCACTCATTTTTTTTAATAAAAAGATCCCTGCGCCTCTTTTCCATGTCCATCCACATGAAAGAACTTTCCATGCATATAGTCCAAGTCGGACAGGGCGGCGGGTTTATCAGATGATGAAATATGTTGCACTATTTGACGCGCAATTTCAGCATCGCAAGGTTGAGTAAAAAGAAAAAACACGGGCGCGCACCGCGCACCCGTGTGATATCAACGTCTATTAATCTACCAATCTGTCAATCAATCTACCACCGCGACGGCTTCTATCTCGATCAGCGCGTCTTTCGGTAGCCTCGCGACTTCCAACGCCGAACGCGCGGGGCAGTCCTTTGGGAAAAATCGCGCGTACACGGCGTTCATCGCCGCGAAATCATCCATGTTTTTAAGGAAAACAGTGGTCTTTACCACGTCATCCATTTGCGCTCCGGCGGCTTGCAATACCGCTTGCGCGTTCTTGAGAGACTGCTCCGCCTGCCCTTCTATTCCGCCTTGCGCGAATTGCCCGGTCGCCGGGTCGATAGGCAACTGGCCAGATACAAAAACAATTGCCCCCGCTTTCTTTACGCCTTGCGAATAAGGGCCGATAGCGCCCGGCGCTTTGTCCGTTTTAATAATGTTTTTCATTGTTCCGCCTCCGCTGGTTTGTGTTTTCGAGTAAATTTAAATATCCTGCTCTTTCTGAATGCCTTCGGGTAGCCGGAACTCACGCAAAATCAAATCTTCCGCCGTTTTATAGTGGCGTTTCATTAACTCGCAGGCTTCCTCCGTATCCCCTTTTTGAAAAGCGTCGCAGATCTCTTCGTGCTGTTGTATCGCGAGAATTCGGCGCGGGGCGTCAAGATTGCTCGCGTGGCGAATCATCAGTTCTTGCAACAGATTGTACCGCTTATATAGTTCACAGAAATAGCTGTTTCCAGACGCGCGGAAAAATATCAAATGGTATTCATGGTCGTCGTCAAAATAGTCAAGGCTTTCAACATGTTGTCTTTGCAAAGCTATGACGCGGCGAAGCTGTTCGGTAACCATGCGAACGTCCGCGCGTTCTGCGGCAAGGCTCAGCGCGTGCCAGGACAAAATCGAGATGATCTCGTTTTGCTCCAGTGCCCCGTTACAATCGAAACTGACGACCTTAGCGCCCGCGCGCGTAATATCGACCAGCAGGCCGTCTTGCCGCAAACGATTGATTGCGTCGCGCACAGGCGTAGAGCTAACGCCATATCTCTTTTGCAACTCACGATTAATGAGATTTTCGCCCAACCCAATGCGCAGCCCGAAGATATCGTTGAAGATATCTTCGTAAATTTGTTCGGAAAGAGACTTTTTGTTGATAGTAATGTCAAGCATCCTTTATTTTTAGGATTTTTCTGCACTTTTTGTTAGACTTTATATCGGGGTGAATCTGTAACGATTGATACCGGCTCTGTTTGCGCGCTAGTCCAAGATGCCGGGCAACAGTCCATTTACCATCGGCTGGGGGCGGTCGGGGCAGGTAGTAAGCTCAAGATGATAACCCGCGTTGTCGCTACGGACAAACCCTGTAATAATCTCCAGCGCGTGGGAGGTTATGTCGATATGCGCTCGAGGCTTGCGCCCCGTTTCGATCGCCTTTGACATATCGGCAAGCCCTAACCCGCGACTGTTTTCACTGTAGCCAAACATTAGCGGAAATTCCAAAAACTCTCCCCGTTCGGGACGGAAGAGCCTTACCGGGCCGCCGAATGTGTTGGGGTCGGGCACTTGAAGGGTACCCTCACTGCCGTATATCTCTATTATGGGCAAGTTGGCGCGGTGTACGTCAAAGCTGGTGATAATCGTGCCTATCGCGCCGCTCTTGAAACGCATTACGCCGTGTATGTTTGTTGGAACCTCTACCTTGACGATTTCTCCATAGCGCGCTCTACTCGTTATTGTGCGCGTGGGGAACGAGACGCCCGCGAAACCCGATACGGTCTCAACGGCCCCCAGCAGGTTAACCAGCGCGGTGATGTAGTATGGACCCATGTCCATCATCGGGCCGCCGCCGAATTTATAATAAAATTCCGGGTCGGGGTGCCACGATTCATGCCCACGGCAGGTCATAAAAGCGGTCGCGCCAACGGGCTTGCCAATGTAGCCGTCGTCTATCAGTTTGCGGCATGTTTGGATACCCGCTCCCATAAACGTATCCGGCGCGCCGCCGACTAGTACGCTCTTGGCGTTGGCGGCCGCGAGGATCTTTTGCCCCTCTTCCCAATCCGCGCCCAGCGGTTTTTCGCTGTACACATGCTTGCCCGCCTCTATCGCGGCCATGTCTACATCAAAATGCTCGTATGGGCGGGTGAGGTTTAATATCAGCCCTATTGATTTGTCAGAAAAGATTTCATACATATCTTTATAGATCTCAACGCCGTACTCGTCGCGCGCTTTTTGGGCGCGCTCGGGTATAAGATCGCATACCCCGGCGATCTCAATCTCTTTAAAAAGTTTTGTCAAATTAGTGAGGTATATGCCACTGATAGCGCCGCAACCTATTATCCCTATTTTTGTCATAAACAACGCCCCTTAATACATCTTCAAATTGCTTTCGAACCGCGATGTGGTTAGGCCGTTAGCAACCGCGTATGACTTGCCCCCGCTTGCCCACATCATTCCACGCTTCATGATAATTTCAGCGTTGGGAGAGAGGTCAAACACATCGTCGTGATGCCCAAGCGAAGTATAAAACACGCGCCCATTTCCCCACGTTTTTGTCCATGCTACAGGCATATCAACAGGTTTGTTGGAGATGTGATAGTAGGCGACGGATGGAAACCGGGTAGATGCCAAAACCTCTATGGCGGGGTCTATGTGCAGATAATAATGCTCGCTCTTTACGATAAAGTCAGACAGGCCCGCCGTAATGGGGTTGGATGGCGATAAAATGTTAACGGTGTACTCTACGCCGTCGCCGCCGGGGTGACTCACCCATTGGCCGCCGGTTATAAACTGCCACTCTGTATCATTGCGAAACGAGTCGCACATGCCGCCATGACAGCCGGCCAGGCCCACGCCCGCTCCGACAGCTTTTGCCACGTTGCGTGAATACTCCGCCGGTATGCCGCCCATTGTCCAACAAGCGACAAGCAGATCCAGTTTTAACAGTTCGTCGAGATCCTTAAGGCTGTCGAGGGTATCGGATATCTCGGCTTCAAAGCCTTCTTCATTTAATAATCGAGCGAAACGGGCGGAGGTGAGCTTCGGCTCATGCCCATCCCAGCCGCCCTGAAAAATCAAGGCGCGTTTAGCCATACTATAAACCTCCATCATCCATGTATTCGTACCGCCGCAGCCTGCGCCTTTACGCACAGTTCAGCCGCTTTTAACGCGTGACTCTGCGTCATGGCTATCTCGGTTCGGTTAACGCAATCGTTTATCAATCGCCCAAAAAATGGGAAACCCACTTTGCCTTCAAGCTCCAGATGGCGCTCTCCGTCAGAATTGGCTATAAAGAGGTGATTACCCGATTCGTTAGTCGCCAGGTTAACATACTTGCGCAGCTCGATAAACCCGTCGGCGCCAAGAATGAACGTGCGCCCGTCTCCCCATGTGGAAAGCCCTTTTGGGGTAAACCAGTCTACCCGGAAATAATGCGCCGCGCCATTGTCGGCAGTAAGGGCGCAGTCTCCAAAGTCTTGCAGCTCTGGATATTCGGGGTGGTTGAAGTTACCCACGCGCGCGCTGGCTATCGTCGCGTCTTTCGCGCCTGCGTAATATAAAAATTGCTCTATCTGATGGCTGCCAATATCACACAAAATACCGCCGTATTGCTCAAGGTCAAAAAACCAGCCGGGTCTGCTCTCTGCGTTAAGGCGGTGAGGCCCTGCGCCTATGACGTTGATCACCCGACCGATCGCGTCCTGCTCTATTAGATCCCCTGCGTACATGGCGCATTCGACATGTAAACGCTCACTGTAGTAAACCATGTACTTTTTACCTGTGCGAGCGACAGCTTCTTTGACGGCGTCCAGTTGCTCCAGGGTGGTTAGCGGCGTCTTATCAGTAAAATAATCCTTGCCCGCGTTCATGACCTTTATGCCAAGCCGCGCGCGCAGGTTTGGGATGGCCGCGCCCGCGACAAGTTTTATATCGGGGTCATCCAACACGCGATCGAGACAATCCGCAGCTTGA
Organism: Clostridiales bacterium; assembly: GCA_031263155.1. Classification (GTDB taxonomy): domain Bacteria; phylum Bacillota; class Clostridia; order Lachnospirales; family WQUN01; genus JAISGK01. Next base: position 4,358 of record JAISGK010000035.1, read on the forward strand.
GCTTGCGGGAACGCTTTTATAAACGCCGTGACTTTAGCGGGGTCGGGGTCATACACCCATTTTAGGGTAGCCCCAGCCTCTGTTAATCCATTTATCATGCCGTAGATGTGGCCGTGATCCAAAGCGACCGCCGCGATATAAAACTCGCCGGGTTTGACGACGGGCGAGGGCCTGCCCTTGGGGGCGTAGCTCATACCGTCTGATTTATTAATCAATACGAGCCCTCCGTGTCGAACACGATACCCGCGTCCGTTTTGTGACGGCTAGCTGCTCGGCGCTTGTTAAGCTCATTAAGAAATAGCTGTTCGTCGAAGGGGATCTCTATCGTTTTGTCAAGCCAGCTTGATAAGTGCATGGCATTGCTAAGCGTAAGCCCGTTAAGGCCTTCGCCGCCTGGCGCTACAAGCGGCTCGCCGCGCAATATATTAGCCGCAAACGCCTTAAGCACACCGTTGTGTTGTTCGTTAAGGCCATCGGTTTCTACCTCTATTTCGGTCACGGGCGGGGAGGCGAATCCATTTGTGGCGCTAAGGCAAAACTCGCGCTCGCTCACATCCAGCTTCCACAGCGTCAATTTGTTATGCTCGCAAACGAGTTTACCGTATTCCATGGTTATCTCAAATCTATTGGTACCCGGAGCGTCGGCCGTCGTAGTAATAAAGCTGCCCGTGGCCCCACCGGGAAATTCCAGATAAGCGGTAACGTCATCCTCAACCTCTATATCGTGCCACTTGCCATTGTGGCAAAACGCGCGCACTTTGGAGGGCAAACCGCATATCCATTGCAAAAGGTCAAGGTTGTGCGGGCATTGATTGGCCAAAACGCCGCCGCCCTCGCCCGCCCATGTAGCGCGCCATCCGCCGCTGTCATAATAGCATTGCGGGCGATACCAGTCTGTAATAATCCAGTTGGCGCGTTTCATAATGCCCAGCTCGCCGCTGTTAACCATCTCGCGCATTTTACGATACAGGCAGTTTGTGCGCTGATTAAACATCATGCCAAATGTTTTTCCGCCGCTTTTTTCTGCGGCTTTGTTCATCTCGCGCACCGCCAGTGTGTAGACCCCGGCGGGCTTTTCGACCATCACATGCAGCCCGTTTTCAAATCCCATTATTGCAAGCTCAGGGTGTTGATAGTGCGGCACGGCAATAATGATTGCGTCAATCAAGTCACTATGTATAAGTTCCGCGCCTTCGTCAAATACAGTAACGCCGGGTGGTAAAAGCTGTTTGGCCCAATCTCTGCGATCGGGCTTGCGATCTGCTATGGCTGCCAGTTTGAGCCCCGGCACATCGCCATCCGCAATTGATTTAGCATGAACCGAGCCCATATTGCCCACGCCGATGACGCCTACGCGCACAAAATCCGTATCAATCACACCTTTCGATTAAGATGATAAGTTGGCCTGATCATATCACTCGACCTCATAAGTTGCAAGGATAATGTTATATAGTATATAATAGCGCCAGAGCCTTTAACACCTATCGACTTTGGGAGGTTGCTTATGCGATTATACAAAAGATTGGTATACAAAATCGCTGCTCTGTGCGCTATTTGCCTTGCCGCGTTTACTCTAACGCAATGCGGCGTGGTGAATAAGCTGGATTTTACAATCCAACAAGCGGAGATTAATCCGGCCTCGCTCACGCTCAGGACTGATGGGCTGGAGTATTTATACGCCAGTAGTATTCTTGAAAATGGAAACCATATGGTTTTTATGCGCGATCCTGCAAATGGAATTACATATAGGGTAAGCCAAAATGGTGAGGAGATCGTTACGGCGCAGGATAGATTTGCTGTTTATAAGCCGGAAATTGCTCCGACAGCATACCAAGCTATTCCATTTAATGGCTCGTTTTGGATCAACGATTTTTTTATTGATGAGAGTGGCCAGTCGAGATTTAACCTGATTGCGGATAGACAAGTGATTGTTTCTGACTACTGCGACAAAATGCCATACATAACGGTAATAAATGCTGCTGGTTCAAACAATATATCGGAGGAACGCATTATATTGAATTATGACACTAACGGAAAAAGTTACCTGATAGATGTAACATATCCCCCTAACCAAAATATGATCGCGGCCTCAAGCTACAGATACTACCCAGAGCAAAACCTTGAGCAGGGCAAACGGATTGTTTTTTGCGGCGGAGTTGGCGACTATATATATTATCAGCAGCTCCAAATGGGCGCGGGCGACCCGCACCCAGATGTGTATACCTTTGAAACCCATGGCCAGCCTACGATTTACCGTTACAAAATATCAGACGGGACGACAGAAAAAATCGCGGACTTGCCTGTGAAACTTATGCACCTAAATGGGAACTCCAATGCTTTGCTCGTTTCTGAATATGATTATTTTGCGCCGCTTGAAGCGAGCGGTAAAATTATGTCCGTCGCGGACACGAGTAAAACATTTACCCTGCCGGGTGTTTCATCGGGGGCGAATATTCAGCAATCACTCTTTTTAAACGATACCCAGCTTATTTTCAATACGCCGGTCACTCTGTTTTTTGTGGATTTTAAGAGCAAAATTATCAAGACATTGGATATCTCTATGTATAATAACATACACCTATCCAATAAGCGCGTAACCTTCACAAGCGGCATTGACCCCATTACTGTCTATCAATTTAACCCGGAGAATGTTTTTTAGAGCCGTTATCCTAAAAACGTATAGAAAAAAAGGACGCCTGCGTGTGGCGCCCCATTTATCGTGTGCCTGGTATGAATAACAGCCCACTATCCACCGATCTTTGATCCGTATTCCGCAAATACTAAATCTGAAAATTGATTGACGATTTGAAGATGACACAATATACTTATCCATACAAAAGATTTTATCAAGAGGTGAAACTAATGGAATTTGTGTCTATGCGCGAGTTTACCGCCTCACCGAAAGAAACGCAGCAGAAATTGACGGCCAACCGTGAATTGGTAGTGACGAATGACGGCGCTCCGACTATGCTGGTTATTGATATCACGAACAAGGATTTTTTGAGGATATTGGATTACCTGCGCCGCCAAGAGGCGCTGGATATCTTGAGTCAAACGCAGATGGAGTCGGTCAGAAATGGTACTGATACATTAAGCATGAAAGAAATTGACGCTGAAATAGCCGCTTACCGGCGAGAAAAAAGGGACGCGCAATGAGAGCTGTCTTGGATACCAATGTAGTCGTCTCCGCTTTTCTTTCACCGGTCGGCAAGCCAGCGGTTATTCTTCAGTTGGTCTTGCGGGGTGATATTGATGTCAGCTTTAATACCGCTATCTTGACCGAATATGAACAGGTTTTGGTTCGCTCTAAATTTGCCGGGAAAATTCATCAACGGGATATTCAGCGATTTTTCGAGATTATGTATGACATTGGCAATAATATTATTAGCATACCCAGCAATATCGACATGCCGGACGAAACCGACCGCAAATTCTATGGCACTGCCAAGTCCTGCGGCGCTTACTTGATTACAGGCAACACAAGGCATTACCCGGTCGAATCCTTTATTGTAACCCCTGCGCAGTTTTTAGCCCTATTGAAAGCGGAGAAATAAAAACAAACCCCCATAACAATTTCTTCGTGTATGGGGATTTTCCTATTTCATCTCTGTTTGCTGTCGGGACTGGTTATCTTAAAAACGTTAATGTTAGCCGTTACCCGATATCGGCGAGGCCGTAGAAATGCCTGCGGGCGCGCACTGCGCACCCCTACGAAAGAACGCGCGGTATCTTTACGGGTATGTAATGACCGATTGTGGATTATCTAGATCAACAGTTTATTGTAGAAATGAAAATCTGTCGCGGCGGCAAAAAACATTCAGACGCATATGATCAAATATGCCGATATTTGGACTCAAGGCATAAGACCGATGGTTATTTGCTTACTTTTGACTTCAGTAAATATCCGCAGCCTGCCAAGTCGGGATGGGTCGAGTGGAACGGCAAACGGATATATGATGTTATCGTTGGCGCGGAATAGCCGCAAGGAAACAAATACTAAGCGCCTCATGAGCCAAGACTCAAAAATATTTTCTGAACCTTACGAAGCGGAATTCTGCGGTCTTTATAGTCTTTCCATCTGGGCCTACGCTTTCTTTTGTTACACGTTCGGAACATGCGGCAAAAACGTTTATCCGGCATTTGTAGGCAAGTATTGAGACGATGGCAAAGGCAAGGGTCATCTCGCCCTGACACAACACGGCGCTGGGCTTATAGGAAAGTATTTGGGTTACAGATTGTTCCGCAAGTTCTTTAATGTAATTCTCATCGCCCTGCGGGTCTACCATAGGGAAAGGAATATTGATTATTTCACCGTAAGATTTCGCCGCCGAAAGTTGCTCAAAAGACCATTTATCGCTTGGGTGATTAGTGAAATTTACAAACAAGGTAAACACCTCCTCTTGTTGTTGATACCGACTTTCATAGCTTCTCGCGACCCCTTTCAACAACTATATCCCTCCAAAAAGCAGCAAGGTAAAATCCGCGCAAAATTTTGCTGACTCTTATAGCCGCCCACAGCCCCGGCGTTGCCGATTGTCTTATCGGGACGCGGATAGAGCGTGAGCCGCCGCTTTGCGAAATCTTCTGAAACCGCTTGAACTTGGAAGTATTTAGTGGTACAATGGTATTTAGAGATTAGATCTCCCCCGAAAGGGGTTTGAAACGGATATTCCCAAGCCTCGGCTCCCCACTCAACCAATTGTTAGAAAGCCTGCTCTCTCCCTGAAAGGTGTTTGAAACACCACCGCAAAAGCTGCGGGGTCGGGCTGTCCGTAGCGAGTTAGAAAGCCGCTTCTCCCTGAAAGGGGTTTGAAACTCTGTCGGGTTTTGTCCGAACGACTTGTAGGTTTTCCAGTTAGAAAGTCCGCTCTCCCCGAAAGGGGTTTGAAACGCGAAGAACGGATCGGAAGCCGGAGTAAACAGTTATAAAGCCCGCTCTCCCCGAAAGGGGTTTGAAACTCTGCAAACGCCGTTAGCTTGCTTTCAGCGAACCTTGAGTTAGAAAGCCCGCTCTCCCTGAAAGGGGTTTGAAACGGCTAACACAGTGATGAACGCCATGCAGGTTTGGGCCGCTAGAAAGCCCACTTTCCTCGAAAGGGGTTTGAAACAGTGTGTTCCAGACGGTAACGACAGCAGGGTAATGATAGTTATAAAGCCCGCTCTCCCGAAAGGGGTTTGAAACGCTTTGCTCAGGTCGGTCGCCGCTACCAGAAGGTTTCCATTGAAAGCCCCCCCTCCCGAAAGAGGTTTGAAACTAAGGCGCGGTGAACTTGTAGCCGTCCGTGTTGTGAGTTAGAAAGCCCACTCTCCCCGAAAGGGATTTGAAACTCTTGATTAGTCCAGAATGACAATGGCTTCGATAGCGGGGTTAGAAAGCCCCCTCCCCCGAAAGGGGTTTGAAACATAACAATTTTTAAAATGCAAAACTATGCAAACGTTAGAAAGCCCGCTCTCCCCGAAAAGGGTTTGGGTTATTGAGCGGTACACAGACAAAAGCCCGCCGATTTTTTCGGTGGGCCTTTTGCCTTTTGCGAGCGGATACCTATTTTGACGTAACGGGCGCTATGAGTAAATCGCTTTCTTAAACACCTCAAAATAAGCGGCGTTGCGGCTGCAAACAGTGGGTTTTGAAATCCCGTAGCACTCCCTGATGACTTCGTTGCGGCGCGACAGGCTTTTTGTGTCTTTCAGCTTATTGACGATAACATCGCGGATATGGGCAAAACTCCCAAACATCATATATTCGAGAAGTATCGCCTCCATAATCGGAAAAATATCATCATTTACCTCTATCGCTTCTACGGCGCAGTCGCGGTCGCCTTTGACGGTTTTGGTCACGTCAAACGTAAAGAATCGCTCAAACCACATTTTTTTGGTAAGGTGGCAATCCGCCTTTTTTTGTTCCTCAACAAGTGGAGCAAGGCGTGCGAACACCCGCATTTCAGTCGAAAGGTCCTCGGCTATGTCGGTAGTAAAGTCGCGCGTGTCCGGAATCTCAAAACGCGTATCATTTTCGTCAGCTCTATAAATATCAATAGTCGGCGGCTGTTTACCAAGTTTGGCCCAATAGTCGATTGCCCGTTTATTAAGCATAAACGCAAGCGCCGTGGCGAATGTTCCTTTTTGGGGGTTATACTCTCTGACAAGCCTCAATAGCACCTCGGGGAAAAAGTCGTAAAAATCCTCAAAGGGAATGACGCCGTTGTGCTTTTTCAAGAGAGGGAAATATGCTTTTCCGTTACTATTACGAAGCAGACTATGCTCATACTCTATAATCTGCGTTTCAATGGCTCTTATCCGCGCCGCGTCTTTCTCTCTGTCAAGGCCCGCAAGCTCTTCCGCCAAAGATTGTAATTCTTCATTCGTCATTGTCAGTACCCCCCGATTCCAAGCATAGCGCGAATTGCCGTCTCTGGATCAGGCGCTTTTATATCCGCCAGCTTGTTTACGATGGAATCCATGTAGAACAGCGCAGTCTGGTCGTACAGCCCGTTGTTGTTGTTCGGGTCGGCGTGCATAAAGCGCCCGTAGGCTACGCAGCCGATGGAGACATTTTTCTTTAGCTTATAGGCGTAGTTAAGGGCGAGAAACTGGACTATGGGCGTGGGTTTTGTGCCATAGGTTATGCAGGCGTAAACTTCCTCATCGTCATTGATAATGCCTATAATATCAGCAAAAAGTTTCAGCTGGGTCTCTATGTCCTCGCTGTCAGGTGTGGTGATAACTTCTATGCCATCAAATTCATAGCCGTTTTGGGCGGCAAGCTCCGACACCTCTTTTGTAAAATACTCATCGTAGTTATGCCTGTAATTCTCTCCGGCGGTAAGGATGGCGACGACGCGGATTCTATCGCCTTTTTCGGCGTAACCGTTAATCACGGGGATAATCGGGAAGCGTGTGCTGCCGTAAGCGAGTCTGGTATTGCCTTTCGGTTCGTAGTGTACGGCTTTTAGCATATCCTCGCCGGTTCTTTTGTCTTTCCCCTGAAAGGGAATGGTAGAAATAAACGCTTTCGTTTTGCTCATAGGGCTTAATTCTCCTCTCATATTTCAAAGCTATATTCCCCGCAGGCGCGGGTAGCTTTCTTGCCGATGTGAATCTGGCTGCCAAGGTCTATATAGGGCATGAAGCGCGTTACATCGCCTATGTATGTTACAGAACCTACAACGCCGTTAATCTGCTGCCCGTTGGTCTTGAAATCTATCCGGCGCAAATTATACTCGGCTGTGACAAAAGGCTTGCGGGCGACAAGGGAATATGGCAAAATGAACTTGCCGTCTGTGTAGGCGTCAATTATGTCGCAGGTTCTGCCGAAAAGGCTATCGATAAACGCGCCGAACTCAATCTCGCGCAAAGGCACTTTAGAACTTATAATCTCCGTCGGGGTTAAAAAGGTTATCTTCACGCTCTCGGTATGCGGTATTGATTCCGCCATACAGTCGTCCCATACTCTATCGTATACAGATTCGCTGCCGATGTATTCGTAATTTACCAGTTTGCCCTTGCACATATTTTTAGCCGCTTTTTCAATCTGGGTGGCAAACCTTGCGGCGTTTCCAAAAAGAGTGATGGTAAAAGTTAATACCTCTCCTTTTTTGTGATACTCTTTTACCGGATAAGGAACCGATATTGTATATGGGTTTGGAACGCTTATGTTTTCCGCCAGTTTAAACACATTTCCATAGGCGCAGTCGTTGCAGCAGCCGTATGTCCGCATATTATGCTCGCGCAGATCATAGCAGCAATCCGCGCAATGGAGTTTATCCCAAAACTGGTTGTTGTTATCAAAAAGCGCCTGCCCCAGCGCCCCGCGAATGGTATTGCCTATAAAGCCGGGGAGTTTGGTATCAGCGGTTAGTTTGAGTGAAATTTTAAGTTGCAAAAGCCTTAATGTATTCATTTAGTCCTATATCCTCATTCTAGACTTTTCCTTGATCTTTGTGAGCAGCGATTCCACAAAGCCTTTAATGTCGTTCGGGTTATCGAGCAGGTGAGTCACCTTTTCAATCTCTCTCGGCGTTGCGTTTTCATCGTAGATAGGTTTTTTTGAGGCATGGTTTATGTTGTTTCGCAGGTATCGCAAAACGTTAAACTCAAATCTGTCTAGCATCCTCCCGCTATTGTTCTTAACAACGCTTTCTTTAAGAAACGTTACCGCTTGCTGCAAATATCCGTTATCGCCACACCACTTGATGCAATCGAGAAGCAGCGTAGGGCTGCTTAAGAACGTCATCTTTTGCTCAACTATCGCCAGCACCAGTTCTTTGAATACGAGTACCCTGGAGCTGCCCGCGTCATAATCCGCCTTGGCGAGTCCGTCTATTGCCGCTTGCAATGCTTTAATATCCACTTCAATCCTTGATGCGCGGCAAATCAAGAGGGAATCGTAGAAGTTTTGGGTGGCTCTAAAAAACGCTATCTTTTCGGCAAGTTTCCATTTGGGGAATACGTCTTTTATGGCTCTGGCATTGCCGGTTGTGGCAAAGATATTAACCGCGTCCAACAGTTCAAACAGGCCGTCTGTTTCACCGGTGTCTGTCACGCGTTTTGTCGTAAAGTCCGAGTACGTGGAAAACTCCACGTCAACCCCTTCATAACGCAAGAAGCGGGAAAGCAGCGTCAAGGCGTTTACAGCGTTGCGAAAGCCTCCTGTTGTGTCGAGGATTACGCTGTCGGGCGGTTTTATCGGCAAAAGGTTTTTTAAGGTCTTGCTTAAGAGTTCGGTTGCGGTTACATCGTTGGGTATGAGAGCGACGATTATCTTGGTTGAGGGCGAGAGTTTTGTCATTGTTGCTTTGAATTTTTCCAGCGCCGATTCTTTTGCCGCAGGTGTAACGAGAGCGATTATCCTGTCAATCTTCTTGTTTTTTTGGGCAAGTCGATTGACGGCATACGCCGCCGGGGCTTCGTTTGTCTGGGCCCCCGTTACACTAAAGCCCCGGTCGGTTTTGTATTGCGTTAAGACGCTGCGAGATGGATCCCATGTGGATAAGAATAAAACCAATGTAATCATAGCTTCCCCTTTGAACTTTCATAGGATCCCTGCAAACCTTTGGCCTTGTAATACTCTGGGTCTTTTTCGTAATCAGCTACAAACGCGGCGAGCCGTTTTTTGAAATCCTTATTGTATGCCAGTGACTTCCGCCATATTCTTATGTCTTCGGCGGTGTAGTCGGTTTTCTTTGGCTCCCTCCTTGTTACCTGTCTGTTCAACCTGTCGCCTATGGTTGCTCCTTTCGGCTCCGCCTGTTTAAGCGTTTGCGGCATCGGAATGTCCGATTGCGCCTCCGGGGTTGCCGCCTGTTGTATCGTAGCGCGGTTGCCGCCAACGGGGCCGTTTCCCGGGGCATATCCTGGAAGATACGGGTCGTCAAGAGCTTTTGGCAATACATAGTTAAACGAAGGATCAAATCTACGCGAACGTATCTCCTTGTTAATCCCGAACCACTGGTAAATGCCGTTGCTGTGTCCGTTGTCGCCCTCCGGGTACTTTACGTCATCGGTAGCGTTAGCATAGTCGGTGAGTTTCAGATATTCCCTTAGCGCGGTTGAAGATGGCGGTGGCTTCGGCTTATAATCCGCTGAAATGGCTGCGCCAAGGGAGAGATCGTCTTTAAGGTGCATGAGCGACACTTCAACCTTTGTTATGCGGACGCTGCCGTAGCCATACGGTTTGGCCGCCCCAAGTTTATGCGCATGGGTAGTATTATGTTCACCAAAGGTCAGCACCCAAAGAAGTGTTTCAAGTTCTTCTTCCTTTAGCCTGTCGAATGAAATGTCAAGCCTAAACACTCTGCTTTTGGTTACCGGGCGAATTTCAGTTTGCTGATTAGGGAACTTTGTGGTGTTGTCATAAAGAACATTCTTCCTGTGCAGGTAAAACTTCCTGCCGCGCAGCTTTGGGTTATCAAGGAAAGACCGAACAGCAGCAGAGGCGGGTTTCCCGTCCTTGTCAATATAGTCGTAATAGTTGACTATATAGTCATAGTTAAAATACGCCGCTCCATCTACATCGTTCATATAAAACTCCGTTGCTGTGACCTTGGGGCTTGATAGTATAGGCGGCACACGGGGCGGTTCGTACCAGCTTTTCCAACCATTCTCGCCAGGCGCCGCAATTGGCGTCGCGTCATGGAACATTAGGCGAGAGGCAATAGATTCTTCTCCAACCATGCCAAACAATTGGCAGGCAGCGCAGACATTCTTGCCGTTATCGCACGGAGTATGACCGCCTTGCTTCTTAAGGAGTTCTTTGAGGGTTCGCGCGAACACTTCCTTGGTGATAGCGGCAGGCGCGAAATAGTAAAAGCTGCCGTTGTCCAACTTGGCGAAATAGACGGGTATCGCTTCCGCGTTCAAATAGTTTCTGTAGCCACTATGACCACTCGCTTGGTTCACGCCTTTAATGGCGCCTCTTCTGTCCTGATATAACCGCCATACCATGGTGAGATTTAACCACTCGCGGCTGTCTTCAAAAAAACGGGCAATTTCAATCTTATTGCCATCCTTATCTAACTCATATTTCATTATGGCGTCGTTTTTTTTCTTGTTGAAGTTCTCGCCGCGCAGATATACGCCGCCGCGCAGTATTTCGCCGGTTTGATGGCCGGCTCTGTCGCGTATGGGCAGTTTCCATTTTGCGGCCTTATACAAAACACGTTCACCGGTAGAGGTGTCTTTTTCGATAATCCCAAAAGACTTGCGCGGAACCGGCGTACGTCTGTAGAGCGTATTTTCATCATCACAAGATGACATACAGCCATTGGTGAGTGCCTCATACGCGCTGCGGATAGCGCCGCGAATGGACGAACCGGGTATTATCGGGCGCGGGTAATTATTGCGGCAATCTGCCTCGCCGCCCAAATCCTCATAGCTGAAAAAGTCATAGCTATGTGAGTATGTAGGGCTAAACGCCTTATCCCTTGTTGTGTTGGGAATAAAGAGAGGGGAGAGCGTTTCGAGTTCACAGGAAATAACGCCGCTTATGTTTCCGTATTCAACTGACCCGCGCACAACGTTTTCGTCAATGGAGACAAAGTTATAAGGATTGATGAATTTTTCGTCTGTTATGTGATATTTGCTCATAATCGCACTTCCTTTCCGTTGGCGTAAAAGAATCCCGTATACGCGTAATCGACCACTTCAAGCGCGCCCGCGCCTGTGGGGTTAAGACCGCTGCCGTAGCTCTCGGAGCCTTTGGTCAAAACGGGGACGGGGTTGTAGCGGACGAAGTTTTTGATTCCAAGCTTCAGGGAAACGATTTCCTTGCCTGCGGAGTTATTCGGGAAGTGTAAGCGGGCGGGGAAAACGATTGTTCCTCCGCGTTCCTCCCAAAGCGGCGTGAATCCGTCCATTGGCTCTAAACCTTCCCTCCAGTCGCAATGTTCGCCATACATATAATATTGGGAATGGGCAAGAGCGCTGATGAAGTCTTCATGCGCATAGATAATAGTGTCGCGGTATTTATCACAGGCAAACTTTATTTCTCGGGTAGCGTCGAAAACGCGCAGCTCTCGCAGATATTCCCCGTTAAGCGACTCTTCCTTCCTAAATGGCTCGTAGAATATAAATCTTTCGCCGTTCCACTTGCCGATTTTAACGCTGTCTATTTGCTCGGCGTAAGCCCATGCCTTTTTTGGAAACGCCACCTTTATTTTTTCGTAGTCTATCTTCATTTGCTTTCACCCTCTTTCTCTATTGCCGCTATCAGGCTTTGTTTGGGCTTGCCTAAATGTGTGCCGGGCGCTTCGCCGTTTACAGCCGTCACCTTAAAGAAGCCGCGCCCAACGCTCGTTTCGCCGCCTATTTGCAACATCCCAAAATTAATGGCCTCAAGCCCCAGTAAAATCAGCTCCTCTATCGCTTCATCATCTTTGGGATAGCGAATTTCCAGGGCGGTTTCGCCGCCATACCACGGCTTTTCGTTAAACAACGCTCCGGCGGCTGCGCCTCCCGTGAAGCGATCAATTTTCACCCTGGTGATGTTTCGGTAGCCGTCTTCCTTTTTATTGGCAATTTTAAGTTGCGACATCCCGAAAACAATTTTTGAAACGCTTTTGTCTTTTTCATCTTCGGACACAAAGCCGAACACCTCGTCAAGATAGACGTCGGCGTTTTCATACCGCTGTTTCAAAAGTCTGTGCAGCCCGGAGCGGAACGCCCCCGCCCATGATGTGCCAAGGATCACAGGCTTGCCGCCTATGGATATATGCTTGTAGTCGGGGGTTTTTTCCGCCTCTCTTAATCCTTCGTAGATATTGCGGGTGTCACGGATCATAATGCTGCCTTCGAGTATCAGCTTCGCGATGATGGTATCCGTGTCGCCTGTATATTCGCTTGCCTTCGCCTCTTGCCAGCCATCTGTGCCGTTCCAGTCAAAATCTAGCCATTCGTTTAATATATCAACATTGCCGGGGGCGAGGTCAAATTCTTTTTTCAGAGTCGTAATACAGTCCACCCGCCCGAACCCGCGCCGCGTCTTTGCGCCAAAAGCTAACTGCCCGGATTTAATCGCGCCTATTACTTGCAAGAATTTATCCTCAAAATCCGCCGCGTTATCATTTTTGCGGATGATTAAGAGAAGCCGCAGGGTAAAGGCCGCGCCTGTTGAAATTGCCTCGTAATCATATTTTTTTTGCTCCAGGGCGACTTTGTTATCGTGGTCTAAGGCCACACCGTCAAACTCTGTCACACTATCGCCCGGCAGGTCGGCATCGAATACCCATAAGGGGCTGATTCTGTCCTCGCCGAAAAGCTCTTTCGCCTGCGGGCAAAGAGAGCGCAACACCCCGGCAATGGTTGAGCCGGGCAGGAACGGTCTGCCAGAGGAGTCCCGCAGGATGTCGCGGTCGGTATTCTCGCCAAACCCGCTGCCTATCAGGGCGGGAGAGGTAAAGCGGCAGAGGGATTTAACCGCTATTCTCTTTACAATCGGGTTTTCCTTATCCTCGCGCATTAAATTCACCGCCTTTGCCTGATTTGCTTTCATCACTCATGCGCCTTATCTGCTTTATCCTTTGGATGGCGGCATTCAGAAACTTTTTGTAAGAGTGGTAATCGTAACCTAAGCCTTTAAGCAGATTGACTATGTGCGTGGTTTCTAAACGCGTGGCGTTTGTCCTGAAATACATTCGAGGTTTTTGAGTCGCAAAGGCCAACGCCGCTTCAAGTTGCGCCGCTTGTTTTATCTCCTCCAGTTTTTTCGCAAATGACATAAAGTCTTTTGACGCGTTAAGAGCCGTTACGATGCGGGCAAGTCCAGAATTTACGGGAGCGCCTATCTTTTCTTTTATCACCGAATCGCCGTATTTACCTCCGGTGGAAACCGCTTCTTTTTCAGCGCGAAGTTTTGATATCGCGGCCATTGTTTCCCGCTCTTTAGGTAAGGCAACTTTCTCATCCGGCGCAAAGGTGAAGCTATTTGTGAGGCTATTCGCCTCGGGAACGCTTTCAAGGCGAATCCGTCCAAAGCCTTCGCCTGTGCGTTTGCCGATAAAATTTAGGCTTAATGTTATGTCAGCGCCGGTATATTTCATAACAATCGTAGAGCCTTCGGCGAGCGCTCGCTCTTGCCTTTTGGGGAGGAGCCATTTGCCGTAGTAACCCGATATGATAGTCTCAGAACAACAGGAGCGCACAATCTCAATACCGCAGCCCAAGATTTGCGGCACAATCGTTAAGTTGGTGGTGTTCACGCCGCTTTTATTTTCGAGGATGACAGGCGTAAGGGCAACTATTCTGAACAAATCGCCGCTTTTAAGCGGCAAGACATTAGCCTGTGGAATCGTTTCGGCGGCTGTTATTTTTGCCTTACCGTATTGCGCGGTGCGGGAGCGGCCAAGGCGCAGGATATTATTTTCGGCGAATAAACCCGCAAGCATCGCAATGTCAGATGCTTCGCCGATAACGCTCCCCGCAAAAGTCTGACCGGCGGAGATGGCCTCGTAGGTGAATAACTCGCCGCCGTCTTTATCCCCGGTGGCGTGGCCTTTTGACCTATCGACGGGTCTGGCGTGATGGATAGATGTTGTTTTAGAAACAGACAGTTTTCTCACAACACCATCTTTTATCGAAACAAACCCGCCAAGGCGCTTGCATATAGGGTTTTCATTGTCCGTCTCATCGGAGATACCCAAAGATTCATCCGAGAGTCTTGTCCCCAGCTTGTTGGTTTTTAATACGGCAGGGGCGGGATAGTATGTATCTTCGCCTTGACAGGGCAGGGCCGCTGAGAAAATGACGCCGCCGTCCAAGAATATACGCTTGAATTCTTTATCTTCGTAGGCGTCATCGGGCGAAAGAGCGCGCTTTTCTATGTACTTTACCGCAAACGCGCCAAGGATGCCGCTTCCAAAGATATAGTCCTCTGTGTCATACGGCTTGCCGCTGCGTTCGGCTGCTATTACCGGGTCAAGAAGCTCTATATTGTATGAGAAAGCCTTTTTTTCGCCCCAGTCGCGCATGGCGAAAACCTGCCCGCCCGCAAGTTGCGCGTCTTGCAAGTAACATTTTACCTCTCCAAGCCCGCGAGAACGGTTAAGTCCCATAGAGCGCAAACTCTTTACACACATCTCAAAAAACGCCAGGGATTCTTCATCGAGAGTCACCAAAAACTCATAGACCTGACCGCGATTAAGTACACGCGCAGTTCGTAGAGTCCCTTCGGCGGCAATACCATTCTCCATTTTTGTGCGTGAGCGGACGTTCGTATAAACCTCCGCCAGTTCGGAACGGTGCGCGTCTCCAATTTGCGCGCCGACAAGTCGACCGCTTTCGACATTAAGTGTTCCGGGCGTGAGCTTTCCCGTTTCGCCAAAGAGCCTATCAAAAGTGCTTGCGTATCCGGCGTCCACGCTTAAAATATCCAAAGCGCACTCACGCAAAACCCCTTTCAGGCGCTTGGCGGGGATAAAAGGCAACCCTTTGTCGTCAAAGCAAACGTCGGTATCCACAAAGCCCGCAAAACCGTCGCCGGAGGCGGGGCAGAGGTCGGATAGCAGTTCCATTTTTATTATTTTACCAAGCATTTGCCCCATCCTCCCTTTCGCCCGGCGAATCAGGATTCGCGGGGGAGCTGAAATTCAAAAGATTTTCGTAAGTGTCGTAAACTTCCAAAATATCGAAAAGCGCGGCGTATTTGCTCATACAATCCTCCGGCGATATTGGAAACTCCGGCAGCTTGTCGCCGCGCATCCCGTTTTCGGCGATTTCTGCGGCGTGTTCACCCGCTCCGATGGCGTTTCGCATTGCTTTGGTCTTATTGCGAGGCAATTTGCTTACTCTGCCTATGTTTTCCTCAAACCACTTGAAGCTCGGCAGTTTGCCTTCTTGTCCATTTGACGCCCGCCACGGTCGGCGTAGAATGGACTTTCCGTCCACCTTATACTGCCGCTCGCGCAGGTCGTGAAGGGTGGCGACATTGCCGGATTGGTGCAGGTGAAAGTCGATATATGAGCCTTCGCTCTCCCGCGACAGTTTTTTGGCGCTGCCGCACAGTTCTTCCGTCAGCTTATAGGCTTCGGAGAATGGGTAATGGCTGTGAAACAAAACCACTCCGGCACAGGCTGTGGGAGCCGCTCCTTCCCCGAATGGGTCGGGCTGGGTTTCAATCTCGCGCAAGAGCCGTGC
This sequence comes from Clostridiales bacterium, assembly GCA_031263155.1. Classification (GTDB taxonomy): domain Bacteria; phylum Bacillota; class Clostridia; order Lachnospirales; family WQUN01; genus JAISGK01. The sequence goes on from JAISGK010000035.1 coordinate 19,985, forward strand.
CGCAAAATCTATGGCGAAACGACCGGATATAACGAGCGTCGTGTCGTCGCCGTCGCCAATCAGCTCCATAATCGGCGGCTCCATTTTATTGGGGTACTTTTCTTTTCGCTGGGCCCACCAGTAGCTATACTCCGTATTAAAGGCGGCTATGGTATTATCCCTCGCGTTTTGGTAGCACTCGTTTATGGCGCGGGAGAGCTTGCGTATTTTGGGCACTGCCTCGGCGTATGTCGCGAAATTTTCCATAAACTTCTTTATGCGCTTGCCCATATTATTGCCGTCAGCGTGAATTATGGCTATAAGAGAGTCCTCACCCTTGGACAGCCCAAGGTCTTCGAAGTTTTCGACGCTGCTCTTGAACCCGCGTATTTTCGCTGTCTCGCGCTTGTAAACGGCATACCTCTTACGCTTTTTAGATTGACTCTCGGTAAGATACTCATTATTTTCTATGATGCTAACGGGTAGGCCCGTCCTGCCGGATTGCTTGGTAATAGGCTGGTTTCCGGCAAAGACCGCTGTGTTAAACCCGCCCTTAACCAGCGTGAGCCTCTTATTTAGCCTGTCGAAGTCGGCCCCATATGTATCCCCAAATTCCGTCTCGATGGCAGCCACAGCTACGCCGACCCCCGGAGCCATCTCTGCGACTCGAGTTAAAAACTCCTTTGTGACCGCCTGGAGGGTGTCGTCATCGGCGAAGGCGACAAAGGCGTTGCCCCCGCCTTGATAGATAATCTCTGCCTTTAACGCGGGGTTAAGCCTTCCACTCTTCCTCCAGTCCGGCAATTCCTGACCTGCGACCTTTTTAACTATTTCCGGTAGGTAAGTCCCAAAAATATCCGCCACAAGTTTTGACCCGCCTACATTCTCCGCGAGCTTATTTGACGCGAAGATGTAGCTTTGAATGCCCACCGTATCATAAACCGCGAGTATTCCCACAGCGTTTGCTCCTTTCGTTATTCTGATAAGTATATCAGATGTTTTTCTAAAGAGGTCAATTTTTTAAAGTCAATTTTTTTCAAACTACCAGGTCTTGTAAATTGACTGAGCCGCTCTTATAATAAGAGGACAGTGATGATTATGTCTCGTGGTTGGAACAGGGACGGATTCGGAAATCGCGAGCAAGAAAGCAACAGGACACCGAGTAGCGTCATGCTGCTCTGAAAAGATATGACAGGAGGTCAAAATTTGCCTATTCATTATGGGATGCCTACACTTATAGAATGTCCGTCTTTAGAACAAAGTTTGTCGCTTTGCTCTGAATTGGAACTTGAATTTGTCGAGCTTAACATGAATCTTCCTGAATATCAGCTCGACCGAATTGATGTCCCCGACACAAAACGGATGTTCAAGCAATATGGTAAATATCCAACCATCCATCTTGACGAAAACTTAAACGTTTGTGATTTCAACACCGCCGTCGCGGATGCGTATTTTAATACGGCGCTCCAGACAATTTCAGTTGCAAAAGAGTTAAACGCTCCCATTATCAATATGCACATGTCAAATGGCGTGTATTTTACGTTGCCAGATAGAAAAGTATATCTGTTTGAGCAGTATAAACAGCAATATCTTGATAGACTGCGGCAATTCCGCGATACCTGCGCCGTAGAAATCGGTGATGAAAATATACGGATTTGCGTTGAAAACTGCGGGATATACCACGCTTTTCAGCAGGAGGGAATTGACCTTTTGCTTGAAAATACATGCTTCGCGCTGACATATGATGCTGGACATGACTTTTGTGCCGGAAACGGTAACCAAGCGTTCATAGTAAACCGCGCTGCCCGACTAAAACATATGCACCTCCACGATGCAACGGGTACGCGGAATCATTTGACGCTTGGGACGGGTGAAATCGACATTGCCGAAAAAATCGCGTTGGCGGAGAAATATAACTGCCGCTGTGTGCTGGAAACAAAAACGACGGACGCGCTCCGGCGGTCTGTGGAATATTTGAGGAGTATTGCAAAACCAACCGCGTATTGAAAGAAACGAACGCTCGCTATGTATACGGATTGACTGCCACTACCAAGCGTCAGGACGGGCATCAACCAATTATCACCATGCATTGCGGCGCGATTCGGTATAAAGATGACGCAAAACAGCAGGCAAAGAACCGAAACTGCTTGAATTTAGAAGTATTTAGTGGTACAATGTTATTTAGAGATTAGCTTTCCCCAAAAGGGGTTTGAAACGGATATTCCCAAGCTTCGGCCCCCCATTCAACAAATTGTTAGGAGGCCTGCTCTCCCCGAAAGGGGTTTGAAACCGGACAATCTTTGTAATTGGGTTCTAGCTTCTTTTCGGCGTTAGAAAGCCCGACCTCCCCGAAAGAGGTTTGAAACTTGAAGGGCATCGAACTGTCGCCGTGACTGTTTCTGTGTTAGAAAGCCCACTCTCCCCGAAAGGGGTTTGGATTATTGAGCGACACACAAGCAAAAAGCCCGCCGATTTTTTCGGCGAGCTTTTTGAAATTATGATTCGTTACCAATGGTCTGGCCATATCATTGCGCGGGATGATCAGTGGCAGGGCGATTACACCTCAATCTGCGTAAGCCTTCTGTTGCGAAGTCGGCCCCATATGTATCCCCCAAATTCCGTCTCGATAGCTGCCACTGCTGCGCCGACCCCCGGAGCCACCTCTGCGACTCGAGTTATTATGTCAATCATGAAAATCCATAATGTTTTTAACAGATTCTCTCTCAATTAAACTAGGTTCAACAGAAATAGAGAAGTCCCCGCTCTTTTGATTGGTTATGGCGTCAAGCAGCATTTTGTAAGCAAGGCGCCCGATTTCAAAGGAGGGCTGTGAAATGGTTGTTAGGGTCGGCGTGGAAATAACAGAGGCTTGAATATTGTCAAGCCCTATAACGGAAACATCATCAGGCGCGTGAATACCCAAACTGTTTAAGCCATTGATAAAGCCCAACGCAATCATGTCATTTAAACAGAAAACTGCGGTAGGCATGGGCTTTAGCCTTGAAAACGGCGTCGCGCAGGCTCTACCAAGTTCATATTCATAAAACTCATCATTCAAGTTTGCCTTATAATCAACGCAAATGACATAATCGTCCCTAAATGTCAATCCCGATTCCAACAATCCGAGCTTATAGCCAAGAAATGTTTCATGACGGCTTTCCAAGGTAATGGGGGCGGAAACAAAAGCGATTTGCTTGTGTCCGTTGCTGCTTAGATATTCAATGGCCATTTTGGCGGCTTTCAAATAATTGAATAGTATTTTGCCGCAGTTGAGATCGGCGGCGGATTGTTCGAGCAGGATAACAATTAACCCCTGCTTTTGTAAAGCCGCAATTTCCTCATGATTGTCGGAGGTAGGAGAGAGCAAAATCCCCGAAATCCCCTTTCTGAAAAGAGAATGTAGGTATTTTGTTTCTTGAGCGGCATTGCGATAAGAGTTGCACAAATAAACGGATATTCCCTCTCGATAAGCTTCGGATTCTACACCTATAGCGATTTGCCAGAAATACGGGTTGGAAAAGTTCGGAACAATGATACCGACCTCAATTTTTTGCTCAGGCTTTTGCTTGTCATTTACATCAAGAAACAAGCCCAGTTCCTCCGCCGTTTGTATCACCTTTTTGCGCATGGAATGGCTCACGATATAGTCGGATTGGCTTAATACGCGGGAAACTGTAGCGGGAGAAACCCCTGCTTTTTTTGCGACATCTCTTACTGTGGCTTTTTTTTGTGTTTTTTGCAAATGGATCCACTCCTTTTTCTGAACAATATAAAGTATAGCATACCAAATTGTTTTTTTCAATAATTGTATCTTCGTTTCTTTTGCAATCATGATGCGAATAAAGCTGGATTTCTTGGAGATTCACAAATTAATGACGATCGAATCTGCGCAGTAAAAATAAAATTGTTCATAGCGCATAAAAGAATTGACTAATTTAAATAGATGTTGTATAATAGTTTAAGATACATGTTTCTTTGTTTCTCATGATGGGTTTTGCGGGAGGCGAGCTATGAAAACAAAAAAACGATGGAAGAAAGATGATACGGAGCTTACGCTTTTGGCGCTGCCATCAGTTGTTTGGTTTGTCTTGTTTTTGTATTTGCCGATGATAGGGCTTTTGATTGCGTTCAAAGGTTATAGGGTTTTTGCGGGGCATGGTTTTGTTTATAACTTGATTCATAGCGATTGGGTGGGGCTTAAGAATTTTGAATTTCTTTTTAAATCAAACAACATTACGATTTTCCTAAGGAACACCTTGGGTTATAATGCTATTTTTATTATTTTGGGTATGGTTATACCTATTGCGTTTGCTATCATGCTCTCAATGCTAAGAAACCGTTTTGCTTCAAAACTTTATCAGACAATTATGTTCTTTCCTCATTTTTTGTCTTGGGTGGTCGTTGCGTACTTCCTCTTTGCATTTTTGTCAACGGAAAAGGGAATTCTGAATAATATCATTGCGGCGTTTGGAGGCGAAAGGGTACAGTGGTATTCTCAGGCGAAATATTGGCCGTTTATTCTGGTTTTTATGCAGGTGTGGAAAACGGTAGGGTATAGTACAGTTATCTATTTGGCTTCTATTACGGCCATAGACGGTTCTCTTTATGAGGCCGCTGTTATTGATGGCGCTACCAAATGGCAGCAGACAAAATATATCACAATTCCATCTCTTACAAGTATTGCTATCATTATGTTCCTTCTAAATGTTGGTAGAATGTTCTATTCGGATTTTGGGTTATTCTACCAGCTTACGCAAAGAATACCGGGTTCTCTTTATAATGTAGCATCTACACTCGATACATATGTTTATGCGGCGTTACAGGGAAACACGCCAGTAGGAATGACTGCGGCGGCCACGTTTTTTCAGTCTGTGGCTTGCGCCGTTACAATCTTGATAGCAAATGGAATCGTTCGCAAAATAGACCCGGAAAGCGCGTTAATTTAAGCCCTCTTTAGGAAGAACGTAATACACTTATAACTTTTATCAGTCGGGTGGTGGGTAAATGGCTAGAGGTAAGAAAGATATGGATGAGAATGACAGCGGGTTGAGGCTGGATAGAATCAAACCAGCTACGAATGTTTTTTTCAACGCATGGTTCGCCTTGCTTTCGTTTATTATTATTGTACCATTTATATTTGTGATCATGATTTCTATATCGTCAACAAAATCAATCGCGGAACATGGCTATCAGCTTTGGCCCAGTGAGTTTTCCCTTGCGGCATACGCATATCTTTGGGGCGAACGAGTGACGATTTTACGTTCTTTAGGGGTTTCTGTTATCGTTGTTGTTTTGGGAACAGTTCTTGCGCTTTTATTAAACTCATCGCTTGGTTATGTTTTATCTCGCAAAAGCTATAAATTGCGCGGGTTTCTGGTATGGCTTGCTTTTATACCAATGATTTTTAATGGCGGTATGGTCGCGTCGTATGTAGTAAACGCAAATTTACTTCATTTACGAAACACAATTTGGATTTTAATATTGCCAATATGCGCTTCGCCGTTTAATATCATCATTTGCAGAACGTTTTTCCAACACACAATACCAGATTCGGTCGTAGAATCAGCCGTCATTGATGGTTCATCACAGCTTAGGATTTACGCTCAGATGATTCTGCCATTGTCAAAACCTGTTCTGGCGACGATTGCGTTATTTACAGCTTTTGGGTACTGGAATGACTGGTTCTTCGCTTCACTATATATTGCGGATAAAAACTTGCTGACTTTGCAGGCTTTGTTAAACAACATTCAAAGATCCATCGACTTTATTGTCAATAACCCTACGCTGGGAGTGTCTTTAATGGCTTATAAAGCAAGTATGCCCTCTGAAGCGGTGCGTATGGCAATAACCATAATTGTTATTGTGCCGATTGCTATGGCATATCCATTTTTTCAAAGGTACTTTATATCCGGTTTAACAATCGGATCTGTAAAGGGATAAATTAAAAAGGAGGAAACAATTAATGAAAAAATCAGTAAAATTAGTTTTACCGGCGGTGTTAGCCATCGTAATGCTTGCGGCGGGATGTTCGCCAAAAGCCTCCACCAATTCACCAGCGGCAGCGGCGTCAAATTCACCAGCCGCGAGTCAATCAGAAGCGGCGGCAACAGCAGCAGAAATAGAAACATCAGCAAACAATGAAGTTGTCACTGTAAAATGGGAACAGTTGGGTGATAAGCCCGCAAACTATGATACATGGATTAGCGAGTTAAATGATTATATTGGCCCCCAATATGGCATTAACGCGGATGTAGACTTTATCAGCAACGCCGATTACGCAAACAGATCATCAGTTATTGTGCAGTCAGGCGAATATTTTGACATGATTTATACAAACACATCCAACTATGTTCCAAACGTAAGAATGGGCGCGTATATGGATATCAGTGATTTGGCAAAAACAGCGGCGCCAGACCTTTATAAATACATACCGGAAGATATTTGGGAAGCGTCTACTGTTGACGGTAAGATTTATGGAGTGCCAACCTACAAAGACTGCGCGGCTACATTGGTCATGGTTTGGGATAGGGATTTAACAGACCAGGCAGGTCTTAATATCAATGACTATACAACGTTTACAAGCATTGTTGAGCCTCTTACAAAAATTAAAGACGAGACGGGTCAGCCGTCATTAATCGTTGACGATGGCGGGGTTAGCGGTCTTATTAATCCCATCTATGACGATATGGGAACAGCCTTGACTGCGGTAGGCGTTCGTTATGACGACACAAGCCGCACAGCGGGTTTTACACTGGAACAGCCGGATGTTATGGCTGGGCTTAAGGCTATTCGTGAAATGTACCAATCAGGCGTTATCAACGCCGACGCGCCAACAATACATGAAACACCTGATAAAAAGCCCTTCTTTATTGCTCAAGGCTGGGTATCCGCAGCAAAAACAATTTGGGGGCCTAACGGCGACTACAATGCCGAAGCGGTTGTAATGGGAGACCCGATTATCAACAACTCTACTGTTCGCGGTTCTATCAACGCGGTTTATTCCGGTTCAAAGTACCCGGAGCAGGCGCTTCAAATGCTTCAAGTGGCAAACCTTGACGTGAAGGTTCGCGATATGTTTTATTATGGCCTAGAGGGCGAAAACTTTAATTACACCGCTGATAACAAGGTTGAAAAACTAAGCACAGACTGGCAGGTGGCAGCTTACGCTCAAGCAACTTTCTTTACTGTAACACCGCTTGCTGACGTTGAAATTAACCAATGGGATGAAATCAAAGAACTTAACGAAATTGCGCAAGCGGGAACCTTGCTTGGCTTTAGCTTTGACACTTCATCTATAGAAACTGAATTGGCAAATTGCCGCGATATTATGTCAAAATATAAGGCAGAGCTTATGACAGGCGCTATAGACCCGGAAGAAACAGTAGCACAGATTAAAGCCGAAATGGAAAACGTAGGATTAAATAATATCTTAGAAGAAGCGCAGAAACAGATTGACGCCGCGAATTTTAGCTAGTATTTTTGATATCCCGTTTGTTTACAATACTCTAAACGTGCGTTTTTCAAATTGGGTATAGGTGCGCAGCGGTCAGGGGGGTATGTTTTCGTAGGGGCGCGCACATTGCGCGCCCCTACGAGGTCAAAATCCTTTTGTGAAAACGCACGTTTAGAGTACAATAGCCGCGAAATTTTGAAAAGAGGGAAAGGATGTCGGAAAAAAGAAGCGGGAAGATATTTTTAACCACAACTCATCACTCGGATTTAACATGGCAATTCTCTTATGAAAAATACGATGAGTTGCGTGAGCAGCAATTGAATCTTGTTATGGGCTTTTTTTCTAAATACCCTGAATACAGTTTTATGATGGAACAATCTTACGTACTCCAAAATTACATAAATCGCAATCCTGAAAAAAAGGGATTGATTCAAAAATTGGTAAACCATGGCGAGGGTAATCTTGAATTGGTCGGAAGTTTTTCGATTCCAGATCTAAACCTTTGTCATGGAGAGTCGTTTATCCGCAATTGTATCAGCGGGCTTGATTATTATCAGAAAGAATTTGGAGTTATACCCATTACGGCAAGATTATCGGACGCTTTTGGTATGCCGATGCAAGTGCCGCAAATTTTAGCTCAGTTGGGTTATCGTTATTTGATGCCGGGGCGTTTGCCTAACGCGCCTTCTGATCTGGATTCTGATCACTCATTTATCTGGAAGGGAGCGGCGGATGCGCAGGTTGTTGTGGTGCAGCCCGATGCGGCCGTAGACAAGTCATCCCACCTTACAAACGTTCCTGTTATGTACAATCCCAGAGAGCGCTTTACGAAAACATTAATGGATTTACAAAACACCGAAGGCAATATTTTAGCCTACTATATGACAGAAATAGAGTTATTTGACGAACTGTTTTTTGAGGTTTTAGAAGAAGTAAATCAAAACCTTAAAGCCAAAAGAGCGGTTACCTTTGGGCGTTTTGCTGACTATTGCAAAACAATTGACGAAAGTCGCTTGCAATCCTATCAAGGAGAATTCAATCCCACATTTACTGGGTGTTATACCACTCGCATAGAGGTTAAGAAAAAAACCCGCGAAGCGGAAAACGCGCTATTCGCGGCGGAGTTGGCGTCTGCTTATACAGGCAGCCCTGTTAACCTGACTCAAGCATGGGCAGAGCTGGCTTTGGGGCAATTCCACGATGCGGCGTGCGGGTGCCATCATGATATTTGTAATATTGATGTTCATCAAAAACTGGACTTTGCTATTGGGAGCGCGGTAAAAGAACGCGGTAAGGCGATGCAAAACGCGGAAGGCAATCTCCTCATGGTTATGAACCCTTCTGGGTATTCAGGGGATGTAATGGTAGAAACAACGCAAGATGCCCTACCGGCGGGTCTGCCTGTTCAAAAGGACGGCTCAAGGTTTTGCTTTTTAGCAAAAATTCCTGCTCATGGCGTCAAATATTTTAATAGAGGCGGCAATTTCAAGGAAAGTGAAAAGCATGACCCGAAAGCATACAAGGGAGAAACAGATTATTTTACTTTTGATTTCACAGAAGCCGCGCCTCGCATTGCTTCAAAGAAATTCGCACATTCTGTATTTGGTCAATCTCATTTCGCGGAGCTGCAATTTCGGCATGACAATGGTTCAATGTGGGACGAATTTCTGTTTGAGCCGCCATTTGGCGCGGAGCATCAAGAAGAAACCGTCACAAGCGTTGAAGAAGGATCTGTGTTTATTAAGGTGACAACAAAGGGTTATGTCATACCCCACAAGAAGCCGAATTCCGGCAATTTAGGCTTATATTGGCCGGGCTTTCATTCCCTCACTTTTAGTAAAGAATATATTTTCCCATTGCGTCAGGATTATTTCAAACTGCGCATAGCCATAGATTTTGCTGGATGTAACACAAAAATTTCATTGCGGATTCCTTTGGAGATTAACCCGATGCAATCGGTAGCGCTCTATGATACTCCTTTTGGCGCGGTACAAAGGAAACCCTATTTTGAAGTCCCTTTCCAATATGAGCAAACGATGCGGGCTCTATCCAACAGTTCTGGATATCTTCACGCAAAAGGCGATTACCCCGCGCTTCATTGGGTGGATTATCGGGACTACCACGTAGGGCTTGCCGTTGCAAACAGCGGGACTCCTGGGCATCAAATGGTCGGCAAGGATATGACGATCAGCTTGCTGCGCAGTGGAACCCGTACTATTGACGGCACGATGTATCCGCAGCCAGGAGCAATGGATAACGGCGTTCATACTTATGAATTCGCGTTTTCTCAACACGCGGGAAATGAACCGGAGAAAGCTCTGTGGCTTGCTTCTGTCTTAAACCGCAAGCCTGTTTGTGTATTAACAGAATCAAAAAGCCTGCGTGAAGAAAGTCTTGTTTGGTTTCAACAGGATAATATTGCGGTTTCGTCAATTTATCCTCAGGGCGGCTCAATTATTGTTCGCGCTTATGAATGTTTTGGCACAGAAACGAAAGCCATTTTGTGCTGCGGAGAAAAAGTGGCTTGCTATAACGCTGATATGAAAGGATTGATTGGCGAAGAGCAGGATAAAGGAAATATTTTATTTAAGCCTTACGAAATTAAAACCTTCGCGCTAAAAAATATAGATATGAACGTGTAAGAAAAGGTGATGACGCTATTATATGATAATACAAAATACATCATTAGGGTTTGAGCCTCAAAAATTAAAACATGCCTTTGGCTTTAAAGGGAATTATCTTACAGAGCTTTGGCAAACCGCCGTGTTGTTGGATGATGGAGAGTATCAGGCGATTGGGCTGGGTACCCAAAGCGTTTTGTGGTCCGACGGCTCTGTTTTTGATCAATATGGTGAGGATAAGGGTAATAGACTGATGTTATCGGTCAGCCGTTATGCTCTTGATTTACTCAAGGGCAATATGGTTTGTGAACCGTATCAAATGCTACAGGGTATTTTTGATGCTGTGTATGCCTACGCAAAGCAAATAGCAAAAAATCTTCATCTGAAAAGAACCTTTGTCTTAAATGCTCTTGTTCCGATTGACAATGCTTTGTGGCTGTTATACGCAAAACAAAGAAAGATAAAATCCTTCGGCAATATCCTAAATGGCGAAGAAAACAAAGGGCTTTTGAATATTCCGTTAATTTCTTACGCAACAGAGGCGGAAGAAATAAAATCTCTTTTGACTGGCGGCGCCGGGTTAATTAAAATTAAAATCGGCTCTGACCCCGGCAAGGATAACAATCTGCTAAAGATGCTGAAATGGGATAAAGAACGGCTGAAAGAAATTCACCAAATTGCGTCAGGGTATACAACCCCATACACAATCGATAACAAAATAAGATATTATCTTGACGCAAACGGGCGTTATCCCAATAAGGCCATACTGCAAAGTTTTTTGGAATATGCCGATGAAATAGGCGCGCTTAAACAGATTGTTCTTTTTGAAGAGCCTTTTCCAGAGGAATGTTTGATTGACGTTAAGGACATTCCCGTGACCGTAGCAATGGATGAAAGCGCGCATTCCATTGAGGATCTGGAAAACAGGATAAGGTTAGGGTATAAGGCGGTTGCTCTTAAACCTATTGCCAAAACATTGTCTTACAGTTTAAAAATGCTTGAAATTGCGAAAAAGCATGATATATCCTGCTTTTGTGCTGATTTAACGGTTAATCCGAATCTTGTGGCGTGGAACCAAAATGTCGCGGCAAGGCTTGCCCCTCTTCAAGGTATGCGGATAGGGGCTTTCGAGTCGAACGGCGCGCAAAACTATGAAAATTGGGATGATATGAAGGCTTATTCATCTTGCTATCATGAACCAATGCAAGGCGTGTATTTGTTGGATAAAGAGTTTTACGCGAAAAGTGGAGGCATCTTTGATGTAAGCCAGCATTATGTTGATGTCGCGCGAAGAGGGATAGAAAAAAATAATAAAGGCGTGATTTGATGGCGAAACATATTAAAATTGCCGCAATTGGCGGAAGCGCCCCGCGATATGACAAATATATGTCGGTTTCGGAAATCAATCATATCATCCTCAAGCATTTTGAAGCCAAGCTAGAGAGTGTTCTAACTGATAAACCGGATTTAATTGTTTTCCCTGAAATGTGTGATTTTGCGTTGGATGAGCCAATGGCCCACAACATAGCCTATATAAAAGAACGCGGCAGCGATATTCTGGATTTTATCTGTGCGACAGCCCAAAAAAACAATACCTTTGTTGCCTATTCTACCACAAGAGTTCTAGAAAGCGGATCACTGGCGCAGTCAACCTATTTTATTGACCGAAACGGTAACGCTCTGGGCATATATAACAAGCATTGCCTTACAATCGGCGAACTAGAGAATGGCTATCAATGCGGTTCTAAAGAAATGGTGATTGCGTGCGAGCTGGGCAGAGTGGGTTTTGTTACGTGCTTTGACCTAAACTTTCAGAGTTTATGTGATCAATATATAAAGCAAGATGTTGATTTGCTTGTGTTTTCTTCTGTCTTTCATGGGGGATTGATGCAGAACCATTGGGCTTATGCGAACAGAGCGTTTTTTGTTGGGGCGGTTCATAATCTGCCATGCGGTATAATTGCTCCAAATGGAGAAACGATTGCGTCCTCAACGCATTATTACAACTATATTGTTAAAGATATAAATCTGGATTTTGAGGTATTTCATCTTGACTTTAACGCTGAGAAATTAAGGCTGGCGAAACAAAAGTATGGCGGCGCGATTCGGATTCAAGACTCAGGTTTTCTTGGCTCTATCGTTTTGTATTCGGAATCTTATGATTTTACGGTAAAGGATATGATCAAAGAGTTTGGTTTGGAAAGCCTTGACCATTATATGCAAAGAGCGGAATTGTTACAGATTCAGAATAGATATGAAAGCTCCAGGGGGTAATGGATTTGGAAAAGAAAGCCGTTTTAGGAATTATCGGTTGTGGATTGATTGCGCGGGGAATGCACTTTGCCAATGCCTTTTCCAACCCGAGGATACGCGTAAAATGGTGTTGTGATTTGCTGGATGAGAATCTTGAATATGTAAAACAAAATTATACGCCCGAGAGACTGACAAAGGATTATATAGAGGTTTTGGATGACCCGGAAATAGACGGCGTAATGATTTTAACAACCCATGATGTGCGTTTGAAATTAATTAGAGACGCGGCGACTCGCCAAAAGCATATTTATGTGGAAAAACCAATGGCGACGGATATGCGTGAAGTCTATGAAATTATGAAGATCATAAGAGAAACAAAGGTACAACTCGTGGTTGGATTCAACAGGCGCTGCGCCCCTATTGTTCAGGACGCCATTAAAATACTCAATGAACATCGCGCCAACCCCATTTCTCCGCCATGGCGATACAGGCGTTATGCCGACGATGACCAGGAAATGAAGGAATCAAAGGCGACTATGGTTCTGATGCGAGTGAATGACGATTATAAATCCTTTAAGTCATACGCTATGGATCCATATGTTGGGCATGGCGCTATTATGGGTGAGCTTTGCCACTTTGTTGACCTGGCTTATAAAATAATAGGCTGCGAGCCGGTAAAGGTTTATACGGAAGGCTGGGCGCGACTTAACCAATCCATCGTTTTGCAATTTGAAGACCAGTCTATTTGTACGATTGTGGATGCGGCTGTCGGCAGCTTTGACCATCCAAAAGAATTGATTGAAATTTATAACAACGGCATGAGTATGCAGCTTGATTTTTATTTGCAATTGCGCGTTGGCGGAATCGAAAGCGTTCAAAAAATAGACTATCCTTTCAAAGAGGATATGTATCCTGAGATTACCGACGGCGAAGGATCTATGCGCCTCATTAACAAAGTAATTGAACGCAATAAGCGTGTCACAAAATCGGACGAATTGGCATATCCGGTTGTTGATAAAGGCCATTATAATCTGCTTGATCAATTCATAGATTGTATTTTGCTTGGCGCGAAATCGCCCTCTAACGAATTGGACGGAGCAAGGTCGGCTCTTGTAACATTAAAAGCGGTTGAATCGGCGCGCCTTGGCTTGCCTGTCAAAATCAGCGTTGATGAGTATGATTTTATGTTTAAAACACATTTATAAGTGTGGGCATACGGAGGAATTAAGTTGCTAAAATCATTTAAAAGCGGAAAACTAAATGTCAGGATTTATGATAAATGTCGTGAAATGGGTGATTGCGCCGCAAAAGATGTTGTGGAGACAATTAAAAGCCTTTTAGAAAAACAGGAACAGGTAAACGCTATATTTGCCGCCGCCCCATCCCAGCTTGATATGTTAGACGCGCTGACGAAAGCGGAGGGTGTGGATTGGGGCAGGGTAAACGCTTTTCACATGGATGAGTACATAGGGCTTGACGCGGACGCGCCTCAAGGCTTTGGGAATTTTTTAAAAAGCAATCTGTTCTCCAAACTTCTATTCAAAAGTGTACAATATATTGACTCTGCCCCGAAGAATCCCGAAGCGGAATGTGCCAGATACGCGCAAATTTTGAAAGATAATCCAGCGGATATTGTTTGTATGGGAATTGGAGAGAATGGGCATATTGCTTTCAATGACCCGCATGTGGCTTTTTTCGATGACCCTCAATTGGTTAAAACTGTAGAACTGGATGAAAAGTGCAGGACGCAACAAGTAAACGACGGATGCTTCGAGCACTTGGATGAGGTTCCTAAAAAGGCGACAACACTGACGATTCCGGCTTTAATCAACGCAAAATTTATATTTTGCGTTGTTCCCGGGCGGTTAAAACGCAAGGCTGTATTCGATACTGTTAGAGGAGAAATAACCACGGCTTGCCCGGCTTCTATTTTACAAACAAAACCAAACGCGACACTCTATACCGATAAAGAAAGCGGATGGGATATCCTGTTTAGAAAATCTATATCCGCAAGTCAACGACCCCATGGCTAAAGCCAGGGGATTGCAAGGAAGCAATAGCTTTCATACAAACCCTCGTTGACTACCCTCAGTCCCATAGGGACTACGTTACCTGAGAATGTATAGGCACCCGCAGATGTATGTCATAGTCTGCGGCACTGCGGCAAGTAATTAAAAGTTCTGATGGGTAGGAACGGTGTTACTTGCGTTTGAAACCTCGGGCAACATTGGGTAAGGGCAATCAACGCCGTCAGCCGTAACCTACAGAGCGAAACGGCGCGTTACGCGGCTCACACCGCAGATAGAGGGAAACGATGGTATACGTATTAAACAAAGAAGGAATACCCATTATGCCGACGGCCAGACATGGACGCGTCAGGCGTCTGCTTGAACGCGGGCAGGCTAAAGTAGTTCGCCGGACACCATTCACAATCCAGCTGACTTATGACACTGAAGACATAACCCAGCCTGTTACACTTGGCATCGACGCCGGTAGCAAAACAGTCGGCGTCTCAACGACAACGGAAACAAAAGAACTCTACGCCGCAGAATGTAAACTACGCGCAGATGTAACAAAGAATCTATCCACGCGCCGTGAGTTCCGCAGAGCGCG
>JAISGK010000103.1 GCA_031263155.1 Clostridiales bacterium
CATAACCTTTCAACCGGGTTTGTTTTCTCTGCGGCAATTCCTTCACGTTTCACCTCTTGCCATGACGTTACGGTATGGCGTCAATTTGCAATACGGGGCGTCGAGGACGCAGACTGCGCTAAAAGTCCAATTTTTGCCCTAAACGATGCCTGAAAACCGCATAAGCTCGTTGGAATTCAGGCGGATTTTAGAGTTTTTGCGCAGTCTGAATGCGCGCCCCTACGAAACCACTCGATAATTATTATTATCTAATCTACGCGTGTCCGCGCTTCTTGTTGTGTCTCTTACGCGTTGGGTAAGTACGCGTGGCGGAAGTATTCGAGGCGAGTTGTTTAACGGCTGGCTTTTCGCTTGCGTCGGCTGGCGCGGCTGGCGCGGGTTGTGATGATATAACGGCCAGTTTAGGCTTGCGCTCGCTTAGCATATACCAGAAACTCCCCGCAAGGAAACTGGACGAATACGCGCCCGCGACGACACCGACGATTATGGGCAGCGTAAACTCGCGTATGGATGAAACGCCAAAAATGTAAAGCGCCAGCACTACGACAAACACTGTGGACGAGGTGAATATACTGCGTCGCAGCGTTTGATTTATGCTTGCGTTAATTAGCTCTATGAGTGGCGGCTTGCGCATTATGGACTTGTTTTCACGCACGCGGTCAAACGTGACGATGGTAGAATTTATCGAGTAACCAAGTATAGTCAAAATGGCCGCTATGAAGCTGTTGTTTAGCGGTATGCGCAGTATCGCGTAAAAAGCTATCATGATAAAGGAGTCGTGGATAAGAGCCATAATAGCGGCGGAACCCATGCGCACATCGCGAAAACGTATGGCGACGTAAATAAGCATAGCCACGCAGGAAACGACTATGGCGAGCACGGCGGATCGCTGCATATCCGCGCTGACCGACGCGGATATGTCAGAGTATTCAAAAGCGTCGTCAGCAATGCCATACTTTTCAATAAAGGCGTCACGCAGGGCGATACGCGTGTCGGGATCTATCTGGCGCATACGCACCATAACCTGTGTAGTGTTGGTGATACGCTGAACCTGCGGCGACTCTTGCCCTGTTACCTCATCCACAATGCCGATGATATCAGAGTTGTCAAAATCCTGACCTACGTCTATTGTAAACGATGTACCGCCGCTAAAGTCCACGTCGAAATTAAACGCTCCATTACCCATCGCGGCGTTGGCGATCATGAAAACAAGGCCCACCGCCATGATAACAAGGGAAACGGCGAGAAATTTATACCTTGCTTCTACAATCTTAAAATTAAACTTTTTCACGCCTGTTTCGCCTCCTTTGCAACGGGAACAAACATGCTTTCTTTAGAGAGACCCGCGCCCACCAGGTTTTGCAGTATAAACCGCGTGCATGTAAGCGCGGTAAACATGGAAACGACTATACCGATAGCAAGCGTTTGAGCAAAACCCTTTATTGGGCCTGTACCAAGCCAGAATAGCACGCCAGCCGCTATCAGCGTTGTAACATTGCTGTCCAAAATGGATGGGAACGCCCGCTTAAAGCTGGCTTCTACATTGGCTCGCATGGTGCGTTTGCTCCTTACCTCCTCCTGCAAGCGTTCGAATATAATGACGTTGGCGTCTACCGCCATGCCAATTGATAGTATTATGCCCGCGATGCCCGGAAGGGTTAGCGTGATGCGGAACAGGCTTAACAGAACCAGCACTATGCCTATATAAATAACTAACGCGATATCGGCCGCCAGGCCCGACACACGGTATATGACAAGCATAAATAGGAGTATCAGGGCCGTGCCGATAATTCCAGCCAATATACTTCCGTTAAGCGCGGTCGCGCCTAATTTAGCGCCTACGTTATCCATACTTGCGGGCTCGAGCGAGAACGGGAGAGAGCCTTGGCGGATGGTACGCGCCAAATACTCCGCCGACTCCGCGCTGAAGTCGCCCTCTATTATGGCGTGTCCATCGGTGATGGCGGCGTTGACGGTAGGGCTGCTGATCATTTGCTCGTCCAAAAAGATGGATATCGTTTTGTTAAGATTGTCTGTGGTAGCTTGGGCAAATTTGGTTGTGCCTTCGGCGGTGAAGTCCAGCGATACGATGTATTGCGCCGCTCCGCCCTGCCCCTGATAAACCTGGCGCGTGGCGTTGGACACATCCGCGCCGGTGAGAAGTTCGTTGCCATCTACATCACGAAACACCAGTTGGGCTGTCGCGCCCAGTTCTGTTACAGCCGCTTCGGCATCTTCCACACCGGGAATGTCCACGCGGATATGATCGGACCCCTGCTGGCTCACTTCCGCTTCGGTATAATTTTTGCTGTCCAACCTTGTTCTGATAAGAGAAATGGCGGAATTCATCTCGGTTTGGTTGGGGGAGTAGTTGACAGCCGCGTATAGAATAGAAACGCCGCCTTGCAAGTCAAGCCCTTGGCGAATATTACCCACGCCCAGTATGTGTTCCGCGCCGACGCCAAAATAAGACAGCGCCCCAAGACCTGCGGCTATCAGCACGGTAATTGCCAGAAACAACACGCTTTTGGATCTCAAAAAAAATCCTCCGTTCGTTATGAAATAGTATAGTAAATTAATGCCTATTCTTGCCGCGCGTTGTGGTGAAATGAATCATGATGCAGAAAGCGCGCGGCCTGCATGTATATAGCCGTCTCAACGCGCTTTTTCATCAACGCGCAACCCAAGGCGTATGGCTTTGTCACATCGCCGTTTTGAAAGTACGCAGCCGCGTGACAGCCCCCGCCGCAATAAAACTTTGCCCAGCACGATTGACACTCGCTCTTTGTTAAAACACTAACATCGCTAAAAACGCGCCGAAACCCTATACTTATATTACCCAAATAGAATTCGTCTATGCCCACTAACTGGTGACATGGGTAAATATCTCCAACTGGGGAAATCGCGACATATTCCATGCCCGCGCCGCAGCCGCTTACCTGCTTTACAATACACGGCCCGCCGTCAAGATCCAAATTAAAATGGAAGAAGGAGAAGCCGCGCCCATCCTGCTCGCGTTGCAGCATTTCTGCGGCCAGCAGATCATACTGCCGCGAAAGAGCGTCCACGTCGGATAATTTTAGCGCATACTCCTCTTCGGCGCCGCACACGACCGGCTCAACCGATATCTTGTCAAAACCAAGGTCTGCCAAGTGAAGCGCGTCCGCCGCGAAATCTTTGTTAAAGCTTGTATATGTACCCCGCAAGTAGTAGGATCTATCGCCGCGACTTGCCGCAAATTTTTTATATATGGGCACTATCACGTCATAACCGCCGCGCATACGCTCATTTACCTCGCGCCTGCCATCTATGGACAGCACAACGTTGTCCATGTTGGCGTTGATAAAGGCTGTTTTTTCGTCGTTCAGCAGGATGCCGTTGGTAGTGAGGGTAAAGCGGATGTTTTTGCCGTGGCCGCGTTCGATCTCACGCGCGTAGCGAACGACTTCTACTACAACGTCCCAATTAAGGGTAGGCTCACCGCCAAAAAAGTCCACTTCCAGGTTGTGTCTCGTACCCGAATGGGCAATTAAAAAATCAATAGCGGCTCGTCCCGTTTCGGCCGTCATTAAAGATCGATCACCGCCATACGCGCCCGCCCCCGCGAAGCAGTATCGGCACCGCAGGTTGCAATCGTGCGACACATGCAGACAAATGGCTTTTACGACATCGCCCGCAATGGGTAGAGGTGATTTTTTATATTGCTCATTCGCTTTGGTCATAGCCTGACCTTCGGCAAGAGTCCCTAAACCAATCGTGTTGTCTGGCGCGAACAACTCGCCTCTGAGTACCAATTCGCGCAAATCGTCAGCTATTTCCGCATCTTCTATGTCGTCAATATCGGACGCGCATTGAACACGATCCAGCGCGTTAAACGTGCCTTCGTCAATCAGGTGAATAGCTCCGCTGCCTATGTCGCACAGGATGTATAACCCGTACACGCAATACTTATGTATCATCATAATTACTCCTGCCAACCGCTGTAAACACAATCGCGGACGGGATGCAATACTCCCGCCCGTTAGCGCAAATAGTTTATCTAATACTTCTACTACTGTTTTCACAAATCTGGCTGCCCACCGTGCAAGATGTTTTGCAAGCTGATTGACACGATGTGCGGCACTCGCCGCATCCGACGGCGCACATACTTTTGTAGTCAGGGCGCGCGTATTTTATCGTTCTTACATGTTTCAAAATTTTTCCCCCTCGCTGTTATTTCGCACTATTATAGCATAACGACGGTATTTTGCCAAATTTTTTTGATGCTAACGCTTTTGACGTTAACGTTTCTACCTGGCGAAATTTATGCCGATTACCCCGCCCAATCCCCCGCCCGCGATTGAGAGCACAAGTATGGTAACGATATGCGAATCAAATGTCAAGCCGCGCAATACAAGCGCCATGATTATTAGCAATATGACAGCGTAGACCAACCCCGCCAATATGCCCCACAGCCAGCCTTTATTATCCGCGCCCCGCGCGGCGTCAAAACCCGCCACAATAACAGACACCAGCGTCACGCCCGCTACCACCAGTGACATGTTATCTTCTGACAAAGATGTGTAGGTTATTAGCATGGAATATGCCAGGAAGATGATGCACGTGATGGCGTAGCCCACCAACACTCCTGATACTAAAGAGATTAGGCGCGGGTTTTCACTTGCTTCTGTTTTCAAATCATAACCCCCCAAAAAAATGCTTTATATAATATTACGGGCAACGGGGGCAATTTATGAATAAAAAAACCGGGGGTTGCAACCGCCCGGTAACACCAAATCTACAAATATTATAAATTCTATAAAACTTGCAACGTCATATATCCAAACTCTATTATATTCTTCAAACACCCAATCGCGCTAACCAAAATGTCGTTAAATTGCTGCAACTCGTCAAAAACGGCGGTGTAGTTATAGTTGTTATGTAGCAGTGCCTTCTTGGCCTCATTCAATTGCTCGCCGGAATCCAATTCACTCAATGTGCGCTTAAGGTCTATGGCTCGCTCGCTATAAAATCCAGAAAAGCGCGAGAACGAATCCATCTGGTTTTCATTTAATGGCGCCTTGGTGTACGCTCTGAAATCCAGCAGGGCTTGTATTTTTGCCAATATATTGTTTTTTTCATTTAGCAGCGTCGTCAGACTGCGGTTGTTCTCGTTTATGTCTGTTATCAATTCGTCCATCTTCATCGTTGTGTTCTCCTTTTCCGTTATTGTTCTTCGTGCGGCGCGGCGACCGGGCTTTTGGGGTCTCTCCTTTCTTATCGGAAAATACGCCGCAAACCTTAAGCTTTCACTCCTTTCTCATCATACTTAAAATTTGTGAACAGATTATGACGCAATAATAAAGATTAGGTGAATTCACTCCTTTCGTATATGTATATTTTTGAGGCGGGCACAGGGGTTTTGCTCAAACCACGCTGCGGTAAGTGCAATGTCAAAACCCCCTCAATTAGGAGCAAGACGGTGGATACAATCGTCTATATTTCATATTATTGAGAGGGTACATAATTGTTGCACGTCCTTTAACGGCTATTTTTTCGGTTTAACAATTCATTACATATATCTGTCCATGTCACACCACGCTCCACTAACATTACGGAAAGATGATACAACAAGTCTGCGGTTTCATAGGCTATTTCGGCTGGAGCGTCGTTTTTTGCCGCTATAATAACCTCGGCGCTCTCTTCTCCCACCTTTTTTAAAATTTTGTCAATGCCTTTTTCGAACAGGTAGTTGGTATACGAACCCTGCACGGGTTTAGCCTTGCGGTCTAGCGCCATCTCTCGCAAAGATTCCAATTGATCTGTTAGTTGAGCTTTTGGCTTGTGCCCATACACTGTGTTAAAAAAACATGTGGCGTTGCCTGTGTGGCACGCCGCGCCGATCTGCTCCACAGTAGCCAGCAGGGTGTCGTCATCACAGTCTATACTAAGTGATATAAGTTTTTGAAAATGGCCCGAGGTTTCACCCTTGTGCCACAGCTGCCGCCTGGAGCGCGAGAAGTACCACATCTCGCCCGTTTGCAAAGTTTTATTTATAGCCTCGCCATTTGCCCATGCCACCATCAGCACGTCCTTTGTAGTCGCGTCTTGCGTTACCACAGGGATCAGACCGTCGGGGTTAAAACGTATCTTATCTATCTTATCTGCGAAGTCCAAAATACATCACCTTCTTTAAATCCGCACGGGTATATTTCGTGATAACAGGTATTGCTTTACCTGTATTATGGAAAGTTCGCGGTAATGGAACAGCGAGGCGGCCAGCGCCGCGTCCGCTCCTCCCACAGTTAGCGCGTCGTAAAAATGTTCGCGCGCCCCCGCTCCGCCCGAGGCTATGACCGGTATCGACACAGCCTGCGCGATTTGCCTGGTTATGTCCAGGTCGTAACCCGTTTTTACACCGTCGGTATTCATGCTGGTAAGGAGAATTTCTCCCGCGCCGCGTTTTTCGGCTTCTATGGCCCATTCCAGTGCGTCTATGCCTGTGCCGAGCCGCCCGCCATGCTTGTATACCTCATAACGGCAACCGCCAGATTGGTGATCGCCAATCTGACGATAGTCCGCGTCATCGTTAGGATAATGACATTGATGTTTGCCGGCGGCTGATTCGTTTGATCGTTCGGTCTGTCTGCGTTTACAGTCGATAGCCACTACCACCGTAGACGATCCAAATTTGTCGGCGGCTTCGTTGATAACGTTGGGATTATCAATAGCCGCGCTGTTAATGGATACTTTATCCGCGCCCGATTTTAGTATGTATCGCACATCGTCTATAGTGCGTATGCCACCGCCTACTGTTAGGGGTATAAAAATTCGCTCCGCCGCGCGCGCTACCACGTCGGCCATGATGTTTCTCGCGTCGCTTGAGGCGGTGATGTCGAGAAAGACCAGCTCGTCAGCCAACTCATTATTATAAAATGACGCGGCCTCTACGGGATCACCCGCGTCCGCATGGTTTATGAAATTTACTCCCTTTACGACACGTCCGTTATGTACGTCCAGGCAGGGTATAATACGTTTGGTATGCATTAGCGTTCAGCCTCGAATAGATTGACAGCGCTGGAGAGATCTATCGCGCCGGTATACAGGGCTTTGCCGATTATCGCGCCATACGCGCCGATTTTTTGACACGCATAAAGATCGTCTAAACCGGACACCCCACCGCTCGCGATCACGTCCAAATCGCCAAGGGCGATTATATGCGCGGTTTCTTCGATACTTGGGCCGCTCAGCATGCCGTCTTTGGCTATGTCTGTATATACGATCGTTTTTACGCCACAGTCTTTTATCATTTTACATAATTGCCACGCGGATAGCTGAGAGCTTTCTGTCCATCCCGCGAGGGAAACAAAACCATCCCTGGCGTCTACGCCGACAGCGACATGGTCAGCCCCAAATCTATTTACGGCATGGCGCGCCATGTCAGGGTCTCGCGCGGCGGAGGTGCCAATTATCACGCGGCGCGCACCCAAAGATAGTTTATGCTCCGCGTCATCCATGGCGCGTATGCCGCCGCCGACTTGAACGGGTATGCCGACGGCGTTGATTATTTGCCTTATAGCTTCGTCATTAATGGCGGTTCCATATCTTGCGCCATCCAAATCTACCACGTGGATGTATGACGCTCCTTGCGATTGCCATATCTTTGCCTGTTGCGCGGGGCTTTCATTGTACACGGTCACCTGATCAAACGCGCCTTGCTTAAGACGCACGCATTTACCGCCCAGTATATCTATTGCCGGGAAGAGTCTCATGCCTAACCTCCGTTGATCTGTCTGCGTTAGCCGAGATATTTGTCCATCATACGAATACTGCTCACGAATTGTTTGTTTGTGGGCGATTTTGTAAGAATATCCATGACCTGTTCAGTTATATCCGCAGTGGTCATGCGATTGGTTAACCGACGGATGAGATATACAGCCTCAAGCTCTTCCTGCGAGAGTAAATTTTCTTCACGGCGAGTGCCAGATTTTATGATATCAACAGCGGGGAAAATTCTTTTTTCTTGCAATTTTCTGTCAAGCAACAGCTCCATGTTGCCGGTTCCCTTAAATTCTTCGAATATAACGTCATCCATGCGACTGCCCGTGTCTATCAACGCGGTGGCGAGTATAGTAAGAGAACCCCCGTCTTCTACGTTGCGCGCCGCTCCAAAAAATTTTTTGGGCATGTAGAGAGCGGCAGGATCAAGCCCTCCAGAAAGGGTCCGCCCACTGCTGGGAATAGTTAGATTGTAAGCGCGTGAAAGACGCGTCAGCGAGTCCAGTAAAATGATCACGTCTTTGCCTTGCTCGACCATGCGCTTGGCACGCTCCAATACCATTTCGGCAACTTTTTTGTGGTGCTCGGGCATTTCATCAAAGGTGGAAAAAACAACATCGCAATTAGGGTTGTTTATGGAGCGTTGCATGTCTGTAACCTCTTCGGGCCGCTCGTCGATAAGCAGAACGATAAGGTACATGTCTGGATGATTGGTAATTACCGCGTTGGCTATATTTTTAAGCAGCACGGTTTTGCCTGCCTTTGGCGGTGCCACTATAATACCCCGCTGTCCTTTGCCAATGGGCGCTACCAAATCAATTAATCGTGTGGAAAGTTCTGTGCGAGTGGTTTCCAAATGGATTTTTTCCGCTGGGAAAATGGGCGTGAGTTCTTCAAACGCTGGCCGAGAGCTAGCGGTTTCGGGTGGGTCGCCATTTATAGACTTTACAAGCAACAAAGCGCTGTTGCGCTCACCCTCTTTCGCGGTGCGAATGGCGCCGCTTACCAAGTCGCCTGTTTTTAGATTAAACCGCCGTATTTGCGACTGGGAAATGTAGATATCATCCTTTGCGCTGGGCAAAAAATTCTCGCGGCGCAAAAATCCAAAGCCGTCAGGCATGATCTCCAGCACACCTTGATCGTATGCGCCGCTTTCCAAATTATCGCTGTTACGCTCCCTGGTTGGGCGACCGTCCGTTGGCCTCAATTCGGATGCCGCTCGCGTTTCAGGGTAAGCCTTATCAAGCGTCTGTTGTTTCATGACGAATGGTTTGTCGGTTGACGGGGGCACATCCATGGTTTGTTTATCAAATTGTTTGTCTTGCTTTTGTGATTTATCTACACCGGGTGTGTAAAGAATGCGTACGGTCGGGGACGGGGCAAGATCTGGCCTCTTTTGTTGCTCCTGTGATTTTCCGGTGGTTTGCGCCACAAATTGCGTTTGATCTGTCACAGTTGGAGATTGTGAGCTATTCATTTCTGGCGTGGATGATTTTCGAGTTGTTTTTTTACGCATTTTTACAGCGGAAGCTTCGGTAACTGTTGTTACGGTCTCCTCGGTCCCAGATTCAGGGGTTTTAACTTCTGTCGCAGAAACTTCTGGGGCTTCGTTTATGGAGGGATCATTTTTACGGGCTGTAATTATGGTAAAATCATCTGCGGGCGTTTGGTCTTCAAAGGCGGCCTCATTCACTTCTGCAACCTTTTTAAGCATCTTGATAAGCTCCGCCTTGTTAAATTTTTTCACGTTCTTTATACCTATTTTTTTTGCGTGAGCCCACAGATCATAAATTTGCATAGAATCAAAATTCATACAATACCTCTACTCTTCATTGTTATCTGCTGTCGTATGCAGCTTTACTATCAATTTTTGGCCAACTTTTATTTCGTTGGCGTTTTCTATATTGTTCCAGTCCATTAAGTTAGTGACGCTGGTGGCAAAATTCCTTGCTATTAAACCAAGGTTATCGCCTTTGGCTACTGTATATACATAGCCATCGGGGGTTTCTACAACCTCGCCTTCAGAAGCGATATCAGCCTCGTGACGCGCAAGCTCCCCATTAAGGCGATCTATTTCAGCGTCTTTAGCCACACCAAGGGCCAGGGCCGCATCCAGGTCTTCTTGCTGCGGAGCGTTTTCCAATTGATTGGTAACTTCTTTAAGCTGCGTGTTAATCTCAGACATTTTGAAAACCAACATGGAGATGATGACGATGGAAACAATGAGCACAACGCTAAGGAGTATTTTTAATGCGATAGACCCGTTACTCAGTTCATAATCATCATAATCATCGTCAATGTCCGCTGCGTTTTTTGGGGAACGTTTTGAAAGGGAGTCTGTTTCATCGGAATAATCACTGTCATCTAGCTGTGTGTTGCGTTCTGCCGCAGGGTGCGCAGCATACTTGGCATGTTCAACTGAGGTATGACCGTATATTTCATCGTAGGTAACAGTGTCGCTCGCGCTTATAGTCCCTGCGGCTATATCTTTTGTTGTGGCAAAACTGTATCGCGTCGTTTTTGCGCTTTGCATGGGGCCGGAGTCTCGTTCCGATTCGTCATCCCAGCCAGCATGGGGAATGATCTGTTGCGCCAGCATACCCCCACGCACGGCAAGAGCTTCGGGATCAACCGGTTCGGCGGAAACCCATTGATATTTACGCGCCTCGGCAAATTCGCGCAAATCTTTGTATATCTTATCAATCTTCTCTCCGGTATCACCTTCACCCACATCGCTTCCCGCAATGTCGCCGGCGGGAGCATCCACCAAAGCGGAACCCGCCGCAGTACCGGCAGCAGCGATTGTTATCGCGTCATCTTCCGCATCCGTAATGTGGTATGTATCATCCGGCATAGTTTACCTCCGTATTTACAAATGAACATGCCCATATAGTATTTTAGTTGTTTAGCCCCATGATGTCAACAGATTTAGTAGTTTATCCCCGTAATGTGAACAGATAACGGCATTAGTGCCGCATTTTACAAGCGTTACAATAAATAGCCTCTTTACAACGGGGCAAATGTCGCTTATACTATAGCCATGAATATAGTGAACGCCATGAATGGCGTTATGGCAATTAACGGGTAAAACTCTTTCAGAACAGGGTGATCTTATTGAAAATAGAAAAGCTTAGCGATAGCCAAATAAAGTTTATGCTGTCGTCAACTGACCTGTCTGACAGGGACATACGGCCGACAGAGCTTGCTTTTGGTTCTGACAAAACTCAGTCGCTGTTCCGCGAAATGATGGATAAGGCCAGCGAAGAATACAAGTTTTGCAGTGATAACACGCCGCTTATGATAGAGGCGATACCGATTAACTCCGAAGGGGTTATGATCATTGTTACCAAAGTGGCTGGTCCCCGGCGCGACGACAAGCATATGAGTCTGCTTGCCAGCTTGCGCGAGGTACGCAAGAGCGATACCTACGCGCCTGTACAAGACAGACATGGCATAGCGCAAGCGGTACGTCCCGTGGGCGCGCCGTCCAGGTTTGATTCAGGCAACGACAACAGTCGGCTTTCCATATTTTCGTTTGGCTCCATAGATGAAGCCGCTAACGCTTCAGCGCGATTTGCCGGTCGATTTACCGGTACCAACGCTCTTTACAAAAGCGACGGACGCTTTTACCTACTGATACATAACAACAATCCGTCAGATTTACTGTCCACAGCTTCGCTGGAGCTTATACTTAACGAATACGGGCAGAAACACATATCTACGCCGCTTAGCGCAGAATATCTGGAAGAACATGGCGAAGTCATTATCGCGGAAGACGCGATGGATATACTTAACCTGGTTTACGCGTAATCGAATCGATCTTTCGCAAATTCCCAGTCATAACAACTCAAAAAATATGTTGATGGCAATTACACATGCCGCGAACACGCTTAGTATTAGTGCGGTCGCGTAGTCTGGGCGCTTCATTTTAAGTTCGTTCATGCGCGTGCGATTTATGTCTCCCCTATAGCAGCGAGCTTCCATGGCTTGCGCAAGGTCGTCCGCCCTGCGAAAGCTTGATATAAACAACGGCACAAGCAAGGGGATAAGTCCCTTTGCTTTTTTTATTATCCCTCCTGTGTCGAAGTCCGCGCCGCGTGCGGTTTGGGCCTTCATAATTTTTTCCATTTCTTCCATAAGCGTGGGTATAAAACGCAGGGCTATTGTCATCATCATGGCTATCTCGTGCGAGGGCACGCCGATTTTCTTTAGCGGCTTCATCAGATATTCCAACGCGTCGGTAAGTTGTATCGGCGAGGTCGTTAATGTCAACAGCGACGACCCAATAATGAGCAGGCAAAGCCTTAACGCCATCTGCCCCGCCAAAACAAGGCCCTCTTGCGTAATCCTGATCTTGTAAAACGAAAACAGTACTGTGTTGCCGGGCGCGAAAAACACATTTAGTATGGCTGTGAATATAAGGATAGACAGTATACCTTTCAGTCCGCGCAGCAACAGCGCGAAAGGCACTTTAGACGCCTTGACGGCAGCCAGCAAACACACGAGCGTAAAAAGGTAGCCAAAGGGATTGTTTACCAAAAATAATACAATAATAAAGGCGATAACGCCAACCATTTTTACACGTGGATCAAGCCTGTGAACAGCACTGCCAGAGGGATAATATTGGCCTATGGTGATTTTTGTATTCAGAAAAAATCCTCCCCGGGTGGATGTGAAATGTAATAACTACGATATATCAGGATAGTGTAATGGCGTTATGGATTGCCTTATAGGCGTCCTCCGCCGTGAATATATTGGGGTCAACCGCCCAACCGTTTGCGTTAAGCCCACGCATGAGCGACGCGGCCTGCGGCGACGCAAGACCAATCGCTTCAAGCTCTTTGTGGTGGCAAAACACATTTTGCGGGACGTCGTTAAAAGCAATGCGCCCGTCGTTCATTACGATAACCCTGTCGGCCAAGGCGGCGACGTCTTCCATGCTGTGCGATACGAGTACGACGGTCATATCAAAGGTTTTGAGCATACCTTTTACGCGGCGCAATATACCGTCGCGCCCGCGCGGATCAAGCCCGGCTGTTGGTTCGTCCAGCACCAGAATCTTCGGCTGCATGGCCAAAACACCCGCGATGGCCGCTCGCCGTTTCTGTCCGCCCGAGAGGTCAAACGGGCTTTTTTCAAACATATCCTCTGTGACGCCGCAAGCAAGCAGCGCCTGTACCGCGCGCTCACGCGCCTCGCTTGCGCTAAGTCCCATACTAAGCGGGCCAAATGACACGTCTTTCATAACTGTCATCTCAAACAACTGATGCTCTGGATATTGAAATACCAAGCCCACTTTTTGCCGCACCGACCGGAGTTTCTTCTTATCCGCAAATATGTCTTCGCCGTTTAGCAATACATCTCCCCGCGACGGCTTGAGCAGCGCGTTAAAGGTTTGTATAAGCGTAGATTTACCCGAACCCGTGTGACCGATAATCCCTACAAATTCGCCCCGGCATATGGTAAGGCTCACATCGTCCAAGGCTTTTTTCTCGTAGACTGTGCTGGGGTTGTATACATATGTCAGATGGCGAACCTCCAGTATAGGGTTGCGATGGGGTGGGGGAGCCTCATGAGGCGATGGCCGCGCCGTGTGCGATTGGGGACGGTACGGCGACAACGCCGTTATCAATTCGTCAATCGTCAGCACGCTGTCGGGCAGGTTAAATTTGCGTGGCGACCGCTCATTGCTTGTGCGAGTATGTTCCGCGTTACCGTTAACTGACTCAATGTTTTGTGTTCGATGGGCTTCTGCCGCAAGCCTGTGACTTATCTCTGCCGCCATGGGGACGTCGAGGTGCAGCCCCTTCATTGTTTCCACACGTGAAAAGACTTGGCGGGGCGTGCCGTCAAGAACGACGGCCCCCTTATCCAACACGATAACACGGTTGGCGCGCACGGCCTCTTCCATAAAGTGTGTGATAAGGATGATCGAGATACCATCTTCTTTGTTAAGCCGCAAAACAGTGTCTATAACCTCGCGCCGCCCGGAGGGATCGAGCATGGCGGTTGGTTCATCAAGCACAATGCAGTTGGGTTTCATTGCCAAAATACCCGCTATGGCCACGCGCTGTTTCTGCCCGCCCGAAAGTTTGTGCGGCTCCGAGAGGCTAAAGGCCGACATGTTTACCGCCGTGAGTGCGTCGTCTACGCTTTTGCGGATCATGGCGGACGGCATACCCAGGTTTTCTGGGCCAAACGCTATATCCTCTTCTACGATTGTAGCAATCAATTGGTTATCAGGGTTTTGGAACACCATGCCAACCTTACGCCGTATCTCCCATGTATTGGCCTCTTCTCTGGTGTCGAACCTATTAACCCATATAGCGCCTTTTGTAGGCAGCAGCAACGCGTTAATGTGTTTGGCGAGCGTGGACTTGCCAGAACCATTGCGCCCCAAAATAGCGACGAATTCTCCCTTGCGCGTATGTACGTCTATCCCGTTAAGGGCTGTGAGGCTGTGTTCTTCGTTGTTTTCATCTATCCTTATATACTTGTAAACCAATTTATCTGTCTTGATCATTTCCTCGTTGTGCATTAGAAAAGCCCTCCGTCGGTTTTACTTAGTGTAACATTTTTTTGTTGAGGCTACAACTCTGATTATGGCCTTTATTGATGTAACCGAAATATGATATAATAAAGGAAAAAATAAGGGTTCTTTACAAAACAAATTGAAAGGGGAAATATGGAAATGATACAAACATATAGAGGTTATTTTGAGCGTGACCGTTTTAGACTGCCCGAAGAAACCGCGCCAGTAGCAATCCCCGAATACGTAGAAGTGTATATAACTGTTACGGGCCGGGCATTGCCAGAAAGCACGGAAACTATCATTCAAACCGAGAGCGCGGAAATTGCCGGGCGGCGCGAAATGGCGCAATCATTAAGGGGGATAATTCCGTCAGATGTTGATTTGGACGCAATGAGGGCAGAGAGAATAGCCAAGAGGGCGTTATTGTGAAAATATTGGTTGATACTGACGAGAAGAACATGGCTACGATACATATTTACGAATATATGGAGTCCCGGATTCTATACGAAAACAGAAAAATCCCGTTACCAGAGGCGATGAAGCGGCAGATCGAAGCAAATTGGAATGATCAACTCACACGTAACCCGATGTTGTTTAACGGTCCGCTTCTGACGATTGTAGACATGAGTATCGATCAGGGTGTACTTTATCTGCGGACGGGTCTGACCGATTATGCGCATTTTCTACATACGGTGAAAAATCGTTTTAACGGAGAGAGAATATGTAGATCTGTTGCAGTCTATGCCCTTTTAAAGACCTCAGATGGATACTATATACTTAGCCGACAATCGGCTCATACCAGTTTTCCAGGCGCCATACAATGCGTGGCGGGGGCTGTCGCATATGAGGATATCGAATTTACGACGGGAAGCCTTGAGCCTCGACGCTCCATGCGACGCGAGATAGCCGAAGAGATTGGCCTGAATATCGGTGAAAACGAACTGCATCCAAAATATATCATATCGAGAAACGCGTTTTGCCATATAGCGTTTTGCTACATTATTACATTGCCGATGGATCGTAAAACCGTACTAACGCATTTTGCGGGTTTTGTGGAGGACTTACGTCGAGCGGAAAAGGAATGTGAAGTCGCGGAATTGTTAAGCGTGAGATGTAATTTGCCTGACATTGCTCGATTTTTTGAGGATAACAACAACACAAAGGATTATCTGAAGGATTTAATGTATATGGAGCTGGGGCATCAGAAGCCTCAAAAAGTGGATATTTTAATGGAGGATATAGGTGCGGATTAGAGCGCAAAACTCCCTGTGTCAAGATTTTTCGTTGAAATTCAGCCGCAAATGCACTACAATATTGAGTATGGAGGGGATGCTCATGACAAAACTTGAGTACACATTCACGGACGATACGCTTTTCAAATCCCTATTCGTCAAGTACCCACACCTGCTAAAAAGACTCGTTGCGGAGCTACTTGAGATCGCGATTGACAGCATTGGTCAATTTGAAATTACAAACCCGGAAATTCCGCCGGAGAGCTTGAGGGATAAATTCTGTCGCCTTGATATCAATATGACGGTGGACGGACAGAGGGTCGATTTGGAAATTCAGGTTCAAGACGAGGGCGATTTTCCCGAAAGGACGCTGTTCTATTGGGCACGGGATTATTCATCCGCGCTCCCCGCTGGCGGGAAGTATCACGAATTGCCGCGCGTGGTTATAATAAGCATAATGGCGTTCAATCTCTTTGACTGCGAGGACTACCACTCAGAATTCCAACCGCTTGAAATCACGCGCCACACGCCGCTGACTGACAAACAAAGCCTGCACTATTTTGAGTTGCCAAAACTGCCGGAAGTCATTGACGCCGACGATGAGTTGAAGCTGTGGCTTTCGCTGTTCAAGGCTGAAACGGAGGAAGAATTAAAGCAGATTGAAGAATTGGAGGTGCCAGTAATGCGGCAGGCGATAGGGGCATACCGCATCATAACGGCTACGCCGGAGTTCCGCGAGAGGGCGCGATTGCATGAAAAGGCCCGCCACGACGAGGCGCAAGCCTTGGAACACGCCACTGAAGTCGCTACTGAAGTCGAGCGCGCAAAATGGCAGGGAGTAGTCGCGGATAAGGACGCCGCTCTTGCGGATAAGGACGTCGCTCTTGCGGATAAGGATGCCGCTCTTGCGGATAAGGACGCCGCTCTTGCGGATAAGGACGCGGAAAACGCGCGTTTGCGCGAACAGCTCGCCGCGCTTCAAACGAAATTTGGCGAGGGTGAATAGGGGTGTCCACCCCTTTTTCCCCCCGCACGATCCAAATCTACACTCAGGTTGGCGCAGGTGGTCGTTTTGGCGACACAGCCTAATGGTAAGGAGAAGATACAGATAAAAATCCAACAATTTACAGATGAAATTTTACAATAGGCTTCCCGTGTCATCGTAGGCAAGCAAGAGCAGATACGTCTGGCGGTGATGGCGATTTTCTGCGGCGGCCATGTGCTGTTCGACGATTTGCCCGGTACCGGAAAGACTACGCTGGTAAAGGTTTTGGCGCGAGTATTGGGTTCAAAGTTTTCTCGCGTCCAGTTTACCCCTGACCTGATGCCGTCAGATATACTTGGCATGAGTGTATTTAACCAAAAGGCAGGCGATTTTGAAATACGCCTTGGTCCCTTGATGACCAACCTCTTCCTCGCGGATGAAATCAACCGCGCTATCCCGCGTACCCAAGCCGCCCTGTTGGAGGCTATGGAAGAACAGCAAGCTACAATTGACAGCCAAACTTTCTCGCTTCCTTCTCCATTCTTGGTAATGGCTACACAAAACCCTGTTGAAATGGAAAGTACCTTCAACCTGCCGATAGCCCAGATGGATCGATTTTTGATCCGCATTTCTCTGGGATACCCCAATCATAGCGAGGAGCTTAAAATGCTTCGAGTAACAGGTGATGAAATACCGCTTGACAGCGTGAAGCAGGTGCTGGACGATAGCAAGGTAACAGCAATCCAAAAACGAATACGGGAAGTTACTATTAACGAGTCCGTGTTGGATTATATCGTGAGCATTGTGGAAGCTACGCGAACAGACAAGCGTTTTCGTTTGCCCGCTGGGCCAAGAGGCTCTCGCGCCCTCTATCGCGCGGGAAAAACATGGGCCGCTATGCATGGCCGGGATTTTGTTACGCCGGATGATATTAAGGAGATAGCCCTGCCGGTTCTCTGCCACCGTATGACGCTCAGTCAGGAGGCGCTTTTGGAAGGATGGGATGATAAAGGGCTTATGACGGAAATCCTGTCACTGGTTAAAGCGCCTATGAGCAAAGAGGAAATACTGAATAAAGTTAATGACCCGCCGAATAAAAAATCATGAGCCAAGCCGATGTTGTATCCGACAACAGCGCCGCGCCGCAGATAGAGATTGAATCGGGAAACATGTGGATAACCCACCCATGCGCCCTCGTCATATGGCTTTTGGCCAGTTTACTGGCCGCTTGGAATGGGTGGCGCGCCATGGCGATTTTTTCGGCTTTCGTGTTTATATTATGCTGCTCCGCGCGTATTTGGGGTTTAGCGTCGCTTCGGCGTGTGGCCTGTGATATAAACGCCTCTCATCGCGGGCTCTTTCCGGGTCAGCGCCTTGCTTTTAACATAAGCGTTCAGAATAATAAGCTGCTGCCCATGCTTTGGCTGGAAATTCTAACCCCCTACAACCCCGAAGGGTGTATACGCGCTGACTCGAGATTTGTGGTGCGGCTCGGCAATACGGACAACAACCCTTCTTATTACTGTGTCTACGCCCTTACTCATATTAAATGGCGTCAAATCGTTCGTTTTTCAAATGAAAGGCTGGCCGCGAAGCGGGGGGTATTTGAGATAAATAATGTCGAGTTACGCTCTGGGGACGGCTTTGGGCTCTTTACATTAAGCCGACGTTTTGTATTAAAGCGGCCCGTTGCCATCTACGTCTATCCAGCTTTAGTTGGCGTGTCCATAGAATGGGTGCTGAAAGACATCTGGGATTCCCGTTCATCCAGTTTCGGGTCGTTGGAGGATACCGCACGGGTTAAATCTGTACGCGATTATTTACCCGGAGACTCTGCCCGGAGAATCAACCAGCGCTTACTGGCCAAGGGGCAAGGGCTCAAGGTTAACCAATATGAGTTGGTCGCGCCAGATGAAGTGTTATTTATCTTTGACTCGGTTTCTTTTTTACATGCCCCGTCCCCAGCGCTGGAAGAAAGTCTGTCTATACTGGCGTCGCTCATTTGCGGTTTGCAGGCCAAAGGCATACTTGTGGGGCTCGTTGTTCCCGCTGCCTCGCGCTTCCCCCAAACTTACGCTCGACCTTCATCCATGCCGTCTGACTTAGCGCATATGCTAGAACTTCTGGCCGCAGTTCAGGCAGATGCCGCGCCAATCAGAAATATCCAGTTTATGGAACAAAATATTCCCGGTCAGGTTTACTATATTGCTTTTAGTTACGAGGAGGCCGCTTCAATGAATATCCTGTCGATTTTCCCTCCGCGTAGGTGTCAAATACTTGTCTATGAGGATGAAGTGGACGGGCGGCGCGGGGGCGAGATGAGGGTGCGCGTCCTTAACTCAATAAAAGCAGCCCGGAGGAACGGTTTATGAGATTCCCGAAGGAGTTTTTTCGTACTTTTGTCCCTGTTCTTGCTGACATAACCGTGTTGTTATGTGTGTACTCCCGCCTCTCCATCACCAATCTGTCTTACGGCTATGAGACAAATGAGATGATTCAAATTCCTATAGCGCTGTTCCTGTTGTGCGCGGCGGCTATGAGCGCGCTCAACTGTTTATTGGCGCGTAGGGAATATACCATGTCGCGGGTAGCGATGGGTAATTTGGGGCTGGCCGTTATTTGCGAGTTTGTGCTACTGCCGCGTTTGGGCAACGCCTCCGGCGCTCTTGCGTATGTGTTTTGCGCGATTCTTTTCGTTTATCCTGTGCTTCGCAGCCTTTATTTGGCTTATAACCCTGTCGGCGTCAATACAATGATGGTTTACAGTCAATTGGCTTTCTTTGGCATAGGCATATTCCTGTGTATGCAGCAGGATGAGGCATTTCGCTCTGGTATTGGGCTTAACGCGCTTTGCATAGTTTCCCAAGGGCTTAACCTGGGTCTGCTTTCTTACCTGCGCTCTGAGGGCAGACGCAAATACTCCGAAAACGGAAGAAGCGCTTCTGCATGGGCTTTTGTCATTTCCAGCGCGGGAGTCGCCGCAGCGCTATCCGTGGTACTGTTGTTTTTAACGCTGCCCGGAACAAAGGAGAGCATTTTAAGGATACTGTCAAGTTTTAAAGGGTTCTTTTTTTGGATTGCACGCGTTATACTCAGATTTTTCGCGTATATCGCTTCCTTATTCCCAAACAGCCAAGCGCAGACGCTTTCTGGAACGGGGATTGGCCTCGTGCCAATGCCGTCAGAGGGGAGGGGCGCTGTGTCGCCTGGGTGGGTTCCGTTAATCCTGTTAGGCGTTTTTGCGATGGTCGCGCTATACAGGGCTTTTAAATATCGTCGCGGGAATAGACTTGCGAGAGGCAATGTCGTGGCAGAGTCTGTCAGTGAGCTTTCCCTCCCGATTTTCCTCAAAGACTTATTTGCCCGTATAAATAGCCGCTTGCGGTTTTATTGGTTATTAATAACCCACTTTCGTGAACCCGCAGGCATTTTCATTCGCCTTGAATACCGAAGTAAGCGCAGAGGATGCCCAAGACTGCCAGGACAAACGCCAAGAGAGTTTATAGAAATGTTAATTCGACACTCCCCCGATGAAGAAAAAGATGCTCGCGACGCCTTTGCTGAACTTGCAAAGCAAATGGATATTCTGTGCTTTAGTAATAATTTAAGCGGCTTGTCGCCATATCGCTCGCTTAACGGTTCTCTTCCATCCGCGCAGGCACACGCCATGCTTCGGTCTGTGCGACGGCGTTGAGACAATATCACATGCGGATCAGACGAATCAGAGCGCAAAACTTCCTGTTGACAACAACGCGCGCAGGGATTATAATGACCACTATTGCTGGATCGGTTGCCGGATCGGTAGTTCGTATCTTTTGGCGCATTGTATAATGGCTCGTTGGTCAAGAGGTTAAGACACAGCCCTTTCACGGCTGTAACGGGGGTTCAATTCCCCCACGAGTCATTCCCCCTTTTTTTCCGGCGCCATAGCCAAGTGGTAAGGCAGAGGTCTGCAAAACCTTTATCGCCGGTTCAAATCCGGCTGGTGCCTGGTTGTCTTTTCGAGCCCTGTATATTTCAGGGCTTTCATACTATAGAAAGCTATTTTTATTGTGATAAAGCTATTTATCATGTGATACAAAATTGGCGAGCGCTGTGTACAGGAGTCATTTATGGATACCACGGAACGGATGCAACAAATATTGCGCGTACTTATACCCGCCGCTCGCGCCTATTATCAGGAAAACACAGAGCTTATGCCCAACCGCGAATACGACGCCCTTTATGATGAGCTTGCGGCGCTTGAGCGCGAAACGGGTATTGTCCTGCCAGACAGCCCCACGCAGTACGCGGGATACCTTGAAACCAGTAGCGCGGCTTCCGGTAGCGGCGATCCCGAAACCTCCCCAACAAATTATGCTGTGGTTAGCTCGCTGGTAAAGATTCGCCACAGCACGCCTATGCTATCGCTGGACAAAACAAAAGATATTGGCAAGCTGGCGGAATTTCTTGGAGATAAAGCGGGTATTTTATCATGGAAAATGGATGGGCTTACCGTTGTAGTCAAGTACATTGACGGTTGCCTGGCGCAGGCCGTCACGCGTGGTAATGGCGAGGTAGGCGAGGATGTGACGCACAATGCCCGCGTTTTTACCAACCTTCCCCTCGTCATCGATCACCCCGGCGAGTTAGTGTTGCGCGGCGAGGCCATGATCAGTTTTCGCGAATTTGATCGCATCAATGAAGCCCTTCCGCCAGAAGATAAATATAAAAATCCGCGCAACCTGTGCAGCGGTACCGTGCGCCAACTGGACAGCTCCATCGCCGCCTCGCGTGGCGTGACTTACCACGTCTTTGGCGTAATTTCGTCTGATTACGATGAAACAAGTAAATCTGCCCTGCTTGAAAAAATAAGCGAGCTGGGCTTTTGCGCAGTGGAATTTGAGACCGTAGATCAAAACAATATAGAAAATACAGTGCGCGATTTCGAGCTTCGCGTTCAAGGCAACCCATTTGCCACCGATGGGCTTGTGCTGGCTTATGATGATATAATGTATAGTCAATCACTAGGCGCCACGTCGAAGTTCCCGCGTGACGCCATCGCGTTAAAATGGGCCGATGAAGCGGTAGAGACCATATTGACTGATGTTATATGGAATACATCGCGCACGGGCTTGGTAAACCCCGTGGCGGTGTTCGAACCGGTAGAGATAGAAAGCACAACCGTTCGGCAGGCCAGCGTGCACAATATCAGCGTGTTTCGCAACCTCAAACTTGGCGTTGGCGACGTTGTAAGCGTGTATAAAGCGAACATGATAATACCTCAAATAGCGGAAAATCTCACGCGTAGCGCTACTATTGCCCCGCCGGTCCAGTGCCCTGTGTGCGGCCATCCCACTCGGGTTGATGAGTCTCGTGAAGGCAAGGTATTACGCTGTGACAATCCCAATTGCCCCGCGCAGATTTTGCGTTCTCTCGCCCACTTCGTAAGCCGCGACGCCATGAATATTGAGGGTTTAAGCGAGCAAACGCTAGAAAAATTTATTAACGCGGGATTTATAAAAGATTTTACCGACATATACTCGCTCCACACGCGCAAGGATGATATTATCTGTATAGAGGGCTTCGGACAGAAATCATACGAAAGGCTGGTAAGCGCCATAGAGCGTTCTAGGTCTGTCGCCCCCGCCAATCTGCTTTACGCGCTGGGCATTTATCGCGTGGGCCTAAGTACGGCGAAATTATTGTGCGCTCACTTTAATGATGACATAACGCGAATCATGGCTGCCGCTCCAGACCAGATGCAAGCTATACCGGGTATAGGCCCGGAGATATCTGACTCCGTGCGGGATTATTTTGATGACCCTGTTAACGTAGCCTTATTAGAAAAGATATTGCCCTTGCTTTCCATGCCGATATCCAGTACAGACAATCAAGATACGGAAACTGGAAACGCAGAAAGGCGCCCATTGGAAGGGTTGGTATTTGTAATAACGGGAGATTTGGTGAATTACAAAAACCGCCGCGAATTGCAGAAGCATATAGAATCGTTGGGAGGCAAAGTCACATCGTCTGTCACTTCTAAAACTAATTACCTAATTAACAACGACAGAGATTCTGCGTCGGCCAAAAACAAAAGGGCAAAATCATTGGGTGTGCATATTATAAACGATACGGAATTAACGCGCTTGTATCTACCAGAATAGAGAACGCTTATGGGCGTGAGTAGACGTACGCTCTGGCGAAGGTGCTGTAAGATTTAGTGGGTCGAAATATTGATAACAAAAAGGTGATTGTCTTGCTGAAAAAAAATGTACTTGTTTTGTTTGGAGGTTGCTCTACGGAGCACGAGGTAAGCAAGGTATCTGCTTACACGGTTATGGCAAATATTTCAGAAGAGAAATACAATGTTATACCCGTGTATATTACGCGTGAAGGCAAGTGGCTTTTGTACGACGGCGCGGTAGATAATTTACGCAATGTGCCCTGGGAAAAATTTGGTACCGCTGTTGTGCTTAGCCCCGACAGGGTTAATCGCGGGCTTTTGCGCATAGTGGGCGACAAGGTAAAGTATGTGCCAGTAGATGTTGTGTTCCCCGTGCTGCATGGCAAAAATGGCGAAGACGGATCCTTGCAGGGGCTTTTGGAGCTGGGCGGGTTGCCTTATGTAGGCTGCGGGGTGTTGTCATCCGCTATTTGTATGGATAAGACATTCACCAAGATAATCGCTCAAAATTTGGGGCTAAAGCAAGCGGACTACATTGTGCTAAACATGTGGGACGAGGCAAGCGTTAAAGCGGGTTTAAGGAAGATGCGTAAGATAGGTTATCCCTGCTTTGTAAAGCCCGCGAGCACAGGTTCGTCTGTGGGTATAAGTAAGGCCAATGATAAAAAGGAACTATTGGCCGCCATAGATACGGCGAAAACATACGATGACAAAGTGATAATAGAGCGCGGCATTGTAGGGCGTGAGCTGGAATGTTCCGTGCTGGGCTGGAGAGGCGACGTGAGCGTCTCAGTGGTCGGTGAGGTTATAGCTGCTGGTGAGTTTTATGACTACAGCAGTAAATATGACAGCGACGACAGCAAAACCATTTTCCCTGCAGACTTGCCCGAAGAGATATCGGAAGAGATATCTAGTCAGTCTATAAGGATGTTTAACGCGGTGGACGGACGTGGATTGGCCCGCGTGGACTTTTTTTGGGAAGAAACGTCGGGCAGCGTTATTTTTAACGAGATAAATACCATGCCCGGTTTCACGTCCATTAGCATGTACCCTAAACTGTGGCAGGCAAGCAGCATTGGCTTGCCCGATCTGATTGATCGATTAATAGAGATTGCGTTGAGATAGCTTATATTTATTGGAGGGGTGGCAGTAGATTGGATTCCAGACCCATAGGTGTTTTTGACTCCGGCATAGGTGGACTTACCGTTATTGGCGAAATAATGAAATTGCTGCCTGATGAAGAATTGATCTACTTTGGGGATACCGCGCGCGTGCCGTATGGATCAAAAAGCGCAGAGACAGTGACTAAATTTAGCAGGCAAATCTTTAACTTTTTGCTTTCTTATAACGTTAAGGTTATTGTAATAGCTTGCAGTACGGCCAGCAGCAATAGCTACGACTCTCTTCAGTCCGAGTTTGACATACCCATTATAGAGGTATTGAGCCCTGGAGTAGAGGATGCCGCGCACGTTACGCGAAATAAGATTGTTGGTGTAATAGGCACAGAAGCGACCATACGCAGCGGCAAATATGTGAAATTGTTGGAAGAAAGGATCCCCGGCGTGAGGGCGTTCGCAAAGGCCTGCCCCCTGTTTGTGCCCCTTGCCGAAGAAGGATGGACGCAAAACACGGTAACAAGAATAACGGCTGAGATATATTTACAGGAATTGTTGGATAAGGAAATAGACAGTTTAATATTAGGCTGCACACACTACCCGCTGCTTGTCGATTGTATTCGTGATGTGATTGGGCCGGTCAAGATCATTAACGCGGCGGAATCGACGGCGCGTAAGTTGAAGGCTTATTTAATCAAACAAGACATACAGAATAAGGCCCACAAACTGGGAGGCGGACATAGGTTTTTCGTAAGCGATAATACCGATAAATTTAGGCGCATATGCAACCTTGTGATGCGTCAAACATACGAAGCCCAAAAAATAGATTTGGAAAAATATTTATGATTCAAATAATTAAAACAATTAAAACAACAAGAAAAAAATATTACCAAACCTTTGCTAGCAATTGGCAAAGGTTTCTTGTTGTATTATGTTTCTTTGCGCTTGACATTTCTGTAATATTGGCGTAAATTATACTCGTAAATTATATTTAGATTATATCTAAATTACAATTTAGAAAGGGCGAATATCTGCTAATACATTTTTTATGGGAATTGGAGGGGGCAAATGCGCTTGGTAAGGAATAATGTAATCTTTTTTTTACTCTTTACCATATTGTGTGTATATCAAGTCTCACATTTTATGGTATTTGGTGAGTCCAAAGCGACGCCGGTTGTTGCCACATTGTATGTGAACGGTCGATTCGCGGACAGTAATACATATGAGATAGATGGAGAGGTATACTACGAGCTGAGATTGCTGGGGCAAAGCATAGGTTTTGTTAATGAATATGATGCTGATTCAGGTGTTATCGACATTGTTACTAATAAAGCTAATGAATCTAATAATAAAAATGAGGATGAGCCGCTTGATCTCATTGCTGTAAAGCCAAGTACCAATACATTCAAGATAAATGGAACAAAAAAGAGTGTTAGGGCATACTTGATAAACGATTACAACTATGTGAATATAACAGATTTTGCCCAAGCAATCGGAGCTGAGATAGCACACGACGTTGGCGCGAATACATATGGTCTAAAGATACTTAGCGCGGAAAATGACATAAGGCCCGAACCAACCCCTGTGACAGCGTCAGCCGCGACAACGCCAATTGCGATAGCGCCCACAGTTGCGATAACCCCTCCTGCGACGCCTACAGGCGCATACTCGCAATATTGGAAAGAGGTCACTTACGAAGAAGCGCAGCGACGTTATAATCAACGAGCGGAAGGCGGGGTCATTATCTTTTACAGTAGTGCCGACCCAATTCACGCCCAGTACATAGAAACAATAAAACAAGCCGCCGAAAACGCGCGCCTAACCGTTTATGCGGTAGATAGGTCCGTCGCGCTTAACGCGAATTTTAGCGGGGAAGTTTTTGCCCATATTTACGAAACAGGAGCAGAGATATACCCTCTTCTGTATGTAACGCATGAAACATATTTGGATATGTATGGCGTGTTGAGCGAGAAAGAAGCCACTGCTCTGTTCTCTGGGTTAGCCGCTGAAGTGTCACAGGTAAGCAGCGGCACAGAAGCCTACGCCACCATCGCAAGTAGCTATAAAGCCCAGGTATTCGATTTGGTAAACGTAGAAAGGCAAAAAAATGGTATGAGCCTGTTGGCGAAAGACGCGATGTTGTCTGAAGCGGCACAGTTCAAGTGTACTGACATGATACAAAGAAATTATTATGACCACATATCGCCGACTTACGGCGAACCGTACGGATTAATGGATATGTTTAATATTACATATAGAATTTGGGGCGAAAACATAGCAGCGGGTCAGGCCACACCGAAGGAAGTCGTTGACGCGTGGATGGCAAGCCCGGGGCACAAAGAAAATATACTGCGTGAGGAATTCACGCATGTGGGGGTGGGTTATAGCAGAAGCGAAACTTATGGCACATTGTGGTCGCTGGAATTTGTGGGCCGCTAGAAAGTTATTTTATTCTGCAACAAAGGGGCGGCCCATCGCGGTCGCCCCAACTTATTTTATATCACGCGCTTTCAATCAAGATCTTCTATCGTATTGCTTGCGCCCCATAGATCGCCTGTGTTAAACTGCGAGCTTATATATGCCCGCTCAATAGCGGCGTTTGCGTCGTTTATGCGCAGGGCGTAATATTTTATCTCAGGGCAGCTCGTGCCGTCATAGTAAAACCATATATCGACTGTTTGACTTTCAGATAGCACGACAGTGTACAATGAATTTTGTGTTACAGATTGTTGCTCGCCTGATGTGTATCGCATGTTGCTGGGCAGTCTGTCAACGATGCGATACATGCCAGCAGGAGCTTCGTCGGGCATGGCGACAGAAAATCCTATCGCGTATTCGTTACCTTTGACCTTTGTTATTTCCTTTGTTAACCCTAACTTATTGTTTGTTATCACCAATTCGGAGGGCCTTCCTTTATATTTTAAATAAACTCCGACGTCTCCGTTTTTCCATAACGCGTTAAGGTTGCTGAATTGCGCTTTGCTTAGGCTCAAATCCGCAACAGTGTAGTCGGTAAGCCGCGCCGTTACGTCTTCGCCGTTAAGGGTGTAGCGTACCTCCGCCGTGTTGCCGTTTTTAGACAGAAATCGTCTGACATAATGTATACATTCAGGCATGTCACTAACATATTTGTTGGGCGTATACTTGGACATATACTCATGCGCCGTTGACGGCTCAAGATGGGTCATTGCGTAAAAACGCAGCGTCTCGATAAATTCTTGCTGTTTCTCGGCTTCCTCTTCATTTGACGAATAAACAGGTTGCGCGGCAAAATCTGTCAGCGCCGCAGCTTTGTCATAGGCGCCCAGGGTCGCGTAAGCGCAGGTGAAGGCATATGACAGCACAGCGCTATTGTAATCCGTGATCGGTTCAAGGTTTTGGGCGTATTTGTCCATCGCGAGCAGCACCGGTTTGTCTTTTGCCGCAAGCATAAGAAAGCCGAAAGCCCATTCAATTTGCTTGTCAACATCGTCCGGCCACGCGGTTTGCGCGTCTTTGTAGGTCATTGTCCATTCGGGAAGCATTTTGTTGAGCTGCTCGTCGCTAACCAATTCAGGGAACGCGGCGGTAAATCGAGCGGTATAGATAAATTTGGGGCTACCATACAAAAGTTCGGGCAAGCCGCCGCTTGACCACGGCAAGTTTGACCCCGCCGCTTTCATACGCGGAGCGCCTTTGTCCCACTCATTCGCAAAAAAATCCTGCGCAAAAGCCGCTGCCACAACCTCGTCCGCGCGTTTGCTGTTTTTGGCAAACTCCAGCAACCTGCTGATCATATCATAGTAGTCATTGTTAATAAATTTTATATTAATAGGCGAGTCGATCACGTTTATGGAGTTGAGGCGCATATTTTGATCAAAAAGTCGCTGATAATTTGTTAGCGGCAATCGTACCCCCGTTTGCGCGACATACAGCGTATCTTCCAGTGTATGTGTATGGCCGCGATACTCCGCCGTCACATTCACGGTATATTCACCCGCGCTAATCATACCCAGGTTAAAATACCTGTCGGTCTGTACAGCTGTAAAAACATCCTCTGCGCCCTTTCGCACCCGCATGGTGTACTCGACAGGTTGAATGTCATTAGCGTCGAAGTCTGAACCGCCGGGTTTTAGAAAAATCGCTATACCGTCTCCCTCGACATATTCCGAAGGCATAATGATATCCGCATAAAATGGCAAAGTGGCGGTAATATATTCCTCCGTACCACCAAGCAGCATGTCTCGCGAGTCATATCCGCTAACCGCGCGCGCGGTCAGTCGCCATTTTATCGCACCTTCGCCCAGTTTAACGGCCAGCTGCGCCGTACCCGCTTTGCCTGTGCTTATGTTTTCGAATATGGAGTACCCGCTTTTTGTCGGCGCAAAATCTCTTGCGAGCTCAAAATCTCTTGCGAGATTAGGCTCTTTCTCTTCATCCATGTCCGCCTCGCGCACACTTATATCATATTTCGTGTTAGATGTATACGCAAAGTAGTTCGCGCTGTAAGAACTCAAATTGGCGGACGCGTAAAATTCTTGCGCGTAGTCGTCAGCATTACGCGTAACGTCATTATTAGATGCCGCCACGCTATTTAATGACGTTATGCCATTTGCGGATTCGTCAACTATGCTGATGTTAACCGAGGCTTCTACCGGCTCGCCACGCGAGTCTGTCGTCGTAATGTTTAATATAGCCTCTCCTCCGGGCGGGTAGCTTTCTTTGTCGAAAGTAACGCTTACCCCCATCCGATGTTCTATCGCGTCAAAATCTATATTTATGGGCAGTCGGGCGGGGTAGGCGTGCTCGCCGTCAAACCAGACGCCAAACACCTGACAATTGTACATGTAGTTATCGTTAAACACGATCGGAACACTTTGAGGATCGCCGACGTCAGCGTTAAAAATTCTGCCGTTGGCGGCGACTATCATAAGCTGTCCGTTTGTTATCGGGGTGTCGGAGTTTGTGTCGCTAAAGCGTATATAGGATGTCTCATTCAGGCGCATAGCGTATGGCTGCTGCGCGGGTTGCAGCTCGCGTATCAGCTCTATCTGATAATCTGGCGCGCCATCATGGCGGAGGCTGGCTTCGCGAATGTAAAATTCAAAGCTGACGGCGCGTCCCTGCGTGTCCTTATATGACACAAGCGCGCGATACGAAACCAGGGGGTCATCCTTAAGCGGCAAGTCAGACACGTAAAGACTCCCGCGCTTTAGGGCAAAGCTGTAGCTGTCGATCTTCTCCTCGCTGTGGTCGTAAGAATATAACGGTACGTTAACATTGCCTTTATAATCATACTTTTTGCCGATTTCGACGCGTTCATAGGTTACTTCATAAAGATCCAGCGAGAAGTCCAAGTCAACCGCCATGCCGCGATAGACGCTTGGAGAGATGGACTCGCCGTCAAGCGCGTCTGTACCGGAA
This sequence comes from Clostridiales bacterium, assembly GCA_031263155.1. Classification (GTDB taxonomy): domain Bacteria; phylum Bacillota; class Clostridia; order Lachnospirales; family WQUN01; genus JAISGK01. The sequence goes on from JAISGK010000103.1 coordinate 29,192, forward strand.
GCGGCAAGCCCGCTTGGAGATAAAAACGCGCTTTGGCTTACCGCGTCTTCGAGATTAGAGCGCACAATTTCACTCGCCATAAATCGCACAGTATTGTCTGTTATTTCGTGCTCTAACATTATGTTGCCAGGCAGGGTATAATATTCCGCTGTCGCGGTCTTATAGTTATCCAGAGCGCCAGACAGGCTGTATTCTACGCCAGATGGCACAGGGCGCCAGCCCGTTGAGCTTTCGACTGTAGCCGTGTCTGTAAGAGCTCCATATCTATCTGTTTGCCCGATCCGTTTGCCCGATAGGGAGTTAACCAGTTCAATACCCGCTACGGGAATATCGTGTAATGACGAATCGTCTGATGACGAGTCATCTTGTGATGCCACGGACAAATCAATATATGCCGTTTCGCCAGCAAAGTACACGCTTCTGTCGGTCTTCACGTCGATAATATATCTGTCTTTACTGTAGTCGGCAAAGCGAATAGTCCGTGACGCTATTATCTCGTCATTTAACTTGAGGTACACATACGCATAGCCGCTCATATTCTCCGCTTGCAGCGTATGCGTAAACGCTCCGTGTTGATCAGGCGCTAGTTCAACCGAGTTCATACCATCCAAACTTAATGTAAGAACATCGTTTGAAGTAAGGCGATAGTCATTGGAGGCAGGGCAGACAGACCCATAAATGTTAACCGTGTCGGTAGGGAGGTATTCGTCACGGTCGGTGTAAAGGTAGGTATAATAGCAGAGTTTGGTCGCTCGCTCATATTCTGCAAAAAGCTCATTAGTGTACGCGAAAGGCGCGGCGTCGCGGTAAGTGATAGAGACCGCCTCGCTTGCGCGGGTGTCAACGGGTATGGTCATGATGCAACGCCCGTAAGAATCCGTTGTGCCGCGTAGGCCGGAAACATTGATATTCGCGCCGCTTGCGGGTTTGCCGTCGCTTGTGTCGTTTACCCAAAACACAGTATCGCCGCCAATAGAAAGCGAGTATACAGACAGCCGATTTATTTGTATAAAGGTGTTTATGGCAAACGGCTCACCAGATTCCAAAGCGTCAGAAGCGGACGCGTTTCTGTCTTCCGCCAAAAGCCTCACTAGGTACATACCCTCTGGATATGTGTCCAACGCTAGGTATCCGATGTTCTCTTCCTCGGAGTTTTCGGTAAAAAGACCGGTAGAAAATCGCTCAGTGGGCGTTGGCTGCCCAGCAAGGCTGTCGCCGTATTTTGAATAATATTGCGAAAAGTCCTTTTCATTGGTCATCTTATATATCTCGACTGTAAAATTTATAGGGGCAAACCCATCACCCAGTCTGTAACGCAGGATGATCTCATCGTTTGGCAAAAAATTCTCATATACATTGTCGTAATGGGAGAGCATGGGCTGCTTGTTGTCAGTTCCAGTGGTGAAATATATCGTATAGTCTTGCCGCGTGGAGTGACCGGCGACATCGGAAAAACCCGCTTTCAGCGTCGCGGTATATGTCGTTTGGGGCTTTAGGGGCGCTTTTGGAACAAAGTACAAGGTGTCGCCGTTGATCTCCCATTCGCCCGGCGCTGCGGGAGAAATGGTGAAATAGTCAGAAATCTTATCCATCACGGGCGGCGAGGAGAATGTAAGCTGTATGCCCGTGTCGGTAGGGATGCCAGTTGGAGGATGCTCCTCATAATCTTCAGCGGTTTTGGCAGGTACGCTTGATTTTACCCTAAACCCCTCCTGGGTTTGAAACGCGTAGCTTAAGTCGGGGCCATACCTTGATTGCGTATAATAATGGAAGTTGTAGACGGTATCTTCCGCCAGAGGCTCGTTAAACGTTAGCTCGTATGATAGTGAATCGCCGTCTGTTTTGATAGCTTCCGATAAGCTAAACGGCTCTCCTGATTTTATTTTAAGGGACGACAAGATCTCGTCCCTGCTTTTTGTCGTTTGTATGGAGAACGCGGAATTAATATCCACACCATCAGCGCTTTGCGATAAAGGTGTGATGACAAGATCGGACGCGCTCGTCTGTGTGGGGTATTCCGTTTGCATCGCGCCGGACGATGAGTCGCTGACTATGATGTCGGCGTTGCCCATGTCTGAATTTGTCGGTTTAAAGAGTGATGTGTTACGTGTGACAAATATTATCGCGACCGCGACTACGGCGACGCAACCCGCAAATATCAATGCGGGCTTTAGCCAGAGAATACGCTTTTTGTTAACGTTGTTATTGTCATTTTTATTATCTGTTGGCAAAGTGTTGCATCGATACCAGAGTTTGCCTGGTATCGTCCTCCTTTCTTTGTTTATTGACTTGATGTTAATTATTGCCTTTAGCATCGTTTATGTCAAGTATACTCTGTTCATTGCCTCCCTGCATAGTAAGTATAATACATTATCCCTTAAAATTCACCATTTATTTTGTTGGGCATGGTGAGCCGCTTACAGGCTGCACGGCGTCTGTGCTGCCGCGCCAACAGATCAGTCGCTCAAGATTCTTCGTTGAAATTCAGCCGCAAATGCGCTACAATGTTGAATATGCGGGGCTTGAGGTGAGACGGCCAACGGGTTTATTCGTGAAATGAGGAAGAAGCCTATAATAAATGAGGTGTTTTTAATGGCTGTAAGCAGACAGCATTTACACGCGCTGGTTGATATTGTGGAAGAATCCGGCCTTGCCACTCTGTACAATGTAATGATTCGCTTTATACCAGAGGATGACGCGACCCCGGACGAAATAGACGCCATAGCGCAAGCCCGCGCCGAATATAAGCGTGGCGAAACGGTAAAACTTGCGGATTTACGGCTTGGCTGACGCTATGCATCGGAGGGAAAGCACTGCGGTTTGATATCTTGCTCTGGTCACTCCAACCAATACAAACGCTTGCAAACACAACGCAGCTATGCCCTGCTTGCTCCAATTGGGGCAAGCAGGGCATAGCTTGGCGCTATTTTCTATGACGGGGCTGCCGATTGCCTCTATGTTAAACTGTCCTGCGAGCGGCGATGAACTCATCAATGTCCGACACAAGATATTTGTCGCCAAAGGAATGAAGAACATCATAAAAGGATGTGAGGTAGTCAAGAACGCCGTATTCCTTGAACAGGCGAAACGCCTCATGGCCTTTCATATGGTGTTCGCTTTTATACCGTTCAAGGCAAAACACTTTGAAATGTGCTGTATCGCTTATAATAAAATCCCTCCTGTCAATATTCGGGGAGCGTAAGCTGTCCGGTTTTGGTTTCGCTATCCAATAACTCATAGAGCTTTGGAACACTGTAATGCCATACCTTGGTTTCCTCTTTTTCAAGCGCCGAATACAACGCGGACGAATACATCTTTTCCATAGCTGTATCTTCGTCAATACCTGTCTCGGTAATAATCTTTGTTACTAACCCCATGGATATGGTTTGCAACACCAGTTCAAATTGGTTGCTTTCCATCACTTGACGCCTCCCCTAACCGCTCATAGCCCACAAAGCTGCAATAGGTTAGCGATTTTTCTGTGTGGAACAAGATTTGGTTGAACAGTTCCTCCACCTTTAACCGCTTGATAGCGTCCGCTTTGTCGTAGACGCCGTTTTCATAGTATTGGATAACTGTATAGACCTTATCGTCCGCTACTGCACCGAAAGCAATATCATAGGAATTTGCCGTCTCACGTCCGCTGCGATTGGCGCAAACAAAATCCAGCCAATCGCCGTTCGGTTCATCAAGGGTAATTCATTTTTTATACTCTATGTATTTGCTTGTTCGGAATTCAAGTGATGAGCAACAAGGGGCTGCTGATCAATTTCTGGCTTATAGCGCGAGGGGCGGAATTTTATCGCCAACACAATGCTGTCAATCACATCAAGCACCGAAATTAATTGTAAAATACTGTGAAACACAAGTTGCTTTGTCGAAATCTGCCCGTTGCGCCGCATTACAATCAAGCCTGAGATGTTGTGCGCCGATGTGCCGAGTATTGTGAAAAGCGTGTACGGAATGACTATCGGCAAGAACGATATGAAAATAATCGCGATATGAAATATCATCGAGCCTCCCGCCCATATCACAAAATTAACAATGTAAAACGGCACAAGGATGAGTTTGACTATCAGCACCGCCAAAAATCGCGGCTTTTTGTTCCTCGCGGCGGAATACAACGCGCCGATAATGTTGACCACAACAATGCAGCACGCAACTACCATTAAACCTATGGGGATAAAGAACTTGCCAGCGGCGAAGTCGGGCAAAGTAAATATAAGGAATAGTGATAATGGCACAGAATACACGGAAATCGCAAGCAGCGCCAATAGTCGTTTCATAATACCCCTCCTACCAGGTCCATTCGCGGATGCGGCTTTGTTTGACCTTTTCCCATAGGCCTAAACCCTTTCGCCGCTCCACCTCGTTTACGGCGGCTATTGCCACCAACGCCAAACCAACGGCGAGCAAGTACACCCACCATTTCATATTAAGCCAAAACTCCGCTGTTTCACGAAAGAATACTATCGCCGGGCAAGCTATGCCAAACGCGAACCAGCGCCCAAGTTTAACGCGCATAGACGCGCAAATGGCGGCGAGCGCGCCAACAGTCACAACGGCGGCGCGAAGCAGTTGGGGGCTTGCGTAATCGCGCCCAAAATATATAAGAGCCGCGCATATGATAGACACAACAAAACAACCCCAATGGGAATATCGATTAAATTTCCATACGAAAATTGCGGTTACAAAAGCCCCTGCCACTAAGATTAACGGGGAGAACTCAAACAGCGGCGTTGCGGACAACATCACTGCGGACAACGGCGTTGAATTGGTAACTCTCACAAGGTCGGGAAGCCACCCCACCCATATGGTGAGCGATAGGCAGGCAATAGCGGCGGAAACGCTTATCAACGCTTTGTCTATTTTATCCTTTCCACGAGCGCGAAGGTATTGAAGCAGATTAAGCGAAAGCAACAGCGCCGCCGCAAGGTTAATTAAGCGGTAAGGGTCAAAAACCCATTTTTGATAGTTAAATAAATCATGGCAGGCAATTAGCCAGACCGCCCTTAGGTTACTATAGCCATGGCGTTTGCGGCCTAATACAAAGGCAAGCCCGGCGCATACCGCAATGGACACGCCAATGTTGGCAATAACCTCGTTCGGCATTATATCAGGGATTGATCTGCTATACACAAACGAGCGTATGCCGACAAACACGGCAAGCGCGGCTGCCACATCGGCAAAGGTTCGTTCTCGATAATAGATTACAAAGCACCCAATGGCGCCGAACACTATTAGCGCGATCGCCGCCTCGATCCTCGTCTCATCAATGCGGCCATAGCCGTAGCCATAGAGATTTACAATTCCAATCCACGTTAACGCGAAAACTGAGTACGCCACAACCGCGACAATAAATGTCGCGCGCTTTGCCGTGCCTTTTTTGTGAAATAGAATAGACTCCGCAACGAGAACGGCTGTCGATACGGTTAGTGATACCGCTGGCAGAATTCCCCACGGCCACCATAAATGCTCAAAGTTGGCAGTTATCGAGTCTATAAAGACGATCACCGAACCATAAGCGAGTACCCCGGCTATTACGCGCCTGGTTTTGCTGTCTTTATATGATAAAGCGTCAAGCAGCGCGATAGCCGCCGCCATGCCGAAGAAAAGTATCCTGCACGGCTGATTCAGGGAGAACGACCCTATAAATGCGCACATCATAAAGCCGTATGCATGTTGGATTAAACCATCACTTTGGCGGTTTGGCAGTCTGAAATTTGTGACGAGCGCGACAACCAGCGCGAACGACAGCATAATGGCTATAACGATCGCGGCGTTTGGTTCGTAAGTGGCTGTTACATAGTCCCCTTTCAACAGGTTGTATTCCAAAAAGTTGAACACAAACGCCAATAGAACATATATCCAGCGCAAAAACTTATGGGATTCGGCGAGCATCAGCGCAATATAGACGAGGGCGATTATCCCTACCGCGACATACATATGCGGGTTGGGCAAGTTGCCATAGAATTGCGCGTAGGAAAGGGCGATTAGCAAAGAAAACGGGAATATCACATTATGGGCATAGTTTGCAACCCTGTCCCACAACGAGGCGCTGGCGCGCCTTATGTTGAAACGTGACCACAAAAACGCCGCTAGCATAAGAACAACGTCCGCAACCACGCGCCAATCGGCGGTATGCTCATTTAAAAATATCACTCCGCTTACGGTGTGCGCCGTCCACATTGCCGCAATGGATTGAAGAGGGAAAATAAAACGCAGTTTGTTCGTCTTGGCCGCCACAGACAACGTTATAGTTATCACAATCATTGACAGGGCAAGAACGGCCCGGTACGGCCTTGCGCCGTCTATATACATAGCGCTTACAATGGCCGATATAAGCGCGCTTAACCCAAACGCCGCAAGCGAGAGCGTTATATAAAACCTGTTATCGCGAAATCTCTCCGCGCGGAACACCATAACGAATAGAACGCCCATAGCTGATACAGCCGTTGGGATTATTGGGAACAGCGCGTCCATCCTTCCAAACGCGTCGGAGAACAGCCATAATGACAGAAAGTTTGTGCTGGTGTACGCAGCTATCCACGCCAGCGCGAGGAACAAATTGCTTCTGTACATCCGATACCCACCAAACGCGCCAAGGGTGAGTATAACAAACGGCAAAGCCGCTCTCGCGCCAAGGGATGTGCCAAGCGGCAAAACATTAAGCATTACGGCGGCAAGCGCAGCCGCCGATAGAGCGGCGGAGCCAAGCAGATAGAAGGCCCTTGCCGTGTTGGGTATAAGCAATTTCCATTCGGCAAGCGCAAACGCCGCGAAAAACACTGCCGCGCCCACCGCGATCGCGCCTATCTTCGCGCCGCTGCCCAATGTATTCCACGTTGAGGTGACAAACGCGATTTCGGCGGCGCAGATAAGCACAACGCCAAGCGCGAGTATAACAGGCACGGTGTTGACGTGCTTTTTCGGAATTGCCGGGAGAGCAGCGCTTGGCGCGGGGGCTTTGTTATTGTCGCGCACGATACCCTCGCTTTCAAGCGCCGGCGCATCAACCGGCTTTGCGGAATCGGGCGGCGAAAAACCGACGGCGGAAACAAACTCATCCCTGGAGATTCGCCCATCGTTGTAGAGTTTGAGCGCGAAAGCATTCAGCCTTTCGTTCTTACTCTTTCTCTCCTTGTAGTACAGCACGCCAAAGGCTATCGCAAGCACAGGCGACGCTAGAAGGATAATCGCGAGTATGACAAGGAGTTCCATAAGTTAATCTCCATTCGGGGGAATGTGTCTGATAAGTTTTTGAGTTCCTGCGCAGCTTACAGCGATCGTTATTTACAGCTTGCCTGATACGGGTAACAGCTTTAATCTTTGACCACATTTATTGTGATTTTGCATGATTATATCACTTAATATTATTAAATTAAAGTGCTATAATGGTGATGCAGAAATTATTCATGGAGAAAGTGAGCCAAATGAAATGACAGATTTTATCTCCATCGAGAACTATATGCTTGAGAATATGCGCGACAGCGCGCACGACCAAGAACATGTTTATCGGGTGCTGAACTACGCGCTGGATATTGCGAGAAGTGAGCAGGGCGTTGACTATGACGTGCTTGTGACGGCGTGTTTACTGCACGACATAGGCAGAGCGGAGCAGCTTGAGAACTCCGCGCTTGACCACGCGGAGGTTGGCGCGATCAAGGCGGAGCGTTGGTTGCTTGCTAATGGATTTGCCCCGGAATTTTCTGCGCAGGTGTGCGAGTGCATACGCTCGCACCGCTTTCGCTCAAATTCACAAGCGCGAAGCATTGAGGCGAAAATACTGTTTGATGCCGATAAAGTAGACGTTTGCGGCGCAATCGGAATAGCGAGAACGCTGTTCTATGGCGCGTTGGTCGCCAGACCGTTGTACACACTGACTAATGGCGTGGTGTCCGATGGAGCCGACAATAGAGATTCCGTTTTTGGTGAGTACAAGTTCAAGCTGGAAAAATTGTACGGTCGTTTCCATACTGCTCGCGGCGCGGCATTGGCTGGGTCGCGTCAGGCGAACGCGGTTAGCGCATACAACAATATGCTTACCGAAGCGCGGGAATGTTATGCGAACGGGAAAGCCGAACGCCGGCGCCTTGGATTTATCTTGAGCAAAACTTAACCCGCCTCAACGGTTTTTTTATTTCCGTTGGGGCGGGTATGTGTTGAGCGGGTTAAGGCTGGGCTAATTATCTGATTTTCACGCCAGTGATTTTCCGTGTCCATCTTCCTCAATAATTGTAAAGCCGCGCACAACACGCACATCAATTATACCTTCAAACCGATGCTATAACACGTCGCTGTGCGTCCCCGTTCTGGTCAAATACAAAATCAGTCCATCGCCCGCGACTTCATAAATCAAAAGCCAGTTGGGAGTGATATGGCACTCACGATGCCCATCATAATTCCCTGTCAGAGCGTGGTCACGATATTTTTGCGGAAGTGGCTGCTCGGCGCACAATATCTCAAGCACTTCTTCCAGCAGTCCAATATCGTAACCACGCTTTTTCACAAGTTTATAGTCCTTTTTGAATCTCGTGGAATAATTAATCGTCAGCATTCAAGTCCTCCATGAGTTCCTTGACGCTGTTAAATGGTCCTCTTAAATTGCGCTTTAGCCTGACATCTTCCATCGCCGCAAGCGTTTCAGCATTAGGAGTTTCAAGACGCATTTCAAAGGGTATGCCATTTGACCGGACGGTTTGACGTAAAAATACGGTGAGCGCGGTGGACATATTCAGCCCAAGCTCGTTGAATATTCCCTCGGCCTGTTTTTTCAAATCCTCATCAATTCGGATATTCAGATTAGTAGTTGCCATGATGATTCATCTCCTCCCACTCATAGAATATCCAAAAAGCTCAGAAGTGTCAATACAACAAATATTATATTCGTTACATAGTCATTACAAAAAGCAGTCTGTGAAACCTCACAGACTGCTTTTATCTCATTCCGAGCGCTAGAGCATACCCGTTTCACACGCGCCATAATCAGAGTTAAAGGAAAAAAATACCTTAAATGTAGTTTGCCAGAAGGGATTGTAATATAAGAGAAACAGTAGTATAGTAATAGATGGGATTTGTAGAATTAAATCGAAAATGATGTTTATGTGTGTTTTGCAAGCCAGGCGGCTTTAGTGTATAGTAGGTATTATGAGTATCATAACATACACACGCTTGGGAGGTACTATGCGACACCTTATTGAATCCACAGACATGTCCGCGCAAGAAGTAACCGATTTGATTGACCTGGCGATAGAGATAGACGCGAACCCGCAGGGTTACGCGGACAGGTGCAAAGGCAAAATAATGGCGTCGCTGTTTTATGAGCCAAGCACGAGAACACGTCTATCATTTGAGTCGGCCATGCTGTCGTTAGGCGGACAGGTCGTTGGCTTTGCCAGCGAGTCGAGCAGTTCCGCCACTAAAGGAGAAAGCCTTGCCGACACTATTCGCGTTGTTTCGAACTATTCAGATATTGCTGTAATACGGCACCCTAAAGAAGGGTCGGCGTTAATGGCGTCACAATTTTCTCTCATTCCCGTTATCAACGCTGGTGATGGTGGGCATGAACATCCTACTCAAACATTGACAGATTTGCTGACCATTTACTCCGTAAAGGGTAAACTAAGCGAGTTGACAATAGGTTTTTGCGGCGATTTAAAATTTGGACGCACTGTTCACTCTCTTATAAAAGCTCTTTCGCGCTATGCCGACAACAGGTATGTGCTTGTGTCACCATTTGAATTGCGCCCGCCAGACTATATCTACACCATATTACGCGAGAATAAACGCAAAACAGTAAGCGACGAACGCCTGGACGATCATATGCGCGATTTGGATATACTCTACATGACGCGAGTGCAGCGCGAACGCTTTTTTAACGAAGAGGATTATGTGCGGCTTAAGGACAGCTATATTTTGGACACTGCCAAAATGCGATTGGCCAAGCCCGATATGGCGGTGCTGCACCCACTGCCCAGGGTAAATGAAATAGCCCCTGAAGTTGACAAAGACCCGCGCGCGAAATATTTTGAACAGGTTCGTTACGGCAAATTAATTCGCATGGCGTTGATTATTAAATTGTTGAGCGCGCCTGTCGGGAGGCCGATTGATGCTTACGATACACAGTATAGATAAGGGCGTCGTGATTGATCATATAAAGGTCGGCGGCGCGATGGACATTTATCATCACCTGGGATTGGACAAACTTGATTGCAGCGTTGCGATAATAATGAACGCGCGTAGTGAAAAACTGGGCAAAAAAGATATTATTAAAATAGAAGACAGGATAGACCTGGACCTCGACGTGTTGGGTTATATGGATGCCAACGCCACAGTAAACATCATAGAGGACGGAGTTATTACCCACAAGCTCAAGCTGTCGTTGCCAGACACCTTGGTCGATGTTATAAAATGCAAAAACCCTCGGTGCATCACCAGCATAGAGAGGGGCATAAGCCATATTTTTAATCTGCGCGATGGGCGGCATAAGATATACCGCTGCGCCTATTGCGAGCAAGAGCATAAATAACGAAACGCCGTGATGTAAAGCAGTATAGAAGGTCCTTACATATTTTGTTTTTTTTGGTACACCATAAATAAGAGAATTTTCTTGTGCAACGATCCGGTTAACGAATTTAGAGGTGAGCCAAATGATATGCCCAAACTGTGGCGCCGATAGTGACGGCCCATTATGCCGCGTATGCGGCGCGAAAATGCCGACAAGGGATAGTCAACCCACGCGCGGGGAGTCTGCCGCAAACGGAGCGGGAGCGTTTGGCGCGCGCATGGATTATGGTCGGAGTTCAAACCCTTATGCTCCGCAGACCGGCGGTTCGGCAAGCTTTGCTAACCCACAAGGCGGGGGGAGCGTTGCGCCCCCAGGCAACTTGTCACAGCCGGGCGCGATGCAGAAACCCATCAGCTCTTGGCATACTCCGCGAGCGCTACAATCAAGCGGGCAAACCTATAATACAGTGCCGCCGCGTTCGCCTAACCAGCCGCAACCCGTTCAGCCTTACGGTAGTCCATTAAACAGTCAGCCGCCGGAGCTGGGGCATGGTCAGCCTATGCCCCCCAGCGCCGCGCCATCAGGCGAAAATCAAATGAATGTTAATCCGCGCGTCTCAAGTGGCGCGATGGATATGGGTTCTCCATATCAGCCCACAGGGCAGCCGCAACAAAACTTTACGCAGCCAAATGTGACTCAGCAGCAAGGGTTTCAACCTAGTCCACCGCAGCAACAAGGGTTTCAGCCCGGTCTACCGCAACAACAAGGGTTTCAACCTAGTCCAGCACAGCAGCAAGGGTTTCAGCCCAGCCCACCACAGCAGCAAGGGTTTCAACCCGGTTCACCGCAACAACAAGGGTTTCAACCCAGCCCGGCACAACAACAAGGGTTTCAACCTAGTCCAGCACAGCAGCAAGGGTTTCAGCCCGGTCCACCGCAACAACAAGGGTTTCAGCCCAGCCCACCACAGCAACAAGGGTTTCAACCTAACCAAGCATATCAATGGTTGCCGCAGGAGATAAATGGCGGGCAAGACTTTAATGGGCAGAACGCGCCCGCCGCGCCTCCTGGCAATTCGCCCATTAGCGCAAACCCGGAGAGAACAATGCCATCCAACGCGTTTGCGACAGGGACAGTCGGATTGCCTCCGATGGGGCAGCCAATGGATACGTATCAACAGGGTTCACCACTTAATAACCCTATGTCGCCTAATTCTTCGCATGTTGCGTCGTATGGTCAAAACACCAATCCGATGGGGCAAACCTTGCCTCCCGTTGGCGTTAGTCAGCATGGAATGAACTCGCAAGGTTTTTCTCAACAAGGGACCAATCCACATAGGTTTGCCGCGCAGGGTATAAATTTTCAAAGCGCGGAGCCTCAAGGAGTAAATCCGCAAGGTTTTCAACAGCAGGAAATAAACATGCCGCCCTCACCCGGGCAGATACCCGATGATTGGCGATCGGCAAACACTATTGCGAACACCCTCCCTAATCCGCATATAAACCAAGGAGGCTATAGCCACGATGGCTACGGCAATTCCTCCGCGACATTTTCTCAGGAACAGCAGAGACAGCCGCGTCGCCGCAGAAAACAAGCGGTGGATGAGGATTACGATGATGAGGAAGATGAGAACGAGGCAAGGCGAGGCCCAACCAAGGGATTTTTTAACCGGAACAAACGAGACGAAGAGGACGATGATGACGAGGATTACGACGACTATGACGATGATGACGAATACGACTCAGAGCCTATGAGCATGGGCAAAAAAATTGCCATAGGCGCGATCATTCTCGTATGTGTAGTAGCGTTAACCTTCCTTTTTGCCACCTTGTTTAAAAATCAGTTTGCGGAAATGTTCGGCGGGGGAGTATCAGAGTCGCCTATGGAAGAAGGAATCAACAGCGCCGATGATGAGTCTGAAGGGACTGTCGCGAGAACTGACGGAGAGACTGTTAACGTGGCGAAGGTAAACACGTTGTCACGCAGCGCTCGTAGTTTTGTATATGATGGTATGGTAGCGTATGCCCACCCTGGCGGAGGGGTATATGTTATGACAAACGATTATGAAGACGTCACGAAAGTATCCGATGAAGAAGCTTCCCAGGTGTACCTTAACGACGATTGGTGCTATTATGAAACGGCGGACGGAATTTTCCGCATGTATTTAGACGGTAATGGCGACCCACAGCAGATAGTGTATGAGGATTATTCCGAGTGGGCGCCATTTTATGTATATGATGGTTATGTGTATTACGCGCGATTAACCAGAGACGATGACGATTATGAATATTGGAGTGTCTGCCGGATCGACGAGGATGCGGCTGAAAATAACGATCTGGCGGACACCAATGTACGAATTCTGGAGAGGATCAACAAGAATTTCATCATGAATTCCTCCAGCATATTTACATATAGCGACGTATTGTACGACGATGATCTTAGGGACAACGACGATGCGACCGCCATAAAAATGCTGGATGATGAAATATACCAACCAGGTTTGGCGGAAGACGTCGCTCAGGATATCGTCGATGTTTTTTATACAAATATAAGTGTGGAAAAGACCTATGCCGTAGCCCGTATTTATATGGATAAACTTACCGCCACAAACACGGATGGGGTTATCGTTACACTTACGGAAGAGGACGAAGTTAAACAATTGCTGATATATGAAGATGAAAGCGAATCGGCGTACACCGCGCTTAACACCTACACTGGCCCAGACGACGCCAAGCTAATGTTGATCATGCAGACCGATGGCAAAATGAAAATGCTGCGAAAAGAACCGGGCGAGTCATCTACTACTGTTATTACCAATATCGAGCCGGATGTATATACAATTACCGGCGATGTGTTTTATTATTTTACCAAGGATAGCGGCGTTACCACGCTGCGCTATTACGACTTGGAATCGCTGGTTGATGAAAAGATATGCGACTTGACCGATTATGACATATATTTGGGAGACTTGGTAGACGAGGGGAATTTATACTTTGATGGCGTCAAGTATGATTATTATGTGTGTTACGCGGGCTATAAATTTTACTTTGATGGCGACGCGGAAGAGGTAGACCGAACTACGGGAGATATTACCGAGTTGAGCTAATACAAACAAGGATGTTTTGTGACCGCGTTTTACACGGTCCTTTTTTGTCGCTTTTATCTTCTCTAAACGAGCGTTTTCACAAAAGGGTTTTGATCTCGTAGGGGCGCGCAGTGCGCGCCCACGCGTTTTATAGGCCATCGCCCGGTTATTCGATATTGGTGTAGGTGTAGGTTCTCGGCAATCGCCCGGCTACCTCACGGGCGCGCACTGCGCGCCCCTACGAAATCATATCCACTGCCCGCCGCGTATGCTCATTGGTGAAATGTGAACATATTATGAATTTTCTAGAAACACTAATAATAAGCTTGTGTTGACACACTTATTATGTATAATAAATAACTGCTGGAAAATGATACGGAGGGATTATATTGATAGAGGTTAAGAACTTGACCAAGCGCTATGGGCAGCACTACGCGATTAACGATATAAGTTTTACTGTAGATGACGGCGAAATTGTGGGCTTTTTGGGGCCAAACGGCGCGGGTAAAACGACCACCCTTAATATCATGACAGGTTATATCAGCGCCACGGAGGGCGATGTATCCATTAACGGTACAGACATCGTAGCCGAATCCGAAAAAGCGAAAATGAACATTGGGTATCTGCCCGATACCCCGCCGCTGTATAATGAAATGCGCGTGGACGAATACCTTATCTTTGTCGCCAACCTGAAAAAAGTAAAGCCTTCAGAGCGCGCGCAAATGATTGACGATATAAAAGAGACTGTGCGCATTGGAGATATGTCTAACCGCGTTATAAAAAATCTCTCTAAAGGTTATCGCCAACGCGTCGGTTTGGCGCAGGCCATGATGGGTTATCCAAAGGTTATCATCATGGATGAGCCTACGGTGGGGTTGGACCCAAAGCAGATTATCGAAATGCGCGATGTCATTACCAAGCTGGGCAAAAAACATACCGTGATACTAAGTTCTCACATACTCTCGGAAGTAAGCGCCGTGTGTGATCGGGTTATCATTATATCCAAAGGTAAAATTGTCGCGTCAGACACCACGGAGCGCCTGTCGCAGAGCCTTACACATGGACACGCCATGTCAGTGCGCGTGAAGGGCGAGTCGTCCAAAATTCTGTCCGCGCTCGCGAACTATCCCGTCTTTAAAGAGTTTGCCGAAATAGGCGGTTACGAACCCGGAACGGTTGACGTCACCATATCCGGTGATGAAAACGTTGACATACGCGAGGCTATATTCAATTGTATGTCAAAGAATAATTTTCCCATATTGCAAATGAAATCGCTTGATCTCTCGCTTGAAGAGATATTTTTGCAGGTCACGGGCGGCGAAAGGGGAATTTCTTAATGATCGCCATTATAAAAAAAGAGATGCGCGGCTACTTCAACAGTTGGATAGGTTACGTTTTTCTATTCATACTTGTTGGGCTGGTCGGCGTATTTTTCACGCTTATTAATATATACAGCATGAGCGGCGCGTTTCAGAACGCTTTGGGCAATATTACTATACTGTTGCTGCTTCTTGTGCCTGTACTCACCATGCGTCTGTTTGCGGAAGAAGCGCGCCAAAAGACCGATCAGTTGCTTTATACATCGCCTGTTCCTGTAACCTCCATTGTGCTGGCGAAGTTTTTGTCCGCTTTCGCGCTCGCTGTTCTTGGTTTGTTGATCACTGTCATTTACTGCCTTATGATAACCCCTTATGGGACGCTGCCGGTTGCGGAGATATTTACGTCGTACCTGGGCTACGCGTTGCTTATGGCCGCCTTTATTTCCATGGGGATGTTTGTGTCCGCCTGCACGGAAAACCAAATTATTGCTGCGGTCGTGACTTTCTTTGCCATGATATTTATGTACATTATGGAGAGCATGGCGAACTTTATAAGCTCCAACCTCACATCGTCGTCTACAGGCGGATCGGCCGCGCTCCCGTCGCTGGCGTTTTGCGTTATCGTTGTCGGAATTGTGCTTTATCTTATATATGACAGTACAAAGCACCTGTACCTAACGCTTTTTATCGGTCTTGTGCTGTTGGCCGCCACCGTCGGGCTGTTGGTTTATGATCAAACTATTTTTGATGGCTTGCTGGTTAATGTCGTTAAATGGTTCTCTGTTCTCTCGCGCTTCACGAGCTTTAGTCAGGGTATTTTGAATTTGGCGGACATCGTATATTACTTCTCTTTCACGGGCTTGTTTATCTACTTGTCCATAAACGCCATAGAGAAGAGACGCTGGAGATAAGGAGGCTTTAATTTGAAGTTTTTGGATACCTTAAAAAATAAAAGGGTTCGCTACGGTTCGTTATCTACCCTCATGATCATTATAGTGATCGTGATATTGATATTCGTTAACCTGATAGCCGGCAGCCTTGATATAAAAGCCGATATGACCAGTTCCCAATACTACTCGCTTTCGCAGGAGTCAAAGGACGCGCTCGCGGCGCTTAATGAAGACGTAACCATTTACGCGCTGGCGCGTACCGGGCAGGAAGCCCAAATGCTCTCCACCTACGTCGGCACTCTTACATTCAAGGAACTGTTGAGCGAATACGAGAATGTTTCGCCACGCATTAAGGTAGAGTATAAAGACCCTTACTTGTACCCGCAATTTGCCACGCAGTACGCAGAAGAGGATGGCGCGGTGCAGGCGGAAAGCCTCATTGTGGTGAGCGAAAAACGCCACCGCGTTATCTCCCCGTCAGAGATGATTACTTTCGGCATCGATTACAACACCTATCAACAATACGTTGAATCTGTAGATATAGAACCGCGCATCACCAACGCGATCAGCTACGTTTCGGCGGAAAACGCCTATAAAATATATTCCGTTACCGGTAACAACGAGGTGCAGATTAGCGAATCTTTAACCAGCCAAATGGGCATGGCGGGCTTTGATATAGACTCTGTGGACTTTGCGACCACCGATATCCCGGAAGACTGCGATATATTGTTTATTACCCAGCCCTCGCGCGACTGGACAGAGGGTGTAGCCAAACGAGTGGCTAATTATCTTGAAAACGATGGCAGGGCGATATTTGCCGTAAGCTACGTCGGTTTTGACATGCCGGTTCTTAATGGCGTGCTGGAGGCCTACGGTGTAAGCATAGGCAGTTATATCGCGGTGGAAGGCGACCAAAATATGATGGCGGACGGCCCGCTTTACATTCGCCCCAATGTTTTGGAGCATGATATAAGCGCCAACCTAAAGTCTCGCCAGTACAACCCTGTTATCGGTCAGGCGTCGGGCGTAGATCGCGCCGCGATAAAAAAGAATTCTACCACTATAGAGGATGTGCTAGTCACGTCTGGCCAGGCGTATGGCAAGGTAAATATGCAGACCACCACCCTTGAAAAAGAGGCGGGAGACGTAGACGGGCCAATAACATTGATGACCGCCGTAACAGACAGTTACTATACCGATACGCAGCACACCTCGAAAATAGTCATTGTGGCCGCCAACGGTTTTATTGACGAAAACCTTGACTACGCGGTTGGTGGCGCGAACTATTTTGTAATTGTAGAATCGCTTAACTGGCTTAGAGAGAGGACGGACGCTTTCTATATCCCCTCCAAAAGCCTTCCGCAAGACGCGCCGCTTACGCTTAACCAGGCGCAAATAGGGATTATGGCGTTCATGTCTATCGTTATCATTCCGTTTTCTATCTTGGCGGTCGGGTTTATCGTGTGGCTGAGGAGGCGTCATAGTTGAAACGCGTCATTTCTCTTGCTATAGGTATTGTGCTGGTGGCAAGTTTGGCGGGCGGGTATATTTATTTGCAAAACAAGCCTGCGGAAGAGGTAGAAGAGTCCGAAGAGCCGAGCGAAACAGTAACCTTGATCGACAAAAAGGCATGGGATGTAGAGTCTGTGTCCGTCTCGTTAAAGAATGGAGAAACGACGGTATTATTCCCCGTCGCGGATCCAACGGCGACGCCGACCCCGACAATTACGCCCAATCCCAAACCGACAAGCACGCCTACGCCGGATCCGTCTTCCACCCCGACGCCGACGATTGACCCGGCTGCCACCGCTACGCCAACGCCAACCCCCACAAGCAGCCCCACACCAGTGATAAATTTTGTTATAAAGGATAATGAGTACGAAACGATCGATACCTACTCTGTTAACGAGATGGCGAAACTGGGTTATGCCCTTGGCTCAGCCGAAAAAGTAGTCGATAACGGCAACCCCGCCGACTACGGTCTTGACGACCCCGCCGCGACAATTACGTGTAGGCTAAAAGACGGCTCGTCCCTGATTCTGCGCGTAGGGATGCAATCTCCGGCCAAGGACTATTATTATGTTATGCTGGAAGGCGACCCCGCCGTGTACATGATTAGCGCCACCACAGGCGACAGGGCGTTTAAAACGGCTGGGCAGCTGCTTGATAAGTCCATCCCGACCATCGCGGCAGAGTCGATAGAGTATATATACATTGCCCAAAAAGGAAAAAAGCCTATAGAATTTGATTACCCCGGTACAGATGAAGAAAAACAGGCCGACCTGGATACGTATGGGGCTATCGAATTGTTTATGGCGACGCCTTACGAGGGCTGGACATTGTACACAAATAATTTTAAGACGAATGTGCTTGACAAGATATCTGGGTGGGCGATAGGGGACAATGTGGAACCCAACCCGACAGACTACGCCAGGTATGGGCTTCAAGAACCCGAGTTAGAGATATGGATGAAAGACAGCGCCTCCGAGGTGCGCCTACTGGTAGGCTCTGACGCGGACGCCGATAATAAGTACGTTAAATTGTATGATAAACTCGCCGTGTACAAAATGAGCAAAAATTATCTCACCCCACTTTACGATATTAATATATTTGGGTTTACGCAGCGTTTTATCGTTCTTCCCAATATAGATACAGTGGACAGGATACAGATAAACGATGACGCTGTGAAATACGATCTGCTGCTTAACAGGAGGTTTGAGCCGGTAACGCCGACTCCAAGCCCAACCCCCACCAGCACCCCGACTCCCGACCCTGCATCGCCAGAACAACCCAGCGCGGAGCCGACGCCAACCCCTGATCCAAACGCCACGCCATTGCCCACTCCGACGCCCAAAACTGTTATCGCGCCGACGGTCGATGGTCAGACTGTTCAGGACGAGGCTTTTAAAAATTTTTATCAACTGGTTATAGGTCTGAGTTACGACACGTCGCTGCCGGAGCCGTTTTCTAAATCTGGCGCTCCCGAAGTGACCGTTATCTACACGCTTAACACGGGGGATCCGAACATTAATGTAAATTTTTATACGTACAATAAGGATTTTTATGCGGTAGAGTTGAACGGAGGCGAAATAGAGTTTGTAGTCGCCAAGCAGTATGTTAATAAGATGCTCTCGTCGGTACCAGACTTGCTGGCTGGCAAGTTGGACGAATAAGAAGGTGAGCTTTACGGCTTATGAATAATTAAGGGCGCGATCTTCAAATTTTCAGCGCCCGTTTTTTCATAGGCATTGAAAACAATTGGAAAATCTGCTATGCTTAAGGTGTGTCATCAAATCGACAGATAGCGGAGGAACAAATGAGCCCTAACAAGCCCGTTAATATTGGTTTTGGCAACATTGTAATGTCCCAACGCATAGTGGCATTGGTTTCCAATGAATCCGCTCCCATAAAGCGTATTATACAAGAAGCTCGCGAGCGAGGCCGCCTTATAGACTGCACCCATGGCAGGCGCACGCGCGCGGTAATTATCACTGATACAGACTATGTTGTCGTTTCTTCACTTTTGCCCGAAACCATATCAGTACGCGTTAGCTTTAAGGATGATATAAAATCCGAGGGCGAGCCGAGCGAAAGACTATGAAGGGTATGTTGGTTATCGTTTCTGGACCAAGCGGAAGCGGGAAAGGCACTGTTGTAAAACGCTTGGTGGGCAAAAACTATGCGCTTTCGGTTTCTGTGACCACACGTTTGCCGAGAGCGGGCGAGATAGATGGCCGAGATTATTTTTTTCGTACCCCGCGAGAATTTGCTTACATGAGAGACCACAACGAATTGTTGGAACATGCCGTGTACGTTAATTATTTTTATGGCACGCCGCGTAAATATGTAGAAGAGCAAATAAGCGACGGCAAAGCGGTCGTACTTGAGATTGAGGTTAACGGCGCGTTGCAAATACGCGAGAAATTTCCCGAGGCGGTACTCATTTTCTTGATGCCGCCTACCATGGAAGAGTTGTATCACAGGCTCATTTTGCGCAACACCGAAAACATGGAGGTATTGGAAGACCGCTTTAAACGCGCGCACGAAGAAATAAAACTTATACCCCGTTATGACTACCTTGTTATAAACGACGTAGTGCAAAACGCAGTGACACGCATTAACAAAATAGTAGACGCGGAATCCCTGCGCCCTGCCAGAAACGCGAATATTATAAACGCCTTTAAGGAGCAAAGCAAATGTTAAGACCATCGTATTCCGAACTTATGGATAAATTAAACCACAGCGGTAAAGTAGACAGTCAAATTACCAGCCGGTACACTATTGTTATTGCGGCGGCAAAGCGCGCCCGTCAAATCATAGATGGCGCTAATCCCTTAATATACGCCTCAAGCGACAGGGCCGTGTCTATCGCCATTGAAGAAATGGAGAAGGATAAAATACTAATAAAGACCGATCCCACCCGCTTGCAAAATAGCGACAAGCCCGCCAGACCGGCTTCGGCGTTTTTTCAGGGTATTATTCAAAAAGATACAAAAGCCGACAGAGAAGACGGCCAAAAGCCTTATGAGGACGATATTAGTGACGAAGAAGACGACGGATATAAGCCACCGCGATTTAAAGACGCCAATTATGACGACTATGACAGCGATGACAAAGAACTCTATGACGAGGAAGACAGCGTGGGGATTGTACTTGATGATGACGACGATGACAATGATTTTTCTGATATAGACGAAGCCGCAGATTACAACGAAGATGATTTTACAGATGATGAGGGCAATGTACGCTGAGGTAAGTGTAAATATACCATACAAAAAACTAAATAGGACTTTTAGTTATGCTGTGCCAGAGGGTATGCCCGCGCGCAGGGGCGTAAGGGTAATAGTGCCGTTTGGCAAGGGAGATAAGCTCGTGGAAGGCTTTGTAACCCGGCTAACCCCTGACGAGCCGCAAAATGTGGATAAAATTAAATTTATCGCTCAGATTTGCGGCGAAGAAGTGGCGTTTGACGCGCATATGCTGGAGCTTGCGCGGTGGATGAGCGATAAGTACTTTACCTCGCTCTCAGAATGTCTTAAGTGCGTTATACCGTCGGGCGTTCGGCTTAAATCGCCGCGCCGCGCGCCCGTGCGCCCGCCCAGCGTCTTCACAAGTCCCAAGCCTGTGCTTACAAACGAGCAAGAGGCGGCGCTTGCACGCATATTGCAAGTGGCAGATAATCCGCAAAAACCCGTTTTATTGCATGGGGTAACAGGCAGCGGTAAAACGGAGGTGTACCTGCGTGTTATTGAGCATGTGTTGTCTATGGGCAAGCAGGCCATTGCGCTTGTGCCAGAGATATCGCTAACGCCGCAGACACTTGGCATGTTTATCGCGCGCTTTGGCGAGTTAGTGTGCGTAACACATTCTAAACTAAGCAAGAGTGAAAAATTAATACAATGGAAAAAAGCAAGAGACGGTGAGGCCGCCGTTATGGTTGGTCCGCGTTCAGCCGTTTTTGCGCCATTTACTAATCTAGGCGTTATAATTATCGACGAAGAGCATGAGCATACATACAAATCTGAAACCGCCCCAAAATATTCCGCGTTTGAAATGGGTAAAAAACGCTGTGAAATGTCTGGCGCATTGCTGCTACTGGGTTCGGCTACGCCGAGTTTGTCTGCTTTTTATGCTGTGGGGACGGGCGATATGGAGCTTTGCGCGATTAACCATCGCGTTAATCTGAAACCGCCCCAGGTAGATATTATAGACATGAGACGCGAACTGGCGTTTGGCAACCGTTCCATTTTTAGCCAGGCGTTGCGGGAGGCGTTGGAGCGTAATATTAAATCGGGCAAACAGTCCATATTGTTCCTTAACCGGCGCGGACACTCCACATTTGTATCTTGCCGGCGCTGCGGCCATGTGCTGGGCTGTGGACAGTGCAGCGTTAACTATACGTACCATCAAATAGATGATACGCTGGTGTGTCACTATTGTGGTAAAACCATACGGCAACCAGAGGTGTGCCCCGTGTGTGGCTCCAAATTTTTGCGGCTTTTTGGCCTGGGAACAGAAAAAGTGGAAGAAGAGACGCGCAGATTGTTCCCCGACGCAAAAATTGTGCGGATGGATATGGATACAACAAAGGGCAAGTACGGTCATGAAGACATGCTCAACAGCTTTCGCGACTCGGGCGATATTCTTATTGGCACACAGATGATCGCCAAGGGCTTGGATTTTCCCAACGTTACAGTAGTTGGAGTCGTCGCCGCCGACTTAAGTTTAAACAATGGCGACTACCGCGCTGGAGAAACCACCTTTCAATTGCTAACGCAGGTTGCCGGCAGGGCGGGGCGCGCGGAATTTCCCGGTCAGGTGTTTATTCAAACGTATATGCCAGAGCATTACGCGGTTATTTTTGCCGCCAAACAGAATTATCGCGGGTTTTATGAGCACGAGATCTCCCTTCGGCGGCAAATGAATTATCCTCCATTTGTGCATGTGTTCTCAGTCATGTTTACCGGTGAGGACGAAACAGCCATAAAACTTTTATTGCTTAAATTAAAGAACATTATGAACGCCTTTAACCGCCATAACCGATTCGAAATGCTTGGGCCGGCGCCGGCGCAAATTGTAAGGATAAAGAATCGATACAGATGGAAAATATTGATAAAATGCGTTGATGAGGATAAATTAAAAAACTTTGCGCTGTATTGTCTCGAACGCTTGCGTGAACGTGAAGATCTATCGCATTTTGCCATTGGGCTGACGGCGGATCCTATGGTAATAGAGTAAACGACCCCATAGTTAAAGCTAGGGGCTTGCAAGGAAGCAATAGCTTCCATGCAAACCCTCGTTGACTACCCTCAGTCCCATAGGGACTACGTTACCTGAGAATGTATAGGCACCCGCAGATGTATGTCCTAGTCTGCGGCACTGCGGCAAGTAATTAAAAGTTCTGATGGGTAGGAACGGTGTTACTTGCG
>JAISGK010000104.1 GCA_031263155.1 Clostridiales bacterium
AGGTTTCAAACGCAAGTAACACCGCTCCTACCCATCAGAACTTTTAATTACTTGCCGCAGTGCCGCAGACCAGGACATACATCTGCGGGTGCCTATACATTCTCAGGTAACGTAGTCCCGTATGGGACTGAGGGTAGTCAACGAGGGTTTGCAAGGAAGCTATTGGCTTCCTTGCAAACCCATAGCTTTAGCTATGGGGTCGTTGACCTTATCAAACCCAACGAGGTCAATACCTCTTCTTGAATAGTAAACATTTGCGCCTCGTCGTCACGATTTTCGTGATCAAAGCCCATAATGTGCAAGACTCCATGCGCGGTAAGAAAACCCAGTTCTCTTTCTATGCTATGCCCATACTCATCCGCTTGACTTTGCGCTCGTTCTATGCTGATCACGATATCGCCCGCAGTGAAGCGGGCGTCGTTTGCTTTTTTGTTTGAATTTTTGTTAAATCTTCGCGCGAGTCGGAATTGTTCGTCCCATTCTTCATACGACGAAAACATAGGAAAGCTGAGAACGTCGGTGGGTTCGTCCATGCCGCGATACTCCCTGTTCAGGTCTCGAACGCGCTCATTGATTGTTATCGTTAAATCCATACTGGGGCGATACGCGGTAAAGCGGGCCAGGCAAGCGTTATAGACAAGCGATAGCAATTGTTCGTTTACAGGTATGTCCGTTTCGTTAATTATATTAAGCATATCACACGGCGGCCGGGTCAGACGCGCCCTCTTCCATTGCAGGATAGGCAATGCGATCATGATTCATGCCCTTTAGCACTTTGCCGAACGAAATCGC
Organism: Clostridiales bacterium; assembly: GCA_031263155.1. Taxonomy (GTDB): domain Bacteria; phylum Bacillota; class Clostridia; order Lachnospirales; family WQUN01; genus JAISGK01. Next base: position 793 of record JAISGK010000104.1, read on the forward strand.
TATCTTTTCCAAGTCTGAGAGGGTCAGCTGCGAATCGTTAAGCGAGCCGTCTTCAAGGCGGCCATGAATGAGCTTTTTAATGGCTTTTTCTATATTATCTGAACTTTTGGATGTTTTCATAAGCGTGCGCATGGCGGCTTCTACGATGTCAGCCAACATAACGATGGCAGTTTCTTTTGATGTGGGGTTATCGAAAGGATACCTAAAATCGTCCTGACTCACATCTTCGCCTCCAAACGAATCCTTTGCCTTGCAATAAAAGTAATTGATAACAGAATTGCCATGATGCTGAGCAATAAAGTCGCATATGCGCTGGGGCAGTTTGTTTTTGTTGGCAAGCTCAAGGCCGTAACGCACATGATCTATAATTATTTCCGCGCTTTTTTTTGGCGCGATAGTATCGTGCGGGTTAGACCCCAACTGGTTTTCTATAAAGTAAGACGGCGCTTTCAGCTTGCCAATGTCGTGATAGTACCCTCCTACACGCGCCAGGTTAGCGTCCGTGCCAATATTGTACGCGGCTGTTTCGGCGAGATTTGCCACAAGTAGGCTGTGATGATAAGTGCCCGGGGCCTCAAGCGCAAGGCGACGCAGCAGTGGGTTATTGGGGTTGGTGAGATCCAGCAGCTTTATGTTGGTCACAACCCCGAACGCGGCCTCCCAAAATGGTAGGCTGCCCATGCATAGCACAACGGTAAATATACCGCTTATGGCGGCATAACCCGCCTCAAGCAGCGCCTCCATTGAGAAATGCCCGCGAAAAAACATGGCGATAACCAGCATGAGCACGAAATTAATAGCACTGGATAGAATGCCCACAATAAAAATATGGCTGCGTTCCATCGCAAACTTTGCCATAAGCGCGATCGAAAAGCCTGACGACACAAAAAAAACAATGGTTTCTATGCTGCCCTTGGTAATACAAATAAGCGTAATTGTCATGAATATGTTGAGAATAACGGAAAGCCGAAGGTCTATCAGCATGGCGGTAAGCATGGTAAAAACCATAACAGGCATAAATTGATAGGGTATGCCGTTAAGCAGGCGGAAAGCAACAACGACAACAACATAAATGGTAAACAGTAACGCGGCTTCTTTGCTATTTTCCGCCAGCCTTGGATTAAACATAGAAATAAAAATGCCCGTTAGCGCGAATATTAACGCTTCAAGCGCGGCGGCAGAGGCTATGGGCAAAATATCGCGCGTTTCACTGTCGTTAATCAGGTTTAACGACCTGAGCAATTCATATGCTTCTTCCGAAACTATCTCGCCATCGTCTACTATTGTTTGCCCTTCCAGAAGCCAAACGGCGGAATATTGTTCGGCCGCTTCCTTGCGCAAGGAGCTGGTGGCCTCTTCATCTACAACATAATTAGGCTCTACGTAGGAAGATAAAATTTGGTAGCCGATCTCGCGCATCTCTGTCGAAAGGCCGGTTTGATCAAATTGATCTTTTATGTTAAGCAGACTTCTGGTGTCCAATTCCTGTATGCCTTGATCCATCACGGCGGATAGTACGGACAGGGTAGCCTCTTTTAAATGTTCGTACTCTGACTCTTCAGATTCTAACAGGTAGTCGCCCAGCGCGCCGGTGAGCGTCAATTGCAACGACTCAAAACGGGTTGCGGCGTCAATCTTTTCGGCGGCTTCGGGGTTATCGGATTTTTGAATACTATCGCTCCCGTCAACCTTATCAGCTTCATCACCCTTATCAGTGTCAGACGCCAACACGGAGATGCCCGCATGGGCGTTGGCTGCCGTCAAAGACGCGGCGACCATGGCAACCGGCTCGGGAACGGCGGGTATGACAATTGACCGCGCCGTCGATTCTATCTGTTCTTGCCGGTATTGAGCGCGAATATCATCCAGGTTTGCAAAAAGATCGGTAAGCTTTTTTTGCACCTGTTCACCGACGTACTCATCCTTTACGCGGGTTGGGGGCAAATTAAGCGCGTTTTTTTCGGCTTCAAGCCGGTTGTGTTCGGTGGCTATCGTATTTTCTATGCGACGGGTCGCTTTGTAGCGCTGGTCGGCGACATCTCCGGGCCGCAGCAACGTGCCCGGGACAGACCAAGCCCCCGTAGCGGTACAAAAAACAGTAACCACAAAAGCCGCAACAAGCAGAAGGACAGGCAAAGCGCCTTTAATACCTTTAATATTGATATCGGTCAGCTTGTTCATTAGCTCAACCTTTCAATCATCATTGGTTCTCATTTTTACTTAAAACCACAAGCGCTATTGCTGCTTACGCTCAGGCGATTTGCGAATAACGCGCTTTTGCTTGTACATGTCTCGGGCATCCCTTTTTTCGTAGGCGTGGATGATGCGCTGCACCAGGTGGTGGCGCACGACATCCCGCGCCGATAGCATAGATATGCCTATGTCGGCTATATCGTCCAAGATACTTATAGCGTCCTTAAGGCCAGATTTTTTGCCGTCGGGCAAGTCTATCTGCGTTATATCACCGGTTATAACCGCCTTTGATCCGTAGCCAATGCGGGTTAAAAACATTTTCATTTGTTCGATTGTGGTGTTTTGCGCCTCGTCAAGAACCACAAAAGAGTTATCCAGGGTACGTCCACGCATGTAGGCCAGTGGGGCCACTTCTATAAGACCTTTTTCAAAATTGCGCTGAAAATATTCAACACCCATAATGTCATGCAACGCATCGTACAGCGGACGCAGATAGGGGTCTACTTTTTGTTGAAGATCGCCGGGCAAAAACCCCAGCTTTTCGCCCGCCTCAATAGCGGGACGCGTTAGTATAATGCGGTTAACAGCATTTGTTCTAAACGCGGTTATTGCCATAGCCATAGCCAAATATGTTTTACCTGTGCCAGCAGGCCCTACGGCGAACACAAGCGTATTTTTGCGAATGAGGTCTACATACCTCTTTTGACCCAGCGTTTTCGGTTTTACCATTCTACCCGAAATCGTCATACAAATGGTGTCGTCCGCCAGTTTTTCTATATCGCCAAATTTCTCGTCGTCAAGGCTTGCTATTAAGTAGTTGACATTTTGCTCTTTAAGAATTTCCCCTTTGGCGGCTTGCGCCATTAACTTTTGCATAACGGCTTCCGCCTTTTCCGTGCCTCCGCTACCATTGGGTATTATCACTATATTATCTCCGCGGTTAACGATGCTAACCGCAAAAGCGTTTTCTATTTTGCGTATGTTCTCGTCCAGTTTGCCAAACACATTGCCTATTATGCCATTGGGTATTTCGAGTTGTCTTATGTTATCCAAGCGTATCCCCTTTCCAATTTGACAGCCTCGCCTTTGGAAACCGCTTGAGCTTAGCGTTTAACTGTTGTTTATATCTGTTTCGCCGCTAGGCTGCAAGCTTTCACTGGGCGCGCACTCCTGGTCTATGCGTTCGTTAGTGGTTATTATGGCATTAACGATAACCGCTGTGGGCGTTTCTTGAAATGCCACGCTTTTTTCCAATATATCAGCAGAAAAGTCAAACTCGCGTATAATACGGTTATTTATCATCTTTTTGGCCAGCTCTTTTGCCTCGTCTATCGTCCGCGTTTTAACGGTGGGCACAAACTCGCTAAACGTGTGTTTGTACAGGATGATAGGAAGAGGGTAATCTTCGCCGAAATTCAACTGATTAAGAGCGGTGCTCTTGTCGTAATTAACGTATTCGGGCCCAAATCTAAAAAATGTTAACATATGCCCAAACACCGATACAGAATATTGCGAAGATGTCTTGGTTGTGTACTCCTTTGCGTCGTATGACAATGGCACTTCGAGGTTTATTGGCGTGTACATTTTTGCCCAAACCTCCGCGTAAGCGCGCACGTCTTTGGTGATAAACCCGCCATCGTCGGTGGGGTGCCGCACCTGCCCTTTCACAAGAATGTCGCCAGCCTTCACGACATCGTTTTGCTTTACTTGCGGCGTACCGGCGCCGGTTACAATGCTGGTTATCAAACCATCTTTCGCGGCGACAATGTCGCACAGAGTGGTTTTGTCTACTATCTCGGGGGCGGGTATCGTTTCGGCGATTTGTATGACAGCGCGAGTGCCTTTTATGCTAACATCAAGCCACGATATATCGCCAAAGTGATTCATCATGTTCGTCTTAAGCTTTCTGTTGTCAATTTTATACTTAAACGCGCCAATTTGCAACCCCTGTTCGGCACAAAACGCAATTATATCGTCGTGGCTAACCCGGTTGTTGCCCTTTATGTCGATTAGCCATACAAAGCAGCTAAGAGTGTACAGAAGCAACGCGCAAAAAGCAATCCCGCCCAACAGCGCTTTGCGTTTGCGATATTTATGCAGCACGAATGGTAGGCCGGCTTTTTGTTTTATGCGAACGCGCACCTTGGTTTTGCGCACACATTCTGTGAGAGCTTTGAAACCTTTTACAGAGACATTCATTCGCACACCCTTGCTGGTGCGTGTTACGTCCCAAAGGTAAACTCCTTTGCGGGCCGCCATATTTATAAGCCGCTCCACATTAAATCCGCTTGCCTCTATTGTGACATAGCCCCGTAAATTTTGCCAAATGTCCAATATCATGATCAGATACTCCCTATAAGAATTCTACCGCTGTAAGAACGCCTTTAACAGAGACGCTTTCAGATGTTATTTGCTTAACGACGAGCTTGCGGCCTTTTATGCAAATGATGCCTATCGTTGTAGAAAGGCGGATCTTTTCTTCAGAGTATTCGACCATGCCCTTGTAGTTTTCTATATTTATTTCTTCGTGGCCGTAAATAGATATTAAGGGCAGATTAAGCGCAACCTCTTTGGGTAAGCCCAATCCCGCCGTTATCTTGCGTGTCACGCCTTCTTTTGACAAGGTCTACATCCCCCAATTTATATCATTACTAATTTATATTCTTACTAAGCATATGCGCATGGGGTAAAAAATATGGAAAAAACGTAGGCGGGCGCGCCCATGCCATAATATTGATGGCCGTTGGCGTCGTAGGGTGCGCGTATTAAAAAATGCCCGCCCGGTTTATCGGGCAGGCGCTTAAGGGTATGAGTTTTAGAGAACGCGAGATCTTAAAATTTGAGTGGGTAAACGCCGACTGTTATGATATCACACGGGTCGCGGTTACGTATGTGCGTACATAGTATGCTTCCGAAAGACTGGAGATAGTGACGCAGTAGCTGCTGCCGCTGCTGGAATGGATGAAATTGCCATCGCCTATGTATATGCCCACATGTGATATAGCGCCGTTGTTTCTGCCGCTGGTGTCGAAAAACACAAGGTCGCCGGTTTTAAGATTGGCCTTGCTAACACGGGTACCGTTGCTGGACATGGAAGAACTTGAACGGTTGAGGCTAACGCCAAAATTTCTGTAAACTGAATAGACAAAACCAGAGCAATCCACACCTCTGTTTAGGTTGGTACCTCCCCAACGATAGGGGGTGCCAAGGAATTTTTTCGCGTAAGCAATAACCTGCGAGCCCTTGCTGGACGCAACCGCCGCTTGAGCCTCGGGAATCACGCCTTTCTTAAGCTCAACATAATCATTTTTTACATAACCCGTTTCACCGTCGTAGGCCACTTTTGTCCAATTATCCCATGATTCGACTACCTTGATGGCGGTCTGATCGGGAACGGTCGCGATGATAGACGCGTCGGTGTTCGCGTCAGAGCGAATGTTAATCCCGTCGCCAGAACGCACCAAGGCATACATCTCGCTGCGCGCCGCTCCGATTTCTTCTGCGTCAGAAGAACTCTCAGTAGCGATTTCGTCAACGGGAACGGTTACGGCCATGTCTGGTATGTCAACATATCCTATATGTATGTATAAGTCGGAGCGACCGTTGTAAGAAACCTGATAATAATCTCCCACAAGAGAAGTGATGGTAACGGACTCGCCGCTGTTGATAACGCCTGAGATAGAAGAATCAGGATTGCCGGCTGTACGCAGGTTAACCCCGTCGCTATTTACGGCGCCGGTTTGACCATAAGCCGCAGCCGCCATAAAAGCTGTGAACAATGTGCCTACCGCGATAGCACGGGCAGCTTCCTTATTGGTAAAAAGTTTGGGTTTAAGATTGTGCGATTTAAAATTATTCAATTGGTTCATAAGTTCCTCCCGTAAAATATTAGGTAAGTCATCCAGCAATATTTACACAAATGTTAACTTGGATGTAATAATTACATTATATATATGTTTCAGTGTAATGTCAACCAATTTTGTAAAATTTCTCAATAATTTTTTTCCGTTTGGTGGAAAATGTTTTAAAAGGTTGAAAATAGGCACTTATATTCGCGATTTAAGCTTGTCATACGCGGTTTGCCGCTATGTGCCGACAAGCTGACATTACTTGTATGTTTCAATTTATTTAAGTAATTGTATCCCAATTACGATTGCCAGTTGCCAGTTACCAGTTAAAATTAAAATCAGGAAAAAGTTTAGGCATGAGATTCCAACTATATTTTGGCTTGAGCATGGGATACTAATATAGCAAAAAAGCAAATTGGGGGAAAATTATGGAAAGAAAAAGAATGGTGAAAACAACAATAGCGGTCACAATGTTTATATGCTTGGGGTTTGGCATTGCGGCGGTTATAACAAATGGGATAGATTATGTGATAGCGCAGGATATTCATAAGATAGTAATAGATGATCCCGCGTTGTCCTCTAGCGCTCCTAACCGGGCGAATACCATAAATCCCAATTATGAAACAGGCATTGGTATAACCCCAGCTCCCGGAGTTTTTTCAACCGCTTCCACCGCTAAAAAAGTGCTGGGTGAATATAGCACAGAATTTTCCGCTGGCGCAAAAGCGCGTAACACAAACATAAAAAAGGCCGCCGAGAGCTTAGATAATACTATCATTCAGCCCGGCGAAACATTTTCATACAATGATACCCTTGGGCCCACAACGAAAGAGAACGGTTACGCGCGCGCGCGAATCTTTATACGCGGCACAAAGTCTTACGGATACGGCGGCGGGGTGTGTCAGGTATCTTCTACGCTGTATAACGCGGTGCTTGAGGCGGGGCTTAAAGTGACCGAACGCCACCCGCACTCTTTGCCCGTTACGTATGTGCCCAAAGACAAAGACGCGGCCACGTCTTACGGCTCGGTAGATTTTAAGTTTGTTAACAATCTTTCGTATCCTGTAGAGATAAACGCAAGTGTTTCAGGCAGTTCGGTAACGTGCCAGATTGTATCGTGAGATATCCTCGACCATATGCCGCTATTGGTCATTGTGGCGGGTCTTGGGCTGGACATAGCAAAAGCCTTCATGGTTGAGGGCTTTAATGCTTGCTCGGCTTGCTGGTTTGGTTTATATCGTATGCCGCCTATCGACTTTCGGCACAACGGACAGTTGGTAGCCCAGCGTGTCCATGACCTTAGTGAGCGTCTGGAGCGTCGGGTTGCCGCTCTCACTTAGGCTAGTGTACAGGTGTTCCCTGGTTAAACCGGTCTTGCTGGCAATGTCTATCATGCCTTGCGCTTTGGCGGCGTTGCCAAGCGCCTTAGTGATTTGGCGCGGATCGCCGCTCTCAAAAGCCACTTGGAGATAAGCGCCAATATCTTCTTGATTCTCCAAGAACTCTGCTGTGTCCCATTTGCTGATTTCTATATTCTTTTCCATAATGTCACCCTTCATTTTTTCAGATATATTATTTTTGTTCTAATCCTTTCTTGATCTCCTTCGCTTGGCTTATATTTTTTTGCTGGGTTGATTTGTCTCCGCCGCATAATAGCAAAATCCAATCTCTACCTCGTTGGCAATAGTAGAGGCGATATCCGGGGCCATAGTCTATCTTCTTTTCATAGACTCCGCCGCCTACGGATTTAGCATTGCCCATCTTGCCGTCCTCCATGTTGTCTATATGGTTGAGGATGATAGCTTTAGCTCGGCGGTCTTGCAGCTTCTTCATCCATTTGGCGAATATCTCGGTTCTATCTACGTTTACCATGCCTCTATTGTAATTTATAACTTACAGAAAGTCAAATGGCGCTTGAAAGTATTTTTTGCTCGGCTGGCGGCTCGTTCCGCTCATTGACCGCACGCTACTTGTTATTGCTCCAATGTTGTGCTACTATATGACTATGGTCATTATGACCATAGTCATACATGACCAGGGCCGCTCGCGGGTGCTCACACCTCGCGCGGTTTAATCAATCAACAAATAAAATCAACAAAGAAGGAGGCGAACTATGCTGGCTTTTAATGAAAAATCTAACCTTTTGGAGCGCGCCGAAACGGCCTTTCCGCTCGCCGATGTCGCTGCGCCCAATCTCTACCGCAACCTGTTTTCGTACACCGAAATACCCAAAATAGCGTTTAACCATCGTACGGTGCCCCTAGACATGCCCGACGACATTTGGATAACGGATACGACCTTTCGTGACGGGCAGCAAGCGCGTGAGCCCTTCACCGCAGAGCAAATTGTACATATATATGACCTGCTGCATAGACTGGGCGGGCCTAACGGCATGGTGCGCCAAAGCGAATTCTTCTTATACAGCAAAAAGGATCAAGAAGCGGTGCGCAGGTGCATGGAGCGCGGCTACGCTTACCCCGAAATAACGGGCTGGATACGTGCCAGCGGTAAAGATTTTGAACTTGTGAAAAGCATGGGACTTAAAGAAACTGGTATTCTGGTGAGTTGCAGCGACTACCACATCTTTCTCAAAATGAAAATGTCGCGGGCTGAGGCGATACAGCATTATCTTCGCGTTATCCGCGAGTGCGTGTCATATGAAATTCTACCCCGCTGCCATTTCGAAGACATTACCCGCGCTGATTTTTACGGCTTTGTTATCCCATTTGCCATAGAGCTTATGAAATTACGGGACCAGACGAATATGCCCATTAAAATACGTGTGTGCGATACCATGGGATACGGCGTTACATACCCCGGCAGCGCGTTGCCCAGGAGCGTGCAAGGCATCGTTTATGGTCTTACCCATTACGCCGGTGTGCCGCACGAGTTGATAGAATGGCACGGGCACAACGACTTTTACCGCGCCGTTACCAACGCGTCGTTCGCGTGGCTGTACGGTTGCTGTAGCGTAAACTGCTCTGTGCTGGGCATAGGGGAGCGAACGGGCAACACGCCGCTTGAAGCCATGGTAATGGAATACGCGCAGTTGCGCGGCGGCCTTAACGGGATGGACACCACCGTAATTACCGAACTGGCGGACTACTTTACCAATGTTATTGGTTATGACATTCCACCCATGACGCCGTTTGTCGGGCGCGATTTTAACGTGACGCGCGCCGGTATTCACGCTGACGGGCTTTTAAAAAACGAGGAAATATACAATATATTTGATACGCAAAAATTCCTTAACCGGCCTACGCATGTAGCTGTGTCTACAAACTCTGGCCTAGCTGGTGTCGCCCATTGGTTTAACACGTTTTATCAATTGCAGGGCGAGGACGCCGCAGACAAACATCACCCCATCATACAGCACATAAAAGCATGGGTAGATAAGCAGTACGCGGAAGGGCGCGTCACATCAATAACGGATACAGAATTGGAGCGGGTGGCGCAAGAGTCTATAAAAGAGATAAATAAGGAAAGTAATCGCGCCGTTCAATGATAGGTTCTCTCGCATTTTCAAAATTTGGCGGGAGTGCGCAGTGGGTATGATTTCGTAGGGGCGCGCAACCGCCCGGCCCAACAATTGCCCATCGTTACCCGGTATTGGCGAGACATAAAAATGCCTCAAAAAAGCCGGGCGATTCGCCATACTTAGATTACGGGAGAGCTTGTATGCCACGCGTTGTACACTGTGCGGACTTGCATCTTGGCGCTAATTTTTCAGGCTTGCCAGGCCATATTGGCCAGCGTCGCAAGCAGGACATGATGGAGTCGTTTAAAAAAATAATTGATTTATGCGAAAAAATGCGGGCGGACTTGCTGCTCATAGCCGGCGACTTGTTTGACGATGTGGTCCCGCGTGACGAATTGGTAGAGATTGTGCGGATGGGGTTTGCCGATATTTATCAAACAACCGTCGTTATAGCTGCGGGCAATCACGACGCCGCTTTGCCTGACTCGCCGTACAACCGCAAAAATTTTTGGCCGGCCAATGTGATCACATTTAACGGCGATATAAAACGCGCAAGCGTGCCATTACTTGATTGCGCGATTTGGGGCGCTGGATTTGTCAACATATATCAGGATGAGTGTATGTTAAAAAATCCGAAACTGGACGACGAACAGCTAAACATATGTGTTATGCATGGAGAGCTGACAGTCGGCGAGGCTCGTTCCCCGTACAATCCAATCTCGCGGGACGCTGTGTCCGCCAGCGGGTTAGACTATTTAGCGTTGGGACACATTCACAAGCGCGGGGAAATTTTACGCATAGGCGACACTTTTGTTGGCTGGCCGGGGAGTATGGAGCCGCTGGGGTTCGACGAGCAGGGCGAACATGGCGTTTATGTGGGCGAAATTTACAAGGGCGGGCACACTATGGAGTTTGTTCCTCTCGCGCGAAGGCTTTACGCGGATATTCATTTGGATGTGACAGGACTTGCCAGGGAAGAGACCATGCATTACCTTAAGGACAGGATTATCTCACTTCCCGGTGGTTACGAGAACTTGGCTAAAATAACGCTAACCGGCTTAGTGGAGGACATTTTATTAAACGAGGATTATATCGCGGATGGATTGGCGAGCGTGTTTTATCTGTCTGTGCGGGACATGACTGACTCTGAGCTCCCGACCGACGCTAAAGAATTTGATTTAAAAAGCGTTTTTGCGCGTAAAATGCGCAAACTGATAAATGAATCCCCCGGCGACGAATCTTTACGGCTTGCGTTAAAACTTGGATTAGCGGCTTTAAACGATAGAACTCTTAGCGTAAAAGAGGTATTAACTTGAACCACAATGAATCAATGGCTTATCTTATGCAAATAGCAAAGTATGGATCTAACCTGGGTTTGGCGACTGTTGGAAATCTGTTGCGCAGAATGGGAAACCCGCAGGATAAGCTGCGGTTTGTTCACGTGGCGGGCACTAATGGCAAAGGTTCCATCGTCGCGTTTATCAGTAGCGTATGCATTGGCGCGGGATATACGACAGGCTGTTTTACTTCTCCCGATATATATTCGTATAATGAGCGTGTGCGCGTTAATGCAGAAATGATATCCGATGACGATGTCGCTCGCATTTTGACCGGCATATCCGTCCACGCGCAAGCCATGGAGCGCGCGGGCGAAGGTAAGCCAACCGTGTTTGAGGTGTCCGCCGCGCTGGCGTTTCAATATTTTTATGAGCGGCGCTGCGACGTTGTGGCGCTGGAGGTTGGGCTGGGCGGTCGACTGGACGCCACAAATATTATTAAATGCCCCACCTGCGCCGTGATAACATCCATAGGTTTTGACCATAAAGATAGGTTGGGCGATACGCTTTCCGCGATAGCGTATGAGAAGGCGGGCATTATAAAGCCGGGCGGCACGGTGGTGTCCGCCGCGCAGACGCCCGAGGTGCGCGAGACTCTCATCCGCGTGTGTGATGACAGACAAGCCGGCCTCACATTTGTCAATCCAGGCGACATTGACGAACAGGGGCATGACATTGCCGCCCAACGCTTTGATTACCGCGAATACGGTAAACTGGCGATATCCTTAATGGGCGATCATCAATTGGGCAACGCGGCGCTGGCGATAGAGGCCATAGAGGTGTTGCGGGCCAAGGGCTTTGCAATAACGGACGGCCACATTCGCGAGGGATTGGGCAATACGCGCTGGGCTGGCCGGTTTGAGACTTTGCGCCAAAACCCGCCCGTGATAGTGGATGGGGCGCACAACGAGCCCGGAGCCGCAAGCCTGCGGGCCGCGCTGGATAAGTACATAGGCAGTGACCATCACAGCGTTTCGTTTATTATAGGTATTTTAGATACCAAGGATTATAGGGGCATGATTGCCCAGGTAGAGAATTTAGCCTACGCGTTTTACACCGTGACCCCGAATAATCCACACGCCATACCCGCCGCCGAACTTGCCGAAATTATCCGAAAACAAACGGGCAGCGCCAACGTAATTGTTTGTAAAAGCGTTGACGACGCGATTGACTCCGCTCTAAACACCGGCAAGCCCGTGTGCGCGTTCGGCTCGTTATATTACATTGGTGAGGTACGCAAAAGATTTGTGGATCAGCAAATGGATAGCGTGTATTTGGGGTGAACGGGATGAAGTTGGCGGTTAGTATAGCGGGAGTGGAACTGAAAAACCCCATTATGCCCGCGTCAGGAACATTTAGCGCGCGCGAATTTTCTAAATATATAGACGTGGGTCGGCTGGGCGCCATAGTCACAAAAGGTGTCGCGCCTGTGCCGTGGCAGGGCAACCCGCCGCCGCGCTGCATTGAGACCGCAAGTGGCATGCTAAACGCCGTGGGCTTGCAAAATCCTGGCGTGGACAGTTTTATAGCCAATGATCTGCCGCTGCTGTCAGTGTTCAAAACGCGTATAATCGTTAATATTTGCGGGCACAGTTTAGGCGACTACATTGACGTGACCGAAAAATTGCGCGAGGCTCCAATAGATATGCTAGAGCTTAATATCTCGTGCCCTAACGTGGCGGAGGGCGGTATGGCGTTCGGAACCGACCGCAACATGGTAGAGCGAGTTGTGGGCGAGGTCAAAAAACGCGCCGCTCAACCCCTCATTGTCAAACTTAGCCCCAATGTCACCGACATTTGCGAAATAGCGCGCGCGGCGGAGAGTGCGGGGGCGGACGCGCTTTCTCTTATCAATACCCTGCTGGGCATGAAGATAGATATACATAAGAAGCGGTTCGCTCTGGAAAATAAAACAGGGGGATTGAGCGGCCCCGCGATAAAACCGATAGCCGTGCGCATGATCTACCAGGTTAGCCGGGCGGTAAAACTTCCGCTTATAGGTATGGGCGGCGTGATGACCGGCGAGGACGCCGCAGAGCTGTTGATGGCGGGAGCGACCGCCGTTGCCGTCGGCACGGCCAGTTTTCACAGACTTACCGCGCTCACGGACGTGTTGGACGAGTTAACCGCGTTTTTGAAAAACAATAACATCAGCGACGTTAACGCGTTGCGAGAAATAATCATCTGATGAATCATCAGATGATTATCCAACGGCGAGGCAAAATTTTACACTATGGAGGAGCGAATGCTGTCTATAGAGCGCGTGGAGGATATTTACAGGGAAACGGGCGTGATGTTGACAGGGCATTTTTTGCTTACCAGCGGACGCCACAGCGACAAGTATATGCAATGCGCCAGAATTTTGCAGTACCCACATTATGCGGTCGAGCTGATGAAGCATCTTGCGCTGGCGTTTGCCGATGATGAGATAGACGTTGTGATAGGGCCCGCTATGGGCGGTATCATTTTAGCCTATGAGTTGGCGAGGCAGTTGGGAGTCAAAAATCTTTTTGCCGAACGTGAAAATGGCAAAATGACCTTGCGGCGTGGTTTTACTTTAGATAAGGATAGCCGCGTTCTTATCGCGGAGGACACCATAACGACCGGCGGTTCTGTGCGCGAGGTTATGGATATTGTGCGTGAGAACGAATGCGCTGTCGCGGGTGTTGGCGTGCTGGTAGACAGGAGCATGGGGAGCATAGACTTTGGATGCAAGCTGGTTAGCCTGTACGCCGCCGATATTAAAAGCTGGGAGCCCGGCGACTGCCCACTGTGCGCGCGCAATGTCCCATTGATAAAACCCGGCAGCCGCAAGTTGGTTTAAAAGTATCTTGAATCTTACATTACTCTAAACATGCGTTTTACAAATTTGGTATGGGCGCGCAACAGTCAGTGGGCATGATTTCGTAGGGGCGCGCAGTGCGCGCCCGTGAGCCTTATCGGGTAACGGGCGCTTGTTGAGGAGACGCGCGGGCGCGCACTGCGCGCCCCTACGAAGGCAAAATCCTTTTGTGAAAACGCACGTTTAGAGTTACATTGATTAACCGGAGGGTTGGTTGTTATTAAGCGTGCCTTGATAAGCGTTTCAAATAAGACAGGCGTGGCGGAATTCGCCAAAAATTTAGTTGATTTGGGCTACGAAGTTGTTTCTACCGGGGGTACGCTTAAAGCGCTTGCCAACTCCGGTGTGCCCGCTGTTGGCGTTTCAGATGTTACCGGATTTCCCGAGTGCTTGGGTGGACGGGTCAAGACGCTTCACCCCGCTGTTCACGGCGGCATTTTGGCCATGCGCGATAACCCCGAGCACATGCGACGCCTGCAAGAGTTGGACATAACGCCGATAGATATCGTCGCGGTTAATTTGTATCCCTTTAAGGAGGCGATAGCAAAGCCGGACGCGGAGCTTGCCGAGGCGATAGAGAATATTGATATTGGCGGGCCGGCGATGATTCGTTCCGCCGCGAAAAACTACCCCTTCGTCAGCGTCATAACCGATCCGGCTGATTATACCGCGATTGTGGACGAATTGAAACAGAGCGGGTTTATAAGCGAAAAAACCAACTTTCGCCTTGCCGCCAAGGCCTTTATTCACACGGCGGATTATGACTCGCTCATAGCGTCGTATTTTAAAAAGCGGGCGGGTATTGAGACATTCCCCCCGACGCTAAGCCTTACTTACGAAAAGGTACAATCGATGCGCTACGGTGAAAACCCCCATCAAAAAGCCGCGTTTTATAAGGAAAAACTGCCTGCGGAGGGTACGATTGCGCGCGCTGCGCAATTGCACGGCAAAGAATTGTCGTTTAATAATATAAATGACACCCACGGCGCGTTAGAGTTGCTGCGAGAGTTTGATGAGCCGACCGTAGTAGCCTGCAAGCACTCCAATCCATGCGGGCTGGGCTGCGGGCAAACGATTGCCGAGGCATGGACAAAGGCATACAATGCCGACCCGGTATCGGTGTTTGGCGGTATTATCTGTGCCAACCGCGAGATAGACGCCTCAACCGCAGCTGAAATAAACAAAATATTTGTAGAGATAGTGCTTGCGCCGTCGTTTAGCCCCGCCGCGCTGGAAATTTTGAAAAAGAAAAAGAATATTCGGCTGCTTACGCTGAATATGGGCAAGGCGTCGCTGGAAGTAGATATAAAAAAGGTGTCCGGCGGTTTGCTTGCTCAAGAGATTGACGACAGCTTGCTGCCCAATGATATAAAAATTGTGACGAAGCGCGCCCCCACCGATAAGGAAATGGCGGATATGATTTTTGCCTTTAAGATCGTGAAACACACCAAGTCTAACGGTATAGCGATAGGCAAAGACGATCAATCCATCGGCATAGGGTGTGGGCAGGTTAATCGCATATGGGCTACCAGGCAGGCGATAGAGCACGGGTTGGAAGCGCTGGGGCCAGGCGCGTTAAAAGGAGCGGCGCTTGCGTCTGACGCGTTTTTCCCGTTTCCCGATTGCGCTGAGGCGGCGGCTGAGGCCGGTATAACCGCAATAATTCAGCCCGGCGGCTCTGTGAATGATCAAAAATCCATAGACATGTGCGACAAGCACGGCATAGCCATGGTATTTACGGGCATGAGACATTTTCGCCATTGATTTGGCTGTGTAAACGTGCTATACTTCTCGTTATTCACTATTCGGAGGTGGGGCATGGGTGAGGTTTTTAAAGAACAACTTGTAAAACGCCAAAATACCTCGCAAGACACATTTAAGCGCGTGGGTATAGTGATTGCCGCTCTAATATTGGTGCTGGTATGTTCGTTTGTACCCCTTGTGCAGGATTTTTTGCTGTTTGTAATGTTTGGCGCGGCGTTTGGCGCGTACGCTCTCATGTCCATGCTCAATCTTGAGTACGAATACGCGTTTACCAGCGGCGAGCTGGACATAGACGTTATATACAACAAAAGCCGCCGAAAAAGGGTTTTTAGTGGATTGGTGAAAGACTTTGAAGTGATGGCCCACGTGGACGATAAACAATACGCGGGAGAATTCCACGGAGCGACAGAGACAAAGGATTACGGCAGCGGAAAAACGTCGCCCAACTCTTACGCTTTTTTGACAACATATAAGGGCAGCAGGACGAAAATAATAATAGAACCCAATGAGACTATGTTAAAAGCGTTTCAAACTGTGCTTACGCCACGCAAACTTCACAAAAAAATGTAGCTGGCAATAGGGGTTTTACAGATGGGGTGTTTTGATTGATCGATCGCACGGCGAAAAAGCATACCGTGACAATAAGAGAAACGGATAAGCAAGAGATAAAAAAGGAAATTATAAGCTGGATAAAAACTATTGTGGCAGCTGTGATTCTTGCCCTGTGCGTAACGCAGTTTGTTATTGTTAACGCTAAAGTCCCCACCGGGTCTATGATGGATAACATTATGCCCGATGATCGTATAGTGGCGTTTAGGCTCTCGTACCTGCTCGATAATCCGGAAAGGTTTGACATAGTGGTGTTTCGCGCGCCTGATGATCGTTCGGTGCTGTATGTGAAACGCGTGATCGGTCTGCCGGGAGAAACGGTTGACATACGTGGCGGCAAAGTGTATATTGATGATGCCGACGTGCCGCTTGACGATTCATTTGTGCGCGAACCGCCGCTTGAACGCGATGAAGGTCCGTTCTACGTGCCTGAGGATCATTATTTTATGATGGGCGACAATCGCAATACGTCGCTTGACGCGCGGTATTGGGTAAATAAGTATGTTCCAAAAAAAGATTTGCTTGGCAAGGTGTTGTTCAGGTATTTTCCTGACATTAAAAACCTAATGGACATGTAGGAGGAGGTTATTATGAAGGTTTCCAAAGAAATGATAATACGTGATATTTTGGAGGAAGATATGGGCGTGGTACCGTATCTTATGCAAGCGGGGATGCATTGCCTGGGTTGCCCTTCGGCGCAGGCGGAAACTTTGGAAGAAGCCGCCCAGGTGCATGGCATGGACGACTCCGAAATAGATGTGTTGATTGACGATATAAATAATTATTTGGCTTCGATTGCGTAATTTCCGCCGACAAAAAAACAGCGGATCAATAAAAATGGGGCCGTCCCAAATTGGGGCGGCCTTTTGCGCGCGCGGGGCAGGGGACTAGTTATAACCTCCAACGACAATCTCCAGGCGCTTGCCCATATATTCATCGCGTACCCGCGTTTTGACAAGGATATAAACTGTCGCGAACGCCTTTCTTAGCGAGAGAGCCTGAAACGCTGTGGGCTTTATCATAAACGGTATGTGCGCTTGCTCGCCTATGTAGTGACCCCTGGCTTCAAAACTTACGAATGGCTCGCTCGTGTCTATCTCAAGTAAAAGATCTTGCCCTGTGTAATTGTTTACCAATAGGCTGCCCATTTCACTTATGCCGTAAGATTCGCGATCGGTACGCGCGATAAAGAACGGTCGCCGCACAACTGTTACGTGCGTTAGCGCGCCGGGCTGATCGGACAATAAAAACGCGTCGGCGCTATAGCGATTTGAAATGAGTGCCGGGTCAACGGAGAACGCCAGCATACCCGCGTTTTCCAGCGCGTGGCGCACGCCTGACAACGCGGTAAGCCACGGGGACTTGTTTTGCACGGCGACGGTATCGCTCACATAGCCCCAGCCCTCTTGCTTGATAGGAATGCTGCCAATATATTTTTTGCGGTCGAACGGCGAGACGTAGATCTCCGTTTGCGTTTGAAGCGGAACAATTTTGGCGGGGCGTTTGAGGCCGCACAAGCGTAAAAATCGCTCCGCCGCCCGCTCCGGATTGGGGTCTGTAAGCGAGCGCTCGTATAAATCCATATACTCAAAACGCGAGCGGATGAGTATGGCGCGAAAATCCTCCGTGTAAAGAAGTTTTGCGGCCTGCGTTGGGTAATTTTTGGCGTAGTCGGCAAAGCCGCGCACATCGCCGACGCGTTTGCCCTCGGGCGTAAGTATTGACGACAGCGACACCCTTATGGTAATGGGCAAATACTTTTCGCCGCCATTGGAAAGGATGACCGCCCCTGTGCGTATTATATCGCCCGCCTGATATTTTCGCGCGTCTACGTGGTATGTGACGGTGGCCGCCCCCTCAAATGTAGTTGGGGCGAATGACACAGCCGTGCCCCGCGCAATAATCTGACCGGAAATGGCGCTTCCGCCGGTATTCTTTATTTTAAACGCGCCGTCGTGCTCGCCGTCGGTTTCTATGTCTATTTCGTCAACATCGGTAACCAGCACCGGGCGAGGGTATTCAAACTCGTTATAGTCCATTTAAATCGTTTTGCTCTCTATCGCGTCAAGGCGAACATTGAGTTGGTCGTTCATATTTATTATCGCGGCGGTTTCATTTTTTGATTGTTCAGCCAACTGCGCGAAAAGCCCTTCCAGGCGCGTCGTCTGCTCCTGGCTGCTGCGCGTGATGGCCTCCATATTGGCTTGCAGCGCAGTGTTCATGGCCTGGGATGCGCCGGATATATGATAATTCACTATAGAACCAAAACCGTCGCCCATTTTTTGCGTTATTGACTCAAGGCTTTGCTCATAGCGCGCCAGTGAGTCGCGCAAAGTCGCCTGGTTGCTTTCTATATAGCGCGACTGGTCCTGCAAAACGCTGATCATGTCTTTAACGTTGTTGTTGGAATCTTTTAGCGCGACCCCGCTTTCAGACAGCTTGGCTATTTGTTTGTCTATGGCGCTTAACTCCGCCGCCAGTGACGTGATGTGCCGGTGCAGCGCGGCCGCGAAAACATCAGAGGTAGATTTCAGGTTTTCGGTTATCTCTTCAAAGCGCTCAAGGTTTTGCTCGTTTTTGGTCTGCTGGGACGCCGCCATGTCTAGCGCGACGCTCCAGTCTTTAAGGGGTTTTTCAACCACGGAGCCAAAGGAGGCGATTTTGGAGAACGAATCCGCCACCGCGCTGCCTATGGCCACTGACAGGTTGCTTTCAAGATTTGTGATGGTGTGGGCCAGCGAAACGGCTTGTTCGCGCAGCGCGGAGCTAATGTCGTTTTTGAGCCGCAACAGGATGGTAGAGAAGTCGCCCGCGTAAAATTGCCCGACTTCACGCTCCACATACTCTATCATTTCGGCTTCCAGTTTTTCTCTGCTGTATTGAAAGTCGAACACAGAGGAGATGAGGCGATGCAGCGCGAACGAAACAACGCCCGTGAGACCGAACGCCAAAGAATTTTGCGCGCCCAGCTCGGGCACGGCGGAGGTCGTTACCGCCAGCGCAAAGCCTACTATGGGGAACATTGTTTCAAACCCGGAGACAAACTGCTCCATAGAAACGTAGGGCCAGCCCAAAAACGACATGCGCAGCACGTACTTTTTCACTATTGCGGCCAGGTGTACGCCGCTGGTATTTTTTTCGGCTGTGTGGATATAGTCAGAGATGACGTTGCGCAACACGCCAAAGCGTATTTTCTCTAATCCGGCGCGTTCTGTGATGGGCTTGGCGTTCATTTTAAAAAACGCGAAATGCGTTTGATAACCCACGCACACGATTATGCGCAGCAACACAAGCAACAAGGCTACTCCCACGTAAATGGCAAAAATTATGCCAATAGTTTGCGAGTCGCCAAAAAAATTAAATATTTGTGTAAAAAAATCCATTTTTACCACCTTTAATCCAAGCTCTGCGAATACGACAGCGGTAGAGTCATGCTGTCACCCAGCGTAATTATTTTGAGCGCAAATAGTCAGTCGTGCGCCAGCGCCGCGCCCAGCGCCGTCGCGTATTCCGCCTGCGGCGGGATAATGAAGTTCATGCTAAAAAGCTCTTTAAGGTTGTCGAATATAACCGCGCATTGGGGTATGGCGGTGAGGTTGCCAATAAGTACGGTATCGTTCATATTGAGCCCGCGCGCCGCGAAAACCGCGCTCATACCTACAGACTGCATTACCAGGTTAATGATTCCCAGCGCGATGTCGCCCGATGTGGCTACGTCGCTTATGCGCCCAAAGTTGGACGCCGTGGTGTGCGGCGGCAGCCCCGGCAGGGCGTCTTTGGTTATATCGCCAACCATGAGGTCAACGTGGGACAAATTTCCGCTTTGGGCCATTTGAATTATAAGGTCTATGTCCCTTATGTTAAGCATTTTATTTGCCAGACCCATTATGGTGCCGCCGCCTATGCCTGTGCCGCCTATGTGGCGTATGTTTTTGCCCGCTTCTACAAGCGCCGTGCCTGTGCCCATACTCACTATAAGCGCCTCCCCAAGGCCAGACAAAAACAACCCGCCCAGCCCGTTGGCCAAAAACTCTTCCACCTTTACTGTTTTTATTCCATATATGGGCTTTGTGAGAAACGATGCGCCCACCCCTGTGATCATGACGCGATCAATCTCTGACAGCGCGATATTGTTGGCGTCTATAAATTTGCCAAAGGCGCCAAAAAGCGAGGCCACGGGATCGTTGGCTTTTACCAAGCACGGCGCGAGCGTTTTAGTATCGCGCAGGCCGATGATCTTTGTTGTGCTCCCTCCTATGTCTATGCCTATTATGCTCATACGCCCCGGCCCTTAAAAGGCGTTTCGCAACAGGCGTTAGCTCCGTCGGGAGACTTGCGCGTTAAATTTATCAACAAATCCATAAAACTCCTAAAAATCATAATTTTGCTCCATATGTATGTTGTCCACATTAGCATACAATTTTACTAACCACATGTCAATTGCGATTGCGTGGCGCAAATGGTAAATCACGTTTCTCTCGCGATTTTCGATAATTCGCAAACGAAAAAAGCCATTGACATTATAACGGTAATCCGCTATATTGCAGAAGAGGTGATTCTAAATGCAAATAAACGAACTGCTTGCCGAACGCGGCATAACGCGGTATAGGCTCGCGAAAGAGAGCGGCGTGCCGCACTCTACTCTAAAAGATATCTGTCTTGGAAAGGCTAAAATAAAGAACTGCACCGGCGAAACGCTCTACCGGTTGGCTCGTGTACTGGGCGTGAGCATCGAAACTCTTCTTGGCGACGCTATGGAGCATCGCCCGGCGTTTGAAACTTTCAAGAGCAATGTTTGTCACATTGTCAAAGACATGGGAGACATTGAGTTTTTGATAGATATTACCAAGTCGGACAAAATCTTTGCCTATCTTGAAAAACGCTGGTACCGCGAGGGGCTGTATCTGCTGGGCATGGTTGACTACCTGTGCCGCGAGAACGACCTCCCTCTTGACGAACGCTACGCCGAACTGCGCCACGCAAAACTCAGCGACACCCTTTACCCTGCGGGCGTTCTTATAATGTGCGCCGCGCTTAACAGCAACAAGCCCAAAGAGCGGAGCCTGGAAGAGGCCATCCCGGAATTTTTGCGGCACAACATAGTGGAAGCGGAGGTACGCAATGTCGCCTGACAAACAGCCGATTACCAAAGACAATCTATTGATTTATATCAAAGAACTCGCCAAAGAATTCCGCAGACTGAACGGCACGGTCGCCCCCGCCGAGATTATTCTTATAGGCGGCGCGGCTGTGCTTGCAAACTATGGCTTTCGCGAGATGACCTACGATATTGACGCTATAATAGTCGCGTCCTCCGCCATGAAACAGGCAATCAACCGTGTAGCCGACAAATACGATTTGCCGAACGGGTGGCTCAACGCCGACTTTATGCGCACGGGTTCATACTCGCGTAAACTG
This sequence comes from Clostridiales bacterium, assembly GCA_031263155.1. Classification (GTDB taxonomy): domain Bacteria; phylum Bacillota; class Clostridia; order Lachnospirales; family WQUN01; genus JAISGK01. The sequence continues at coordinate 22,282 of JAISGK010000104.1, forward strand.
CTTGAAGTGTCTCGATACTACAAGACTTTCTCAAACATCCTGACAGTACGTGTGGTAGCCGCCGAGTATCTGCTTGCGATGAAGCTGATGAGCGGGCGGCAATATAAATACGATATGTCAGATATAGTAGGTATTTTGTGGGAACATCAAAAGAGCGGCAATCCCATAACCCGCGAGATGATAGATGATGCGGTGTCTGCGTTGTACGGAGGCAAGTCGGTCATACCCGAAAACTCGCTTGCGTTGCTTAACGCCGTTATGCGAACGAACGATTACGAATCGCTGTACAGGCAGATTCGAGAGAGCGAGATTGAGTCCAGGGATTTTTTGCTTAAATTTGACGAACAGTACCCAAACGCGCTCACGAGCGACAATATTAATGATATCCTCGCGCGCGGAAAGAAACAAAGCGATTTTCTCGTCGAACTTGATAGATTCAAACCAAAAGGCACAGAATGACCGTACGCCCAGATGAGATCGCCGCGCTCTCCCATGCCAATATCCCTTTTTACCGGGGGCAATTAAAACAATCCATGCGAATATGATAAAGTATAAAGTAACAACTTTTTATTGGCCGGGACGGTGTGTATGAGGACGCTTATAGTCTTAACAGACGCGTATTATAAAGAATTGGACGAATGTACCGCCACCTATGTTCGCAGGGCAAAGCGCCCCGCCGAGGGGTATATAAGAATATACTATGAGAAATTTGACGCGGAGGGGTTTTACCCGATGCTAGAGGGCATCGCGCTAAAAAGGAACCACGCGCTTCGCGGTTTTGCCAAATTGACCAATATGGTAAAAAACGCGACGCCGCAAACCGTTACAAACAAAAATATCGCCGCCCTGCGAGAATATGTGGAGAGCAACAGAGCCATGCACCTGGAGGGCTATGTGGCGTTTCGCATGGCGGGCTACAACGCTTACATTAATTGCCTGCTATACGCAATAGCAAAAAAATTAAAAGTTAATTAAGGGGAAACAGGGGCGTTGTTTCGCGGGTTTTTGCGCCTTGAGAAATATCGACAAACCAAACATATTACAGATTTATAACACATATGAAAAATACTTGCAATTATTTTTCCAATATGGTATTTTGTTATTGGCTTACGAAATGGCGATATATGGCAATTTGCCCAGCAAGAACCATATCCCCCTTGCCCTTTGGTTGGGCGTTGCCGGGTACTATGTCAATTATATCACCTTTTCTGATGGATAAATATACATAACCCCACCGGTTAGCGCAAAACCTGCTACGGGTTTTGGATCTTTAATTCCATCGGCCCAATTTATTTTTATAGGAGGTTAAAAGTTTTATGAGAAAAAGGCTAGCCCTTTTACTGGCTGTAGTGATGAGCATTTCGCTGCTGTCGGTTAATGTTTTTGCTGCGTCAGATAACTATGTTGATAACGTGCTTAACGTGCCCAGCGGTTCGTTGTTGTTGGAGCATGGTGTGCTACAAAATGAGGACTATTACGTTGATAAAAATGGCGATCAGATCAAAGCATACCAGGCAAGTGCGGACAAAGACGACCTTGGTTGGGAGTATGATGATGAGGATGTAAAATGGTTCATTGACGGTACGGATTTGGTGCTGGCACTTAGGAGAAATGTCGCCACAGGGGCTTCTGTTGGCTTGACTCTTGAGGGCGCGGAATTCTATTTCGCCCAAGAGCCGTATAAGAATCCTGACACAGGCCTAGTTAAAACTGCCAATTCATATGATCCTAAAAAGGGAAGCGTTGTTCTCACCACCAACAAAGACCGTAATGGTGTGGATCGCTACTTCTCTTACGAGAGAAAGAACGACCCAGACGACGAGTACATAAGCACATCGGGTGCAATTACAAGCGCAATAAGCTTGTCTTACAAGATGGAAATTGGGAAAGACAGTAAATCGGCTACGATTACACTTCTTGAGGCCGTTCCTAGTGCTACTGCTGTTGATAGAGCGGATACTTACATAATCCGTGTTCCACTGGTTGTGTTGATCACAGGCGACGAAGCGTCAGTTAGAGTTGATGGCGGTAATGTTTCGACCGTTTCATCTACCCCAATTAAATTTGCTTCTACGTCTTCCGGCAAAACCAGGACGACACATGATGGCGATGCCGTTGAAGATCGCGATTATTGGGATCTAGATGACATCAAGATCACAGAGCTTACAACCGGTTCTATCCGTAGCTATGAGATAGCATCGCTCACCCTTCCCGAAGGCCTTGCCTGGGTAAACGATTGGGAAGCCCAAGACGATGACCCTGATGACGATCTTGGTTTGTACCTCTCTGGCGGGCTTACCTTCTCAGATGGAACCCGCGACGGGCATTATGTGTCCGACGTGTATGACTTGTTCAAAGAAGCGTTAGAATATTATGTGGATTACTACCTTACAGATTCTTCAAATCGCATAAAATTGCCATTTGCTACTGATGATGATAAAGCTAGCTTCTTTGAAGATATTTCACTCCCTATCTACGGAGATAGGGATGGTAATGGATTTATTAATGATCAAGATATGCTGACATATGCTGACGCTATTAAGGCGGCACTTGCTAGAGTAGATAATGGATACGGCATAACCTATGGCCTTGACTTGTCATCTACCAACACCGATAAACTCGCCGCGCAGATCAAGAATATTGTTGCTGGCATAGACACAGGCACTATATGGGTTTGGTTTGGTGGCGTTAACGCGTCCGATCAATTGCGTGGAACAGCTTACATCGAAGGTTTGGAATTCTATTCCCTTGATGATGACACATTCCCCCGCGATGGCAGCGAAATTTATGTTTCTATCGACAGCGCCAATGGCGGCATTACCGATGAGAAATTCCTTGTTGGCAAGCGCGTTGACTGGGAGGTTGTGCTTAAGACTAACGGCGCTATTCCCACCCTCGCTTCCGGTCGTTACATAGGCCCCAGCTGGGATGGTACAGACGCTAATGACGCTACACATAAAACAGCTTCTATCACTATAAGTGAAGCCGCGTCAGTTTCTTGGTGGGGCGCCAGAAGCACAGTGCTTGCGCTGCCCGCCACTGATAATAAAGGCACAGTGCTTGGAGCTAAGTTCCGTAAAGTTAAAGTGACAAAAACATCCAACATTGAAGAGTATCTTGGGGCCAAGCCCGAAGACTATGAAGTGCCCAATGGGGATACACCTTATAGCCTTAACAATCCTCATGGTTATACAGCTACTGGCGAAGGCGTTTACCTTAACGATGGTGTGCGCCATGCCAATATCACTGTTGACGATAACAAAATCACCATTTCGAACCTGAGGATTGCATCTAACAAAAAAGCAAGCATAACCATGGACTTGTGGGTTAGCTTAGAACTTGGCTTTGGCGCGCAATATGGCGGCGAGCTGGAAATTGCTATTGATCCTGTTCTTAGCACAAGCCTTGCCAGCTCTGCTGCACCCGCAAAGGCAGTAATAGCGCATGTTAAAGATCCTGTTACTGTTAGCACAAAGGTTTCTGACCTTAAGATTGGCTACCAGTTCCAGACCACAAGCGATATTACAATTACAGAAAACTTTGCGCATGCCCTTCTTAAAGATAAAACAGTTAGCGTATCTGTTACCGACTACGCCAGCGACCTTATCTTTGATGGAGACATACAGGTTAAAGTAACAAGCGGCAACCTTGAAATCAAGAACGTTCGCGCTGCGGGTCTTGGCGGTTTCACCACCCAATCCGGTTCTTGGTTGGGAGCCAAAGACGAAACAGGTACTCTTTCGTTTGACATATCCAAAGAGTCCACGCAGGCTTCTACCATCACCATATCTACTGTTGGTGTAAGACTTGACCGTACAATTCCTGTTACCAACAAAAACGCTTACAACGTGCTTGTGTGGGATACGGCCATTGCCGAAAACTATGGTTTGTATGACGATGCGGGCCGCCAGTGGAAAGCTGACTTTGCTACTGTTGGTGTATCTGTACCATATGTTAATGTTGTAACCTCCGCTAATGACGCCGCAAGCGTTCTTACTCAGGAAGTTCGCATTGGCATAGGCCAGAGCTTCTACACTGTAAACGGTACCACATTTAGCCTAGAAACCGGCGCGGAAGCGTATCTTGAAAATGGCAACACAATGGTTCCGGTACGCTTTGTGTCTAACGCGCTTGGTATTCGCGACGACCAAATCATCTGGGATCAGGGTAATAAGACTGTAACTATTATTACTCCTAGCAAGGTTGTGCAGTTTACGGTTGGCGAAGCGACAATTACGGTTGATGGCGTTAAGATTCCCGCTGTCGGCGCTGATAAAGTAACGCCTGTGTCTGCGGTTCTTAAAGATCCTCCAGGCAGAACCTTCCTGCCAATACGTGCTCTTGGCGAAGTGTTCGGCATAACGGTGGATTGGGAAGCGGAAACACAAACAGTTATTTACAATAAAGGCGCTAACCAAAATAAAGCTCTTGCCACCACCAATACCGCAATAGTAAGCTAAATTAGCATAAAAAATAGTAACAAGCAAATTAAAGGGCCGTCCCGAAAGGGGCGGCTCTTTTTGCCTGGTTATCGGACGGTTGTCGGGTGCGGGCGCGCACTTCAGACTGCGCAAAAACTCTAAAATCCGCCTGAATTCCAACGAGTTTATGCGGTTTTCAGGCATCGTTTAGGGCAAAAATTGGAGTTTTTGCGCAGTCTGCGTCCTCGACGCCCCGTATTGCAAATTGACGCCATACCGTAACGTCATGGCAAGAGGTGAAACGTGAAGGAATTGCCGCAGAGAAAACAAACCCGGTTGAAAGGTTATG
>JAISGK010000018.1 GCA_031263155.1 Clostridiales bacterium
ATCTCTCCCATGGGATCAGAGCCGCTATTTTTACCCAACGGTTGTTTGGATCCAGCTTCCCAAATGGGGACATGAATTCTGCTATGCTGATCTGAGCGCTATTCGTTTTATACATTAGAGGGTTCCTCCTGCAAGGTCTTCTGGGCTTTTTACTATTTTTCCTTGCAGGTATTATATCACGTTTTGGGTTTTTATGCCAGTTCTCCGCCACTTTTAGTTTTTAAGTAGCACCTAATTGGAGAACACAGATGCGAGCCGCATTTGATGTTTTTAATTATGGAAGGGGAAAAAGGTAATGAAGATTCAAGAATTGGCACACAGTATAACAGAAACGATGATTGCGTTTGGTGTTTCGCGCCGCGCGTCTTGGGAATTGTTCGAGGTGTCACTGATGCCGATCGTGCGGGCACACGAAACACAAGGAAGGGAGAAATTTGACCGAGACATTGTAAGCAATTATGTCTGCGATATTGAACGCCTCGTCAAGCAGAGTGAAATTTCGGTGAGTAGTTACCGCAGGTTGCTGCTCGGTGCGCAGCGACGGATATCTCGAATATCGCCTGCCAAATTACTTAGAGTCCGGCTCGAAAGTAAAAGAATTCCAAATCTCCTTCGAGATTGCGAGCGAAGCGCCGGGCGTCTGTGAAAATTGGCCCAGCGACATTCATTTCTCTTTAAATGGTTCGCTTTTAGGATACTGGACGAGTCCAGGTGACTTTGGCGCGGAGCGGGGTTTATATACGCCGGATTGGTGGTTTCCCAATTGGAATCAGTATGGTTTGCTAAAACTGCTTACCGTTAATAAGGAAGGCGTCTACATTGATGGACGCAAAATATCTGACATGAATATCACGACGCTGAATATAGACAGCGAAACAACTATGATATTTAGATTCGCAGCGCCAGAAACGGCAAAGAACATAGGTGGTATAACTTTATATGGCAAGGGATTTGGAAACTATAATCAAGACATACAGGTGCGTATTATTTATGAAGAGCTATAAACAGCAATCAAAAGCATATAGAAGAATAGTGAATCATTGTTGTATAAGCTCTAATAAATACTCGCGCGGCACAAGCCAAACAAAGGCATGTGCCGCGCGTTTTTGTGATTGATGCCGCCCCTACGCATATTTTAATCACGAAAGCCCCCGGCTACGCCGGGGGTCATGGCCAGTTGGTCATGATTATATGGCGTGGTAGGAGCATGGGCCCTGGGTCACACCGATCTGCGGTAATACATTTTTCTATATTCTGTGGGGGAGCAGCCAAAAGCCTCACTAAAGGAACGTATAAAGTAACTCAAATTATTAAACCCTGTGTCGATGGCTATGTTTATCAGCTTATCGTCGCGCTCGCACAATATCATGGCGGCGTGGCGCAGGCGAATAGATATTACATAATCTATCGGGCTTTTGGACGTGAACCTGCGAAACATCTTGGTGAAATGACCCCTGCTCATACCCGCAAGGCCGCACAATTTATCTACCGTGATCGTCTCTGAAAAATTCTCTTCTATATATGTTATAACCTTCTTTATTATTTGTATGTTTGATACATATGGAATGGGTTCGGGGCTCTCGCCCGAGGCGGCGAACACATAGCCCAACAGTTTTAGCAAATACCCCACAGAGATAAGCTCATACGCAGGCGGCGTGTCAAAAAGCGTGATAAACAGATTGTCGAACGCGTCTGTGCAGCCGTTGTCTAAATCCTTTGAAAAAATAGTTTTTATATGGTATTTGCCTTCTAACATGGGGGTTATGTACTTAACGCGGGCTATCTCTACAGATTCGCATAGTGTTGCGGCGTCGAACACCACGGCGCGATAATAAAAGGGCTCGTCGTTTACCGGTTCGGCCATGTGCATGCGCCCGCTTGGTATAAACACAAGGTCGCCCGTATTTATCTGGTTGCTCACCCCGTCCACCGTGAAATATGCCATGCCGTTATATATCATAAAAAATTCACATTGATCGTGCCAGTGGCAATTTAGCATGGGCACATCCGCGATTCCCCCATGCCACTCGTACCAGGCTATGGGAAACATGGGCGTGCCATGCGTTTGCGGCTCTTTCATTTGTGCGTACAACACACTATCACCCCTTTAAAATTATCAAGTTACGATTGTGCAAATAATAGTCACAATACATCAACCGCTTTTCACCCTTTTAATGTATAATACTTACAATAGGGAAGGAGATGATGCTGTGAGCGGTCGGGTTACTCCAAAGGGCAAGCGGTTTACAATCCCTGTTAAATACCGCTTGTTACTCATGCTACTGCCATTTGTGATCTTGATAACTCTGTTCGCGTATCTGCCTTTGGCTGGCTGGCGATTTGCTTTCTTTAACTATCGACCGGGTATCCCGCTTAAGTGGTCAGACTTCGTAGGCTTTGACTGGTTTATGACCATTGTTAATACGCCCGCGCGCCAGGCGGAGATTGTACGCGTTGTGAAAAACACACTCGCGATGAGCGGTCTCGGCATTTTAACCTCGTGGTGCCCCATAGCCTTTGCGGTTTTGCTGTCTGAAATAAAGAACATGCGTTTTCGTAAGGTGGTGCAAACGCTTACAACGATACCAAACTTCATAAGCTGGGTATTGGTGTACTCGTTCGCGTTCGTACTCTTTTCTGTAGACGCGGGTTTGGTTAATCGTTTGCTGATGGATATGGGCTTCATTACGCGCGGTATTAATTTCTTGCTGGAATCTGATCACATTTGGCTCAAAATGACTGCCTGGGGTATGTGGAAGGGCCTTGGCTGGGGCGCCATCATGTACCTTGCGGCCATAGCCGGCATTGATCAAGAGCTGTATGAGGCCGCTCGCGTGGACGGAGCGGGCCGGTTTAGGCAAATGTGGAATATTACCATACCGGGGTTGCTGCCTACATATTTTGTGCTTCTTATGCTTTCCATAGCCAACCTTATCAATAACGGTATGGATCAGTACCTTGTATTTCGCAACGCCATGAATAAAGACACTATAGAGGTGCTTGACCTTTACGTATACACCCTGGGCTTTGGGTCGGGAACGACGACAGGCATACCTTTTGCTACGGCTGTAAGCATGTTAAAATCGATTGTTAGTATTACCCTGCTGTTTGCCGCCAATAGTTTGTCAAAACTCCTGCGCGGCGAAAGCATCATATAGCAGGAGGGTTGATAAAAAATAAAATGAAAAATAAAATAAAGCTCACTGCCGGCGATATCATCTTTAATATCCTAAATTACTTATTCTTTAGCATCTTCACCTTGATTTGCATTTTGCCGTTTTACTACCTGTTTATTAATACCATAAGCGATAACGAGCTTGCCAAGCGCGGGTTAATCACGCTATGGCCCAGCGGGTTACACATCAACAACTATATACAAGTGTTTAAATTGCGAGGTCTTGGGCAAGCGGCGCTTATTTCTATAGGGCGCACGGTGATTGGCACGGCGCTTACCGTGTTTGCCAGCGCGTTTGTGGGTTATCTGGTTACAAAGCAAGAGATGTGGGGGCGAAAGTTCTGGTATCGCTACATCATCATTACCATGTACTTCTCCGCAGGTCTTGTGCCGTGGTACATGAACATGGTCGCGCTGCATCTTACCAACAATTTTTTGGCTTACATTATACCTGGAATAGTCGCGCCTTTTAACATCATTTTAGTAAAGACGTACATTGAGTCCATACCGCCCTCGCTGGAAGAATCCGCCGCTATGGACGGCGCGGGCATTATTCGTATTTTCGTAAATATTATCTGGCCGCTGATAACGCCGATATTGGCGACAATAGCTATATTTTGCGCTGTCGGCGCGTGGAACTCTTTTACAGACACCCTGTTCTTAATGACTGACGAAAAGTTTTTTACATTGCAGTATGTACTCTATCGTTATCTAAACGAGGCAAACTACCTGGCCAGCATAATGCGCAGCGGCACGAATACGGGTATGGTGAGCGCCGCGCAACAATTGAGCGCAAGGACTATACAAATGACCATATCCATGGTGGTTGTTATACCTATTCTGCTGGTATATCCTTTTTTGCAAAAATATTTTGTAAAGGGGATTATGATTGGGGCCGTTAAAGGATGAAAGCCCGGCTGGAGTCCACGCTAAAAGCCAAGTGGTTTATAGCCTTGTTAGACTCATTATATCATAAATAAAAGGAGAATGAATCAGGTGAAAAATTTTTGGGCGGCAATAACAGCCGCGCTAATCGCGATGGCCATGTTGGCGGGATGTGGGGGCACGGCATCGCAATCGGTCTCCACAGCTCAATCTGATCAATCGGAACAGTCGAGCCAGGCGACTGCGTTGCAAAGCGCGGATCCAGAGCCCGCCGGTGATACAGCGCGTGAAGAGTACCGTATAGACGTGTACTCGCAACTGGCGAACTACGCCGGAGAACAAGTGGGTTGGTTTGCCAAAATGGTAAAAGACAAGTTTAACCTTGTTCTCAACATCATCCCCACTGGTGATGGGGTGTTCGCTACGCGCATGTCCAGCGGAAAATTGGGAGACTTGATACTTTTTGGCAACAACGGGCAAGAGTTTACCGACGCGATAGAGGCGGGTATGCTTCTCGATTGGTACGAGGGGGATCTGCTGGAAAGCTACGGTAAGGATATTAAAGAGGATCTATCCGTCGCGCTGCAATTTAACGCGGACACGTTCGGCGGCGGTACAAAGTGCTATGGCTTTGGCCATAACGTGGCGACATCGTCTCAATATAGCGAATCCGCTTTTTATCACCCCGACATCCGGTTCGACATATATCAGGAGATAGGCTCACCCGAGATTGCGGACCTTATGGGGTATCTGGACGTGCTTAAGCAAATGGTCGACGCGCGCCCAACAAGCGACAGCGGCCTTCCGGCCTATGCTATATCACTTTTCCCTGACTGGGACGGCGACACGGTTATGAGCGTAAAATGCATGGGCGCGTTTTACGGTTATGATGAATTTGGCTTTACATTGTACGACGTTGTTGAAAACACCGCAAAGCCCGTGCTGGATGAAGACAGTTACTATATGGCGGGGCTCAAATTTTTCAACAAGGCGTTCCAGATGGGCATATTGGATCCAGACAGCGCCACACAGACCTTCCAGGATGTTTGCACCAAGTACGCCGACGGTCGCGTGTACTACAGCATTTTCTCCTGGCTGGGACCCTCCAATTACAACACCCCGGATAGCCTGGCGGCGGGCAAGGGTATGTTCGCGGTAGCGGCAAAGGATCAAAAGAACGTTGTGTACGGCACTAACATTTATGGCGGCAACCGCATTTGGTCCATAGGCTCCAGGGCGGAACAGCCAGAGCGCATCATGGAACTGATCAACTGGCTGTGCACCCCCGATGGCGTTATGCAAAGCACCCACGGCCCGCAAGGTATTACGTGGGATTATGACGCAAATGGCAAAGCATACCTTACCGAGCTTGGAATAGCGACAATAGGTGATCCCAACACCGCGATGCCAGAAGAGGCCGGCGGCGGATTGTGGCAGGATGGTCAGGCCAAGATGAACAACTCCACATTTACCACAGACGAAATAAATCCCGTTAGCGGCGAAAAATATAACCGCGATTTTTGGGAAAGCGAGCTTAAGCGCGAGCCTTCCGCCGCAAAGGTAAAGTGGCAAGAGGCGTTTAGCGTGCTTAGCGAGGATGAATATTTGGAAAACCTTAACCTTAAGGTCGTTGCAATCGGCTCTGATTTTGTGAAAGATACTCGTAGCGCCGACTTGGAATCCAAGTATATACAGGTATCGACCGCGATAAAAGACGGCAGCTGGCGCGCTATTTACGCAAGTAGCGACGAGGATTTTGGCAAAATCGTGGCGGATATGATAGAGCAGGCAAAGGGCTTTGGCTATGATGAATGTGTGGCGTGGGACATGGAGCAGGCGCAAGAACGCGCGGAGGCGGTCGCCCGCACGCTGGCAATGAACGAGTAAGGTAAATCAACCAAAACGTGCGTTTTCACAAAAAGGTTTTGCTTTCGTAGGGGCGAGCAGTCAGACTGCGCGTCTTCTCGGCCATAACCCGGCTTACCTTACGGGCGGGCACTGTGTACAGACCGCCCAGATAGTTAACAGATCGGCCGGGGAGATAAGTTTACAGTTTTGTTATAATATGGCATAGCAATCGGACAGGAGGAATTGCTATGCCGCTGGAGGCAAACCGCTACTCCGTACATTCGTTATGAGCGTAAACCTCCAAACCTCTTTATCCGCTTTCACTTCTAAGCAGCGGGAAGGACAAAATTATTACATCGGCGACTTGCGCGTTAATATTTGGCTACAAAAAAATTACAAAATAATTATTGTAAATCTATTGTATAATCTCCACTCATGTTATAGTATTGATAAAAATAAAAGACATTGGAGAAAAATACATGACAAAGTTTTTAGCTTCCACGTTGTTTTCCCACATTCTTCTGTTCACACTTACCTTCACCAGCATCTCCTTTTCAAATCCCTCCTTGACTCAAGCGGCTAACCTTACCCCTAATCCGCAGACTCCTTTTGCGGAATCTTTTTTGCGCGACTGCGACGGGCAGCATTGGTTCATAAACGCTGTTGAAGATATCCTTAATAAACAAGGAAAATCTATTAACAGCCTAACAGGTAAAACGGATTTGGCGGATATCACCGCTATCGGGTTAACCGGACAAAGTTTGACAGGACACATACCACCCGCCATTGGCAATATAACCAACCTGCG
>JAISGK010000108.1 GCA_031263155.1 Clostridiales bacterium
GAGTCACACCAAACGGGAGTAGCCCCGGCAAAACCGGACTCGGTGAATGAGGAAGGCATATGCGCGAAAGCCGAAAGGTATAAGCCATGCCGTAGTAGAAATATCTATATATTATCTGAATATGTATATATTTTTCGTAGCGGATTAAACATCGTTGGCTACACTAACGATGGGCGCGTTATGCTAAAAGGATACGACGAATTTGATCATCACAGCGTGACACTTCGCCAGGCGAACGAAGCGGGGCTAGATTATGTGGCCTTTAAAGTGGATACCGAGGACTCGTTGGAGCGCATGGCAAAAGATACGGTTTCATTCGGCTACCCTGTAACTGAGATACCCGCCGACACAGAACAACCCGGTTTTGGTAAGCGCTATAGCTTTAAGATATGCACGGGGCACACCTTTCAATTATACTCAAGCGTCGAGTTGTCGGATAAAGGGCCCATGATAAGAAACCCTGACATATGGATCGCGCCGCCACGAGGTATGCGCGCGCAACGTTTTGATCACTTGCTTTTGTATGGGCCCAACATTGTAGAGGCGGAAAAGTTCTGCCGCTGGGTGCTGGGTATGTATGTGCCCGAAGTGTGTAACAACGCCGACGGAAGTCGCTTGGCGGCATGGATAACGGGCAGCAACAAGCCGCATGACCTCGCGTTTGTAGAATATCCGCAAGAGGGCAAATTGCATCACGTGGGCTTTTTTCTGCACGATTGGACAGACGTAGGCAACGCGGCGGACTTGATCGCCATCAACAGGCTTAAACTAGACATTGGGCCTACGCGTCACGCCATCACGCGAGGTCACTCCATATATTTCTGGGAACCGTCAGGCAACCGCATAGAGGTTTACGCGGGGGGATACACTGCGTATCCTGACAACCCACAGCGCGTGTGGGACGCCGCTGAAATAGGCCGCGGATTGTTCTACTACAGCGGCGAGCTTATCCCCAGCTTTTTAGAGATCGTTACCTAATATGTCGCCCACAATCCCGTTGTTGGCTATAGGGGCTGGTTAATGGCAACGGTTTGCGGCAAATATTTCTCTCCCAAACCCTTGACAAATACCATGGAAACGGTTATAAATAGTCTTGAGACCGATAAAGCCCTATATTTCAAGGCTTATCGCAACATCAAGAGTATTTTGCACAGGGAGGAAGAAAATGAATAAGTCGGAACTCATTGCCGCGATAGCTACAAAATCTGAACTTAGTAAAAAAGATTCTGAAAAGGCTCTTAAGGCTTTTGAGGAGGCTGTAACTGAGGCTCTTGTCAACGGAGATAAGGTGCAGCTAGTCGGTTTTGGCACTTTTGACGTGGCCGACAGAGCCGCCAGAGAAGGCCGCAACCCTCAAACAGGCGAGGCCATGCCCATACCAGCCAGCAAAGCGCCACGCTTTAAAGTTGGCAAGCAATTGCGCGATTCGGTTAATGGAAAGTAAGGTATCATGCGACTTGACAAGTACCTTAAAGTGTCACGCGTTATAAAGCGTCGCACTGTCGCCAATGAAGCTTGCGACGCCGGTCGCGTTACCCTTAACGGCAGACCCGCCAAGGCGTCTGCCGAAATAAAGGAAGGCGATATAGTAAAAATATCATTCGGCAACAGCGTTACAATATTTGAGGTGCTTTCTGTTAAAGAAACCGCGCGCAAAGAAGAAGCCGGTTTAATGTATCGGGTTATAGACTCTTAAGGCTATTTATGATTGTCATATCTGTCCTTTTGGCGCTATATAATAAAATATATAGCGCCGAAAGGATGATTTTATGCCCGACGAAAAAAAGAGTTCCTCAAGACACTCCGTTTTGATAGATCGCCGAAATTCTGTATCCATAACGGGTGTTCTCGATGTCATATCATTTGACGAAGAAACCATCATAGCCGAAACCGAAATGGGTGTATTGATATTGCGAGGAATTAACCTGCATGTCAACAAGCTCAATTTAGACAGCGGCGAATTGGTGGTGGACGGCGAAATCTCAAGCGTTACATATGAAGATAGCGGCCACTTTGGAAAGAACAAACAGAATTTACTTTCCAAGCTTTTCAAATAATTCATGATACTATCGATGACCGACCAACTTGTATTTTTTGCGCAAGTACTAATGGTTGGCGCGGCCGCAGGGTTAATATATGACTTCTTTAGAATATTGAGAAGAACTTTCCGCCATGTGGACGCGCTTACACAGGCGGAAGATGTCGTGTATTGGTTGCTGGCGACCGTGTTTATATTCTATTTTATCCTTCATAGCAACAACGGTGAGATTCGGCTTTACGCAGTTGTTGGTGTGTTTGGCGGTATGGGGTTGTATTTTTTTACCTTAAGCCGTTTGTTGATGGCTGTGTCCGGCGTGGTCATTGATTTTTTAAAGCGTGTTATATTGACCGTAGTCGGCATTATTCTTATACCTATTAAATTGCTGATTAAGGCTTTATCTTACCCGGCAAAATATTTGATGGGCGTAATGAAAAAATCCAGCCGCCACATGAGCAAAACGGCGCGTTTGGTGAGTAGGCGCGCGAAATATCTCGCCGGTCGCACGCGAAGGGATCTACACATCATAAGAAAGATGATTTAGGAAGATGATCTGGCGTGAAAAGGATTTAGCGTGAAGAGGATTTAGCATGAAGAAAAAACGAAAGAAAAGCGGATTTGCCTCATACGCTTTGCTATGGGCCATTATTGCCGCCGCCGCTATAGGATCGTTTGCGGCGCAGCGCGCCCAACAGCGTATACATGAGACTAAGCTGGCTGTGTTGCAGGATCAGTTAAACAATGCCAAAGATACACACTCTGAACTTCAAAAGGCGATGGACTATCAAAACTCCACGCAATACGCGGAAGATTACGCGCATGACGAATTGGGCTGGGTGTACCCCGACGAGATAATAATCTACAACGACAGCTACGATAAATAAAGCCGCGTAGAAATTAACGGTTATCGGGCGCGCAGCGCGTACTGCGCGCCCCTACGGAAATGCCACAATAATTAATGTCTATCGTTAACGCCAATAATATCTCTTATAATATCCCCTACTCCGCAAAGATCTCTTTTATAAACTCCTCCATCTCCGTCTCATCATGTACAAAGTACCAGCCGCCGCTAAAATATTCCGCTTCGCCGGGCAGGGTGTGAAATCTGACGTTTTCCGCTTTAATGTCGCCAATGTAGCCCACATACTTGGGTATATCCGTGATGCCAAAGTCTGTGCGCACCTTGCCCATAATACCCTTTAGCACATCTACCGCGTTCGCGAAAATATTCTCCTTGTCCAGAACCTGTTCTATCAGCGCTTTCATAAATTCTTGCTGCACATTAATTCTGTCCAGGTCGCCATTGTTGTATGAGGCGCGATACCTCACCAACCCTTCCGCCTGCTTGCCATTAAGCAATTGGTAGCCACCCGGTATGTTTATGTATAGGTTTTGATATGGATCGTTGTAATATAACCCGCGCTTGGGTACATCAAAGTAAACCCCGCCCAATTCGTCCACAACGCTGTCGAACGCTTTTAGATTAAGCTCTATCTCATAATCTAGGTTGATACCCAAAAATTCCTCCATGTACTGGCGCAAGTACTTCATGCCATGCTCTTTGCCGCCATACGCGTTTATTTCGTTTATCTTCATTTTGCCGCTGTGAGGGGGCGTGAGATCAAGTTCTTCCATTTCTGCTATGGTCTCTTTAGGCATCACAACGTAAGTGTCGCGCGGAATGGAAACTACGTCAAATTGCGCGGTAGCGCTGTCGAAGCACACGGCAAGAATAACGTCTGTGCGCGCTCCGCTCTTGTCTTCCCCTACTACCAGAAAATTTGTTTTTGTATCCGGTTTAGGGGTGGGGCTTGGGGTCATATTGGGAAGTGGTGTTGAGGTCGGCTTAGGTATTTGCGTGGGCATGGGGGTGGGCGTGATCGCGGCTATTGCCTCATCTGACGGCATATCGTCAATAATGCTGATCACTTCCGCAGATATGGGTTTGTTTGCGGCGCAACCGACAGCAACGGCAAACGTAAGTCCAACGCACAAGGCGGCTATCCACCACGCGGGTTTTTTGTAGCGCAGCACATTTTTTACTCGATTTTTAATATTAACGCTGCCAAACATTATAGGGTACGCGGTCCATGAAACGCGCCCTGCGGACCAGCCAGAGGATGCGCCTGTGCGCTCGGTGCAATTAAGCAGTGTTTGCGAATAACCGTATGCGTCCAAATTCTTGTTAAGCACCGCCTCGTCGCAAGACATTTCCATATCGCGTATCATGAGGTGGTAGCATATCCATATAAGCGGGTTAAAGCAATGCACCGCAAGCGCAAAAAAGGCGATAAGGCTGGTTAAATAATCGCGTCGGCTTATGTGCGTGCGTTCGTGGGCTATCACATAGTCCATCTCGTTAGCTTTCATATTGAGCGGCACATAAATACGCGGCTTTATAATTCCAAGCACAAACGGCATTATCACCTTGTCAGAGGAGTATATATTATCATAAACCCTAACCGCGTCGAACAACATGCTTTTGATGCGTATATAGCGAACCACGGCAAAGGCGCATAAAAATGCCACGCACGCCGCCCACAGCCATGAAATAGACGCGGGAGTAAAATTTTCTATGTTAAATATTTGAGCGGCGTAATATGCATTAGCGCTTTGTGGTGCCGCCGCGCTGTCGTCTCCGTCACTCGCCGCGACAGTTTTAGAGGGCGTTTTGTCGTCCGCGTAATAATAAGCGGGGCCGTCAGACCCTGTGAGGGTGTTAAGCACATCCTGTTCGATAACCGATTCGGGCTTTGGCAGCAACGCTGCCGCGCTCTCTATGCTAAACGGGCAGATGAGGTGAAATAAAACCACACTCCACATTGCGTATGAGTATATCTTGGGGGCTTTGCGCAGTAGCGCTCTGGCGAATAATACCACGGCGCACGCCATAGAAGCGGATACGCTTTTAAGCAATATATCACAAAAAATATCATTCATCAATTTCAACCGATACCAAAAGTTTATTATTGCGGTTTTTTGGTATCGTCCTCCTTCCTCTGTTTTTTAATAATGTTTATGGCATTGTTTATCGCTTTCATCACTTTATCACTTTAATGAAAGTCTTTCGAATTATAATCTTTTGTTAGCTGCTGTTTGCTTTCCGCGTATTTATTTATCAAATCCTGTATTTCTTGCGCTTCCTGTTTGCTTATGGTCTTATCACGCAAAAAAGTAGTAATAAAGCTGGGTAAAGAACCGTTAAACGCTCTTTCGATAAACGCGTCGCTTTCGTAGCGAAGGACATCTTGCTTTTTAACCAATGCCGTAACGATTGCGTTGTTGTTGGCTAAAATGTTACGGTTACACAGCTTGCGCAGCACGGTATAAGTTGTGCTGCGTTTCCAGCCAAGCCTTTCTGCGCACAATTCCGTCAGCTTGCGCGAATGTACCGGTTCGTTGTCCCATATGACGCAGGCGAAGCGATACTCCGCGTCATACAGTTTTAGGTGTTCCATAGCTCGCTCCTTTGTTTTTCCCAGTATCTGGTAAATTTTGGGACAGTCTATCACGGTAAACTAAAGTTGTCAACAGCTATGTAAAAATATTTGATTCATTTCGTTGTGAAACGAACCCATTTAAATCCAAGGATATTTTTTCGAGAGCGTAAAAAAATAAAAGCGAAGGGAGTGTACGCAAATTGAACATATCACAATTAACAGGGAGCAATTATTTTGCCTCCTATGGCTACAGCAACGCGCCCAACCGATCTATTTACGCTGCGGCGCAAACGCCATCCCAAACGCACGATTATCTTGTTAATCCAAATCCAAGGTATATGAACGATACCGCGCCACACTACAGCAAATATGTAGGGTACGCGCAAGGTATCGGTATCGCCCAAGACGAATTTACCGTGTCGCGACTTGTTGGTATGATAAGCGATTATATGGGCAAGGCGCTGAGCATCAGTGAGTTAAGGGAAAGATTCGACCTTGATGGAGATGGGTCGCTGTCGCGCAATGAATTGACCACGATGATAAAAGGACTCGTTAGCGCGGAACATGAGAAGAGCGCTTATATCGATAACGCATCTATGAGCATTATCGAGCAGATTGTTGAATTAAGCAAACAAAATGAAAAACCGGCCCACAAAGCTGCCGGTAGATACGAAAGGCTATTTCAATACGAACAGATTAGCGAACCTCAAGAGTTAGCGCTGTTTATGGCGTAAAGCAAATATAAATGATATATTCCGAATATATCACGCCAACTGCTCGCCCGCTATTAAGATATTGTTAACCGCGCTGACGACCGCTCGCAACGACGATTTGCTGACGCTGCCGCTTATGCCCGCGCCAAAAAATTTGTTGTCGTTCGCGTCGCTTATCTCCATATAGGTTATTGCGCGGGAGCGTGATGAATATTCCAGCGAGTGCTCTTCGTAGTGCCGTATGTCAAATTGCATCCCCAAAGATTGTTGCAGTGCTTTGCAAAACGCGTCGATAATACCCTCGCCAACCCCCGTTATTGTACGCTCCCGCCCGCGCGCGGTAATAAGCGCGTTTACCGATGTTTGACCGTCGGTAGATTCATCATACCGCATAAGGCCGATGGGCTCATCGACAATGTAATGCCTTTTAAACAGCGCAAAGATATCGTCCGCCTTAAGTTCCACACCGATGTTGTCAGAATGTGTCCATACCTTGCGCCCAAAATCGGCCTGCATGAGTTTTGGCATACGAACCCCAAAGTTTTGCTGTAGTATAAACGCTACCCCGCCCTTGCCGCTTTGACTGTTTATACGTATGATAGGCTCGTAGCTCCTGCCCACATCGCGCGGATCTATTGGCAGGTAGGGAACCTCCCAAATGCCATTTAGCTCTGGCAAACGCGCAAGCCCTTTGTTGATGGCGTCTTGATGCGAGCCAGAAAACGCGGTAAATACCAAATTGCCCGCGTAAGGATGCCGGGGGTGAACAAACAAACCCGTCGAACGCTCATACAAATCCACAAGCTTATCTATGTCGCTAAAATCCAGCTGAGGGTCAATGCCCTGCGAATATAGATTAAGCGCAAGATTGAGAATATCCGCGTTACCCGTGCGCTCACCATTGCCAAACAGCGTGCCTTCCACGCGTTCTGCCCCGGCCATAAGGGCAAGCTCTGTAGCCGCGACGGCGGTGCCTCGATCGTTGTGGGTGTGCAAACTAATTATAACGCTGTTACGATTGCCAATACGATTGCAAAAGTATTCTATTTGATCCGCGTAGACATTGGGCGTGCACATCTCAACAGTGGATGGCAGGTTGAGAATCACTTTATTGCTGGGCGTGGGCTTCCACACTCCCAACACAGACTCGCAAATCTCAACGGCGTAGTCCATTTCGGTTCCCGTGAAATACTCTGGCGAATATTCGAAAACGAATCGTTCGCGCCCGTACTCCCTGGCCAACTGATCGATTAACATGGCGCCGTCAACAGCCAGCTTTGTTATCTCGCTTTTGGGTTTGTTAAAAACTACGCGGCGATGCAACGCGCCGGTAGAATTGTAAAGGTGAATTACCGCACGTCTTGCCCCGGTCACGGCCTCGAATGTTCTTTTAATAATGTGTTCGCGACTCTGGGTAAGCACTTGTATGGTCACGTCATCGGGGATCAGGCCACGCTCGATCAAGGCGCGAGCAAAGTTATACTCTGTGTCCGAAGCGGCGGGAAAACCTATCTCTATTTCCTTAAATCCTGTTTTGACCAGCAGATTAAAAAATTCAAGTTTTTGGTTCAAGTTCATGGGCGCTTCGAGGGCTTGGTTGCCGTCGCGCAAGTCTACGCTGCACCATACGGGCGCGCCGAGCAGCTTACTATTGGGCCATTGGCGCGTTTGCATCTCGAACGCCGGGAACGGGCGGTATTTATGGTGATTCATTTCGCCTCCTAGAGACGTAAATTTATGTCTACTAATTGCTGTTCACCGCTAACTTCTTTATCCATGTATAACGATTGAGCTTGTATGATACAGTGACGCACTTTAATAACTGATCTACGTTAAGGCATATAACAATCGCCACAACGGGCCAATGGAACACAAACGCCGCCAACAGGCTTAAAGGCACGGTAAAGCCCCAGCTATACAACATGTCGCTTACCATAACATATTTGCTGTCGCCCCCAGGGCGTATGATACCCACTTGGCACGGCGCTTGATACGATGTGCCCACCAGCATTATAGATTGAACTATGAGCATTTGCAAAGCAAATTCTTTCGCTTGCGGCGTTATGGTATACAGACCTATGACGAAATTGCGCAGCAACAGCAATATCACGCTTGCCAACACTCCAAAACTCGCGAATATCACCTGTAGAGTGCGCACATACGGCTTTATCTTGCGCAATTCGCCGCTGCCGATGGTCTTGGCGATAATGACGGCGGCGGCGGAGCTAACGCCCATGGGTATCATTTTTACATACTGAAACAGTGTTGACGCGGCGGTAGACGCGGCCATGGCGTCAGCCGACACGTGACCGAATATGACCGTATGAATCGTCGTCGCCATGCCAAACATCAGCGAAGCGGCTATGCACGGCAGCGCTATGCGCAAAAAGTTTACCAGCAATTCCCTAGTTGGAGGGAACATTTCGCTTAATCGGAGCCTAATCGGCAGCTTTTTGCTGCGTGTGTAAATCAACACAACGATAAACTCCAGGCAACGGGCCACCAAAGTACCGATTGCCGCTCCGCGTATACCCATTTCTGGCGCGCCAAACCTGCCATATATCAATATGCTGTTGATAGTGACATTTACAACCAGCGCAAGGCATGACACCTTAAAAGCAATGCCTACCCGCTGCACACTGCGCATTGTCACCAGCAGCAGGCTCGTTATAATAAACATTATATACGAATATCGCATCAGGCTCAAATAATCAAGCGCCTGCGCGCGAATCTCCGCGTCTTCCGCAAAAAAGGCGACCAATTTATCTGGAAATAAAAAGGCCAGCAGGGTAATAATAAGCCCCAGCGATACACCCATTATCAACGCCAGGCCAGATGTTTTTTGAACGTTCTTAACATCCTTTGCGCCCCAAAATCTCGCGGCCAAGGCGACCAACCCCTCGCCCCAGCCAGATATCGTGAGCATTTGCAGCATGTATTGAATCTGATTAACCGCCGCCGCGCCCGCCAGCGCGGATTGCTTGTATGTGCCCAGCATGATGTTGTCCGCCACGTTAACGCTGTATGTGATGATGTTTTGCAAAATTATTGTTAGGGCCATCATAAACAGGGTTTTATAAAAGCTCTTGTCTCTGGTGAAAAATTCCCGAGGCGCGGCAGCCTCATCCACATTCGAAGGACTATCGGTTACTAAAATATCTTTGCCCAATTGACTTTCCCCCAATAATTAATAACTCTAGCGCGTTTTTACAAAAGTCAAGGCCGGGCGCGCACTGTGCGCCCCTACGAAACCATACCCACTGCGCGCCTGCCAAATCTTGAAAAGCGCGTTTAGAGATTAATAACCAAAACCGCGAATTGCTCCGATTCTTTATTGCTCCACATCGTCTGTAAGCACAACATCCACGCCTGTGCCTGCGATATTGGGCGCAACGACCGTACCAACCGTCGCGTTACCGGTCAGGGAGATTTTTTTCAGCGCGCTCATCGCGTCGAACAGCAGCGCTTTGGGTATCGCTCCCTTAGTTTTAACAGGCACCCATTTGTTCCCGCGCCGCACAGTGGATGTAAGCACACGTTTGGGCGCTGTAAATTCCTCTTTAGCCCAAGCTAAACCGCGTTTGCATCTGTTATTTTTTATACTGGCTATGTTGCCGCCTTCGTCAAAATAGACGCTCATTTCGCATCCGACGGGACACACGATACATATTAGCCGTTTCTCGTTTGGATCAAGCGGAGCGGAACTCGGAGTCTTCTTCTCTCTAAAGGCGTAACCCTTTCCATCCAATTTTTTGTTTAATATAAATTTTGCCGCGTTTTTCCCGGCTTCTTCCGCTTCTTCCGTTACGAAGTCCACGAGATCGTGTACATGCGCCACGTTGCCCGCCGCGAATATGCCGGGCACATTCGTATGCATATATTTATCAGTCGCCGCGCCGCCATTAGCCGCCAGCGACACGCCCGCGCCCTGCGACAGCTCGTTTTCGGGGATAAGGCCCACAGACAGCATCAGCGTATCGCACGGGATATATTGCCTGGTTTCTTCTATGGGGTTTAAATTGTCGTCTACCCTGGCTATTGTAACCCCGGTTACGCGTTCGCTGCCGTGAATCTCGCACACGGTAGTAGATAACATAAGCGGGATATCAAAATCGTTTAGGCACTGTGAGATATTGCGCTGCAAGCCCCCGCTTTGGGGCATTATCTCGCATACCGCCTTTACCTTTGAGCCTTCCAGGGTTAGCCGCCGCGCCATAATGAGCCCTATGTCGCCTGATCCAAGTATCACGACTTCTTTGCCGGGCATAAGGCCTTCCATATTTGTAAATCTTTGCGCGGCGCCCGCCGTGATCACGCCCGCCGGTCGCCCGCCGGGTATGCGTATTGCTCCGCGCGCTCGCTCGCGGCAACCCATCGCCAACACGATCGCCTTGGCGCGATATTTTATAAGGCCATCCGCTTTGCTAATGGCCGTCACGATTTTATCAGCGGTAATCCCCGTCACCATTGTGCTTAGTTTAATATTTATCTGCTTTTCTTTTATCTGCCTGGCAAATCTAAGCGCGTATTCGGGCCCCGTCAGCTCTTGCTTAAAATAATGCAGACCGAACCCGTTGTGAATACACTGCGGCAATATGCCGCCCGCCTTGTCTGCCCGCTCCAGTATCAATATATCTTTCACGCCATGCTTTTTGGCGGCCAGCGCCGCGCCCATCCCGGCAGGCCCCGCGCCGATAACAATCAAATCTACATTAACCAACGGTAGCGCCCCTTTCAGCCGTCAAGATATACGAGCCGCCGCCCTTTTTGCTAATGGACGTATAGTTTTGACCCGTCGCCAGCGCTATTATCTCCAGCACGCGCGGCATACAAAATCCCCCCTGGCAGCGTCCCATTCCCGCGCGTGTTCTATATTTTACTCCGTCTATGTCCGTCGCGCCGTCCTGTATCGCATGGAGTATATGCCCTTCGGTCACTGTTTCACAACGGCAAATGATATTGCCAAAAGCGGGGTTTTGAGCGATAAGCGCGTGAAGCTCCGCTTCTGACATCTCCATGGCATGCGGTATAGATGTGAACAACGGATCAAAGCGCGCGCGTTCTGGCAGTTGCTCCGCGCTCGCGACAAGTGACGCCAAGTGTTTTGCGATGGCGGGCGAGGCCGACAACCCCGGCGATTGAATACCCGCCGCGTTTATAAATCGTGGAACGGTAGAAAAACCTAGTATAAAGTCATCTGTGTTAGACACGGCGCGCATACCCGCAAAGGATGTGATTAGTTCGCCGCGCGTCAGGCCCGGAACGGCGCGGCGCGCGCTTGCCCACACATAGTCTTGCCCCTGCGAGGTCGTCGCCACATCTTCTTTATTTGTGCCGGATAAATCTTGCGCGTTGGGTCCTGTTAGCAGGTTGCCGTCTACAGTAGGCGTAACCAAAACCCCTTTACCACGTTCGCTGGGCATTTGAAAGATCGTGTGTGACACAAGCCCGCCTATCTTTTTATCAAACAGCATGTACTCCCCACGTCGAGGAATAATAGAAAACGAATCATCCCCCGCCATGTTAGCGATCTTGTCCGCGTGTACGCCAGCGGCGTTTATCACATAGTCCGCTTCTACCTCGCCTTGCGTCGTAGCGATAACGAACGCGCCATCCGCTTTGCCAATACCGATTACCTCAGTGTTTGTCATAACCTGCGCGCCGTTTTTCTTTGCGCTTGCTGCGGCGTTCATCGCGAGGCTGTAGGGGCATACGATGCCGCCTGTTTTTGCCCAAAGTACGGAAATAACCTCTTTCGACAACGCCGGCTCTATCTCCCGCGCTTCGTCGCCCGTGATGATAGACAGCCCCTCCACGCCATTCGCCAAACCCTGATTCAGCAATTTTTGCTGGCCAGCCGACTCCCTTTTGGAAAAGGCGAGTACCATGCTGCCGTTGCGCTTATAGCGCGCATCCAGTTGTTGACAAACCTGTGGCATCATCGCACTGCCCCGCGCGTTGAACACAGCCTTGTTAGTGCCGGGCGTCGCGTCAAATCCCGCGTGAACGATGCCGCTGTTTGCCTTGGACGCCCCTCCGGCAGACACGTCCGACGCCTTTTCCAGTATCACTGTGTCACATTCATACCTTGTCAATTCGAGCGCGGTCAGAGCGCCGATTACCCCGCCACCAATTATCGCAACCTTCAAAGTGTCACCCTCAGATTAGTCTTTGCGCTTTGGTAACACGCCAAAACCATGCGCGTGGTTTCCAGCGCGTCATGCCCGTCAATGAAAGGGCGTTCTCCGTTCGCCAAGCATGAATAAAAATTGTCTATCTGTTTTTTATGACTCATTCCCCAATATGATTTAACGCCGCCGTACGCAAAAAATTCGCCGGGGGTTGCGCCTGCCGCATATGTTCTGCCGTTCATAAACTCCACCTTAGCAGTGTCCGCGTATATGTTAATCTTTCCTTTTTCGCACAACAATTGCAGGTGAATATCGTCGTCATTGGCGTAGTACAAATTGCAGTAAAACGAACCCATCACGCCGTTGTCGAATACAATGACGCCGTCGGCCTCGTCCTCTACCTCCACTGACGGGTGTGCGCGATTGGATATGTGGCAGTCCACGCTTTTGGCGTTTGCCCCGACAAGATACCGCATGAGATCAAAGGTGTGCAACGCCTGATTTATGATGACTCCCCCACCCTCCTTATCCCACGTGCCATGCCAGTCGTCCGCGTAGTAGTCGCCGCCGCGACACCATGTAACCTCCATTTTCGCCCCTTTTACCCTGCCTAATTCGCCAGAATCCAACATTTGCCTGGCAAAGACAGAACCGGGGTTGTACCTGTTTTGAAATATGACCCCCAGATTTTTACCCGCGCGTTCCGCTGCCGCAACCATTTGCTCCGCGTCGTTTATATCTATCGCCATAGGTTTTTCTGTGAGCACATGCGCGTTGTGGCCAAGGGCGAACAGAGCCATTTGCGCGTGCAGATAGTGCGGGGTGCAGATGTGCACCCCGTTTGGCTTTTCGTTCAATATCATCTCTTCATAATCGGCATAGGCCTTGCAGCCGAACTCGACCGCTTTAGCCTGAGCCCTGTCAAATTTATTGTCCGCAACCGCCACAAGATCACAATGGGGATTGGCGTGGACAGACCACCCATGCATAGGGAAAATATTGCCACAGCCGATGATCGCAGCTTTATATTTCATGAACGCCACCCTTAGGATTTTATATCACTTGACCGTTTAGAACTCGCCTTTGCGCCTACGCCTCTCCTTAATCCACGGCGATGCGCCGGCGGACGCTCGGCGGCGGGGAATACAATATTGCTTGGCGTTTCGTCGGCATATTTGACCAAGTAGTCAACGTACCTGTTAATGCTTGCCATAAACCTCCCGGGACTCATGCCCGCCCGCGCGATAGCGCCAAGGCCCTTCTCCCACTTGCCCGTCATCTCTGGCGATCTAAGCTCTTTCGGCACGGCGTCGATAAGCTTCATACCCTTTTCTGTCGGCGCGAGATTTTTGCCCTTGCGAATGATATAACCCACCGTTAACAAACGCTCTATAATGGCGGCGCGGGTGGCGGGCGTTCCAAGCCCCGATTCCTTTAATTGCTCTTGCAATTCTTCATTGTCCACAAATCGCCCAGCGTTTTCCATGGCGCTTAACAGCGTCGCGTCGTTGAACGGCTTTGGCGGCTGTGTCTTTTTTGACAACACATCGACGGATTGCGCTACAACCGCGTCGCCGCGCTCAACCTTGGGAACGCTCTCTTCGTCGTCGTCCGCGTTGTTGGCGTACAGCTCTGTCCAGCCGGGGTCAATCTCTATTTTGCCCTTTGTTATAAATTTATCCTCTCCAACCGCTGTGATCACCTTCACCTCGTCATACACATGCGGCGGATAAAACACGGCGACAAATCTTCTCGCGACGAGATCGTAAACCTTTGCGTCATTGGTCGGTAAGGAGGATATATTAGGTATTTTTGGCGTAGGGATAATGGCGTGGTGGTCAGACACCTTGCTGTCGTCTACAATACGTTTTGTTATCGGCAGCTTGTCGAGAGCGAGCAGACGCGCCACAAACCTTGATAATGGCTCCACGTTTATTTTTTCCAAAATCGGCGAGATCTTGCTCACCATGTCCGTGCTTATGACGCGACTGTCTGTGCGCGGGTACGTTATCAGCTTGTATTTCTCGTACAGGTTTTGCGCGGCTTGCAGCGTTTGCGCGGCGGTAAAGCCAAACCGCCTGTTGGAGTCACGCTGAAGCTCGGTAAGGTCATAAAGTTTGGGCGGAGGCACCCGCTTACGCTCGCTTTCGACGCTTTCTACCACCCCATGGCAATGGGCGGTTCGGGCTGCAATTTCATCAGCTCGCGCTCGATCGAACAATTTAGTGTCTTCCGTTTTTTGATCAAACCATGTGCCCATATAGCTCACAGCTGTTTCTTCTTGCGCAAATTTGCACAGGGTAGCCCGCACTTCCCAAAAATCCTTTGGTATAAAGGCGTTTATCTCTTTTTGGCGCTCAGTTATTATAGCCAGCGTGGGGGTCTGCACCCTCCCGATAGACAAGAGCACATTGTACTTTAACGTGAACGCCCGCGAGGCGTTCATACCCACAAGCCAGTCCGCCTCTGATCGGCATTTTGCCGAGTCGTAAAGGCTATCATACTCCGCGCCGCTTTTTAGGTTGGCAAACCCATCCATAATGGCCGCTTCGGTCATGGAAGATATCCACAGCCGGCGCACGGGCCTCTTGCATCCCACTATTTCATATATGTAACGAAAGATCAGCTCACCCTCGCGCCCGCTGTCTGTGGCGCAAACGATGTTATCTATCTCGCTGCTGTTCATCAACTTTTTTAGCACATTGAGCTGGCTTCTGGTTTTTGCTATGGGCTTTAGCTTTATTTTGTCAGGCTTTATGGGTAGGGCGCGTTTATCCCAGCGCTTAAGCGACGCGTCATAGTCTTCCGGCTCGTACAGCGTTACCAGATGCCCTATGGCCCACGAAATCACATATGCGTCATTGTACAAAAAACCGTCGCCCTTTCGCCCGCATTTAAGAGCGTGGGCAATGTCCTTACCCACGCTTGGCTTTTCGGCGACGACAAGTGTTTTCACCTGAATATTTTCCTCTCCTTAAAAATAAACACCCACAGTAAATATATAATAACCCACACAACCGCCAGCAGCCCAAAGCGAACCCGCTGCCTGTCGGCTCATCGCGACGGTATGCAAAAAATCCTGTCATAAAACACCCCGTCAAATCAAACTGGCTATATTATATCGCGGCTAGCCCATTTTCACAAGACAGGAATTTGCCCTCATTATTATCCCTCCGTTAAATGAGCGAAACTAAAAAAATGACGCATGTGTAATAAGAATAAAGACAGCCTGCACAAAATGGTGCATAGTATATAATACCCAAGTATGATAACTGTGCTAAAATATTTATCATAAACCATTTACAAGCACCTCTTAAAGTGATACAATAAACTTAGAGAGGTGAATTTGTTTGAAAAGTGGCGATGTCTTAAAATTACTCAATATAAGTCGGCCAACGTTAGCCAAATACCTGAAAGAAAAACGTATCAGAGGCGAACGGCAGCCCAACGGGCAATGGGATTACAACGAAGAAGATGCATACAAGATTTTCAATAAAGGGATCCCGCGTAAGACATTTATTTATGCGCGTGTGTCTACAGCAAAGCAAAAGGCAGATCTTGAAAGCCAAACTGAACTACTCAAACGATTTTGTTTTGAGCGCGGCTATTCCATAAATCAAGTGTTTACAGATGTAGCCAGCGGAATAAGTTTTGAAAAGCGCAAAGGCTTGTTTATACTGTTGGATGAGGTTTTATCCGGTCGTGTAGAGCGTGTTGTTGTTACATACAAAGACCGCCTATCTCGTGTTGGGTTTGGCTTATTCAAGCATTTATTTGAGAAATACAACTGTGAGATAGTGGTTATGTCAGAAATCGGGTCTGAGAAGCTTGACAGCCAAGAAATCTTTGAAGAAATCGTTAGCTTGCTACATTGCTATTCCATAAAATTTCATAGCAAGCGCCGGATACAGCGCGTGAAGGATGCGTTGCGCGATGATACGGAGGACTGAGCAACGCCACTACAAATTTTATTAAATTTGAAAACCTAAGGATTTAAGGAGATATTAAAATGCAAAATCTTACCACAACTACACTCGGTCGAACGAACCTGACTGTAACTACTGCCGGGTTGGGCTGCGGCGGGTTCTCCCGCGCGGGAATCGACAAAGGTGTTGACCACGCGGCAAGCGTTGTTCGGGCCGCCTACGACTCGGGCGTGACGTTCTTTGACACGGCTCACGTTTACGGTACCCAAACCGCTGTCGGCAAAGGTTTAGCAGGACTGCCGCGAGACAGTTATGTGCTGTCCACAAAGTTTCCGTACAAATCGCAGGGCGGCTATGCTTCTGGCGAACAAATTATGGCGTATCTTGATAATTCCCTGCGTGAGCTTAACACCGATTACATTGATGTGTGGCACATTCACGCGCTACTAAGCGAAGACTATGGACGCGCCAAGTCAACCCTCGTGCCGATAATGCTCAAAGCCAAAGAGCAAGGCAAAATTCGCTTCCTCGGTGTGACGGAAATGTTTGGCGGCGACACAAGCCACAAGCTGCTCCCGCTCGTACTGAACGACGGACTGTTTGATGTGATTATGGTTGGCTACAACCTACTTAATCCGTCTGCCGCAAAGACTGTTTTGCCGCTTGCGATAGAGAAGAACATTGCGGTGCTGTGTATGTTCGCGGTACGTAAAGCCTTGCACGACAGCGAAACGCTGAAACGCTCTATCACTATGATTCGTGAGCAAGGCCAAGCGAAGGAAAGTTTAGACGAAACTTCGTTGGACTTTTTGCTTGAATACGCGCATAGTTTACCCGAAGCGGCATATCGTTTTGTGCGGCATACACCCGGCATTACGGTAACGCTGACAGGAACCGGAAACGTCAACCATCTGCGCGAAAACCTGCGCTCTTTGGAGTTGCCTCCTTTGCCGAACGCAGCATTGAAACGACTTGCAAAACTTTTCGGCAACGTAGACTGCGTAAGCGGTCAGGAATAAGAGCCTATCCAACAATAGGGGTTTTGTGGTATACCGCCAGCAAACCAGTCGATCCTTCCTATAATTCATTATAATAAACCCCCTCCCCGCACTTGGTTGGTAAAATTAAATCTGATTTTGTAGATCTGTTTTCTTTGAAAAGACGAGCATGTTGAGCGCATTATATACAGGTTAAACTCATAAACGACTAAAAATGGCAGATTACCAGATATACCAGCAATATTTGTAAAAAATGAAGGTAGACAACAGCCTCTATTTCTATTAATTTATTATAGATTTTTTATTGAATTTTAAAAGCTGGAGCCTTTACATACGCAGCCTCCCCCCGCCGCTTGATTTTGTTCTACCTCGCACGACTTGCACATATATTTTACCAATAATTATATGGACAAGGCGGGAAATTTTAATGGACACACCAATAACTGACGAGAAATACGGCCTTAGCGAACAAGAGGCCAATGCGCGGCTTGCGACATATGGCCGTAACGCTTTGATCGGACAAAAGAAGACCAGTTTGTTTATCAAATTTTTTATGCAGTTTAACGATTTTATGATATTGGTGCTGCTTGCCGCCGCCGCCGCTTCATTCGGAATGAATTTTTTAAATAATGAACACGATTTTGCCGACCCTATCATTATCCTGGCTATTGTCATACTTAACGCGATATTGGGGGTTGCGCAGGAAGCCAAGGCGGAGAAAGCCCTGGACGCGCTCAAGCGGCTTGCCGCCCCAACAGCAAAAGTCGTGCGCGACGGCAAGATTTTGCATATAGACGCGTCGCTTCTTGTGCCGGGCGACGTCATTCACCTCGAAACAGGAGATTACATACCCGCTGACGCTACACTTATATCAGGCGTTAATTTGCAATCGGAAGAGTCCGCTTTGACGGGCGAATCCGTTCCAGTCGAAAAAAGACCTGGCCACGCCGATATCGACGCGCATTTGGGCGATCGCGCCAACATGCTCTTTAGTGGTTGCAGCGTCACTTACGGGCACGGTATCGCGGTTGTTATCGCCACAGGCATGGATACCGAAGTGGGCAGAATAGCCGATATGATAATGGAAGCCGAAGCGGTAGAAACGCCTTTGCAGCGCAAGCTGGCCGCAACGGGCAAAACATTGGGAATCGCCGCCCTGGGCATTTGCGCGTTTATCTTTTTAATGGGCGTGCTGCGTCATATCCATCCGTTCAATATGTTTATGACCTCCGTTAGTCTCGCTGTCGCGGCCATACCAGAGGGATTGCCCGCCATCGTTACCATTATGCTTGCGCTCGGCGTACAGCGCATGGCAAAGTCCAACGCCATTATTCGCAAATTGCCCGCCGTGGAAAGCCTTGGAGGGGCGACAGTGATATGCTCTGACAAAACCGGCACATTAACACAAAATAAAATGCGCGTGACCGAACGTCACGGCGATCGCGAAATTTTATCATACGCGGCGCTTTGCAATAATAGCGCTGTCGACAGCAGCGGCGTCGTTGTTGGCGCGCCCACCGAAGCCGCTCTTGTAGACGCCGCCACTGCCGCCGGTATAAATAAAAACAGATTGGACTTGGAGTGGCGCAGGCTTAACGAACTGCCTTTCGACAGCGAGCGCAAGTTAATGAGCACCCTACATACCAATAATGATGGGCGATACCTCATGATCACCAAGGGCGCGCCGGAAATACTGATCAATCGCTGCTCTCACATCTTGCAAAAAGGTAAAGTATCCGAACTGATTAAGGACAAACGACGCGAGCTAAACGAGCTTAACAATAGCATGGCAAATAAGGCTTTGCGTGTTATCGCGGTTGCGTACCGCGAATCGCCCTATCCCATTGTGATGAAAGAAGAGGGGCTTATTTTTGCGGGCCTTTTGGGCATGATAGATCCTCCGCGCGAAGAGGTTTTGCCTGCGGTAGCCACATGTCTTAAAGCGGGCATAAAGCCTGTTATGATAACAGGCGATCACATGGCGACGGCACAGGCCATCGCGAAAAAGATCGGTATTTTTAAAGCTGGAGACCTCGCGATGACCGGATCGGAAATGTCGAGGCTGGATGA
Source organism: Clostridiales bacterium (assembly GCA_031263155.1). Lineage (GTDB taxonomy): Bacteria > Bacillota > Clostridia > Lachnospirales > WQUN01 > JAISGK01. The sequence continues at coordinate 19,317 of JAISGK010000108.1, forward strand.
TAAAACATTGCGCGATCGTATCGACAATTACACCGTTTTCGCGCGCGTGTCGCCGGAACACAAGGTACGCATTGTGAAAGCGTTTCAAAAACGCGGCAATGTAGTAGCCATGACCGGAGACGGCGTTAACGACGCTCCCGCGCTTAAAGCGGCGGATATCGGATGCGCCATGGGCATAGCCGGTACGGACGTGGCCAAAGGCGCGGCGGACATGGTGCTTACGGACGATAATTTCGCGACCATTGTTAAAGCCGTGCGTGAGGGCCGAGGCATATACGCCAACATTCGCAAGGCGGTACACTTTCTATTGTCCAGCAATATAGGCGAAATAATAACCATTTTTACCGCCATACTGGTGGGCTGGGCCGCTCCGCTTTCAGCCATACACCTGCTGTGGGTAAACCTGGTGACAGACTCGCTGCCAGCCATTGCTTTGGGCATGGATCCCGCCGAGGATGATATAATGCTTCGAAAACCTGTAGACGCAAAGGGAGGGCTCTTTGCGGGGGGGCTTTGGCAGCGCATTGTCGCAGAGGGATTTATGATAGGCTTTTTGGCATTGTGCGCGTTTGGCATAGGGGCGGTATATTACGACGTGCCGGGAGAGCATATTGTGGCCTCGACCATGTGTTTTGCTACACTGTCAATATCGCAGCTTATTCACGCGTTTAACATGCGCAGCGACGAGTCGGTGTTTAGACTTAACCCGATGTCTAACCCATATCTTATCGGCGCGCTGATAATAGGTGTTATTATGCAGGCCGCCGTTATTGAAGTACCTGCGCTTAATGGCGTATTCAAGGTTGCGCCGCTATTTTACGAACAGTGGATAATTGTTGGCGGGTTGTGCCTTGTGCCGCTTGCGGTCGTTGAAATACAAAAATATATATCTTCTGTGTCAGAACGTAATTCTATAAGGAAATCACAATTGATTTAGAGTTTTGTGTTGCGAAAACCCTTTGTTTCCCCGCTTTAAATATCTTTCGCATAACTTCATGCAATATATTGACGTGTCATATCATATATGATATATTTGGATTGAGGGGGTATGTCATAGTGGAATAATACCTTTATACTATTACATGGGTTTATTAAAAAAGCAGACAAGACGCCAACAAGGGACTTGGATATAGCAAAGGCCAACATGGACGATTATAAAAGGAGGGCTGGAAATGTCTAATATACCGTCAAGACCGTGGCGTGAGTTAAGACAAGAACTTTTGAGCAATGACGAAGTAAGAACAGAATACGAAGCGTTAAGAGCACAATATGAGTTAATACAACAGATAATATTTGCAAGAACACAGCAAGGCATTTCACAAGAAGAGCTAGCGAAAAGAGCAGGAACAAAGCAAAGCAATATATCAAGGTTTGAGGGCGGTAATTATAACCCGTCATTAGAATTCATACAAAAGCTAGCACAAGGATTAGGAAAAGAATTGCATATAACATTAAGGTAAATCCACCCAACACGTGATACGTAACCGACGAGATTAACTATGCAAGGTTTTGCATAGTTAATCTCGTCGGTTGCCGTGAATTACCCGTAAGACATCAATCTGCCCAAGGGCTGGACAATGGTGTTAATAAACTTTCGCTTCTTTTATTAGGCGCAACGCCCTCTCTATATCCAACGTCAAAAACTCGCCGTTCTCATACAATATCTTGCCGTTTGCCATGGTGAGGCACACGTCACGACCGGTGGTGTTGTACGCCAGGTTCGCTATGGGATCATTTATCGGTTGCTGCCGGGCATTGTCCGTGTCTATCAATATCAGATCGGCCTCGCGACCGGGCAGTATCGCGCCGCTGTTGCGCCCCTGCGAACTCGCGCCGCCAACGGTCGCCATCTTAAGCGCGTCCAGCGCCGGCATAGCCGTCGGATCGTTCGTAAGATATTTTTGAAGCAAGCACGTCATTTTTATCTCTTCAAACAGATCATGGGAATTGTTGCTGCTTACGCCGTCTGTCCCCACAACGACCTCGACACCCTTTGCCCGCATTTTTGTGACAGGCGCGATGCCCGAGGCGAGTTTCAGATTGCTGACCGGGTTATGCGCCACATTCACGCGGTGGCGGAATAATATGTCACAGTCTTCATCCTCTATCCATACACAATGGGCCGCCGTGGTGGGCGTGTCAAACACTCCATTATCCGCGAACACAGCGGTTGGTGTTTTCCCATGCCTCTCTTTGCACTCCTCATGCTCACTCTTGGTCTCTGACAAATGCACATGCATACGAAGATCATGCTTTTGGGCAAATTCTACCACGTCGCGCCACGCGCTGGGGCCAGAGGTATATTCCGCGTGAATACTGGCGTCCAGCTTGACGCGGTTATCGCCTTTGCCGTGGAAGTTTTTAAGAAGCTCCAGTGACTCTTGATAGCACCTGCTGTTGTGATAATCGACATCGTTAAGCGCGGTCATGGCGTTGCTGATGTTGGCCTTCATGCCCGTTTCATACACAGCTTGGGCAATAAATGGTATATAAAAATACATATCGGTAAACGAAACGGTACCGGATGAGATCATTTCAGCTATGGATAACATGGCGCCAGCGTACACCATGTCGGGCGTAAACTTTGCCTCGGCGGGGAAAATGTAGTTAAACAGCCAGTCTTGCAGGTTTTTCTCACCGGCGTAACCGCGCATCAGCGACATGGGGCTGTGGGCGTGGCAATTGTAAAGCCCGGGCATTAGTATTTTACCAGTGCCATCGATGATCCTTTGCGCTTGTGTACCCGGTTGATCCGTTGCTCGCACAAAAGCGATGTGACTGCCATCTATGCCAACACACGCATTGTATATAACGTCGTCGCCGATCATCGGAACAAGCGTAACGTTTTTAAAAATATAGTCTATCATGACGCAGACTCCAAAAAGTCCAGCATCAACCTGGTGAAAACATCCCTTGCTTTCTCCGCTTCGTCCAAAACCTCTTTCTCACCCAGGGGCTTATCCAGCACACCAGCCGCCATATTTGTTACAAGTGACACGCCTAGTATACGCATACCGCAATGACGCGCCGCGATAACCTCCGGCGCGGTAGACATACCCACAACGTCGCCGCCAAGGATCCGTATGGCGCGTATTTCGGCCGGCGTTTCGTACTGCGGGCCCGTCGTATAAAAATAAACGCCTTCGCGCAATTCGATGTCGCGCTTTGCGCCGATAGATTTGAACAGCTCGCGATATTTCGCGTCGAATAGATAGCTCATGTCATTAAAACGCGGCCCAAACTCTGGTATGTTGGGGCCAGTTAACGGATTGGGGGCGGCCAGTTTTATGATATCGCTCAAAATAATCAATTGACCGGGCTTATAGCTTGTGTTGACGCCTCCGCAAGCGTTGGTGATAACGAGTGAGTCTGCCCCGGCAAGCCTTGCCAAACGAACAGGAAAGGCCACTTCTTCCGCGCTGTGCCCTTCGTAAAAATGCAGCCTGCCTCTCATTGCCAGCACGCGTTTGCCCGCGAGTGTGCCCGCCACAAATTCACCAGCGTGACCCGGCGCGGTGGAGAGTTTCATGTTTGGAATGGCGTCGTAGCGCGCGCGCAAAGGGTTTTCAATAGCGTTTGCCACCCCGCCCAGGCCGGATCCTAAAATAAGCAGATATTGCGGCTCGAATCCTCCAAGCTGCCTTACCAAATACTCAGCCGAACGTTTATAGTCGTCGTAAACCATACGCATCTCCTTGGCGTTAATCAATACCGCTTGCATATTGGCGATCCTTGCGGGCTGCTAAGTTCTTCTTAGCTTTATATGATTTGCTACAGACTTTCGGCGCGCCTCGTCCATGGCCGCGTAATGCTTCCGGGTGGTGTTAATGTCCGCGTGCCCCAACGCGTCGGCCACCAGGTATATATCCCCTGTCTCTTGGTACAACTGCGTTCCAAACGTACTGCGCAACTTGTGAGGGGTAATGTGTTTTACAGTTGTGACCAGCCTCGTATATTTTTTCACCAGATTTTCGATTGTGCGTACATGCATACGCCTTTTTTGCAATGACAAAAACAACGCGTCGTCGTCTTTCGCGTCTATCTTGCCGCGCTCATCGGCATAAACCTTCACCGCCGCCGCCACCTCTTCGCTAAAATATAAAAGCGTTTCGTCGCCGCCTTTGCGTGTGACTTTTACTGCGTTCATATCGAAATCCAGGTCAGTGACGTTAACCCCGACACATTCGGATACGCGCATACCCGTGCCCAACAGCAAAGATATGACGGCAAGATCGCGCTCTTTAGTATGCGCGTGGTAGTCGCGCTGGCGAGTCGTGAGGTGCTCGCCGCTTTCTACCTCGTCCAACAACTTTGCGACCTCGTTGACATCCAGGCGAATTATATTTTTTTTATGTATAGTGGGAAAATCCACAATGTCAGATGGGTTGGCGTCAATTTGCCTGTGTTTGTAAAAGTATGAGAACATAGTGCGCAGCGCGGAAAGTTTGCGTGACTTGCCTTGCTCTCCGTTGGTAAAACAATCCCGGTTGCCTTCTGCGCGAACGTAGTAATCAAGGTATTCCATAAATGCCTCAATGTGTTCGGGAGTGATCTTTCGCAGGTCATCCAGTGTAAATTCCGCTATGGGCTTGGACTCAAAATCAGTCAATTCTTCCGACAAGTATCGAAAAAAAATCGTCAGATCGTGCGCATACGCATGACGCGTAAGCGGCGCGGTCGTATCAGCTATGGCGCGAAAAAAAGCTCCAAGAAATTGTGGAAGTTCTTTCAAGTGTTCACGCAAATGCTTTATTGTCTGTTGTTTTTGCTCTTCCTTGTATTCCATACAAATTCTCCGGTCAATGTCGTTGCGCTGCGCGCATGGTTCTAAAGAGGGCGATTTTATGCGCTAGTTCGATTTTGTTGAAATAAAGGGTATGATGCGTGAGGCGAGCATTGTAGCGGTCATGGTTTGCAACCATACCTTGCCGGGGCCTTCCAGCGTGGTGACAAACAACCCCTCACCCCCAAAAAGTATGTTGGCAAATCCCTTTACCATTTCAGCGGAATATTTTACGCGACTTTCATACACGGCGACATTCCCCGTGTCTACCACGAGTTTCTCTCCCTGTGACAACTCGACTTCCTTAATGCTTCCGTCCAATTCCAAAAAAGCTATGCCGCTGCCGCTGAGCTCTTGCATAATAAAACCTTCGCCGCCGAACAAACCACCTTTAAGTCCGTTAGGCATTGTCACTTTAAGCTCCACCGCAGGCTGGGCGCACAAAAACGCGCTCTTTTGGCATATATACCTGTTGTTGCTCACATCCAGCGCTATTATACTGCCGGGAAAACTGGACGCGCACGTGATCGACTGATTGGGCGCGTTGGCGCTGTAAGTGGCCATGAAGATGGAATCTCCCGAAAACGCGCGCGCTAAACCTTTAAACAAGCCGCCTTTCATATTGGTTTCCATTTTCATGCTGCTGGTCATCCAGCTCATGCCGCCGGATTGTGTGTAGATAGATTCACCCTTGTCAAGGTAAACGGTCACGGCAGGCAGGCTTCCGCCAAATATCTCGTACTGCATGGTACCCCCTTCATATATTTATATATTTCTCTTTTGCTATGCAATTATAACATACTTACTTGAGAGCGCAATACAAATTTATCCGTTGCACAATTATATTCTTTATAAAAAGCGTGTTAGCTTTTTATAATCAAAGGAATATTGTCGAACAACAGTATAGCCACAACCCGATCACTACTGACCATGCGCAGCTCAATATCAGCCCCGAACGCAGCATATCACCCAGTGAGTAATACTTGGTGTTATAAGTAAGTATAGGCATGGCATCTATGGGCAGCAGCATAACCGTGCCAGCCATCAACGGCGCCGCCATTGTCATTACAAACGGGTTGAGCCCACATTCTTTCGCCAGCGTGAGCAGCGGCGGCAGCGCAATGGTCACTATCGCGGGTGATACAGGTAAAATAAGGTGAATGAAGTTTATCACAAGGCATACTATAACCAGCAATAGCGCGGGGTGCAGGGTTATCTCCGACCCATTTAGAAAATAATTCGCCAGGCTCTCGCCCAAACCCGTGCTTATGGCCGCAGAACTTAAAGCCATGACGCCGCCGACGGTGAATATAGCGTCCCAGCTTATGCTCTTTGCGAAATCGTCCCACTCAAATACGTTAACGCCAGGAAAGAAGAACAGCAGCATAGAGGCCAGCGCGACCCATGTCATATCAAGAACGGGATTGCCAAATATCCACATCGCGACAGTTACGCCAATTATGACAAGAGCTTTCCATTCGCGCGAGGTGATTCGAGCTGGAACGTCAGCGACACTTGCCAGCATCCGCGCGTCCAGGTCGGGTATCTCCTCTGGCCCAAAGAATTTTACAAGAAAGAACCATGACCCAAACAGCAGTGCTGCGCCCAATGGCACCCCAATCGACATCCATTTAAAGAAGCTCACGTCTGTACCGATTATCTCATGGGACAGATTAATCGCAAGCACGTTATTGGAACTGCCCACGGGCGTCATAAAGCCACCGCACGTCGCCGCTATGGATATGGCGATCATAAGCGTTCGGCCCAGCCGGCTCTTACCCGGCACAGCGTCTATGCTGCGCAAAATTTGCAGCGTTACGGCTGACATCATGGCAGTAACGGGGACGTTGGATACAAGGGTAGAAAGCAGGCACGTTGTTATCATTATAGCAAGGATGACCTTATCTGACTTAAAGCCCGATAACCTCGTTATGGTTTTAAGCAGACGCAAACCCAAGGGAGTTTTCGCGAATGAAACAGATATAGCGTATGTTGTGACCAGGAAAAATGTGGCTGGCCGCATGAACTGCTGGAGCGCGCCGTCCAGCGGCATGATCCCCAGCAGCGGCAGCAATAATAGAGCGAACAGCGAGCTTACCCCTATGGGAAAACTGCCGAACACCCAAAGGCACACAAGGCAAGCCGTAAGCGCAAATACCTTTTGCGCGTCGGCGGTCATACCTTCGGGCGTGGGCATAATGAACCCCAGCGCAATTACGCACGCGACGCCTATGCCTATGCCCACGTACTTCTTTAAATTGCCCTTCATGTTTAGATTGCCCTTCATAGATAAAAAACCTCCTAATGGCATTGATTGTCATGATATAACATCATTCGACTCTAGTATATCATTAGCAGAGAATGATGTGAATATTTGCGAATAAAAAAACAGCCTTATCACCAAGACTGTTTAATTTATGACGGCATGAGTGAAACATACTTTGCGGGGTTAACCGCCGTACCGTTAAGCCTCACCTCATAATGTACGTGAGGGCCGGTGCTGCGCCCGGTATTGCCAGACAGCGAGACCAATTGACCGCGCTCTACTATTTGGCCTACGCTCACCTTAACATCGCTGTTGTGCGCGTAATAAGTCTCTATGCCATTGCCGTGATCTACAATGACCAAGATGCCGTAAGAGCCGTACTCGCCCGCGTGCTTTACCACGCCGCCGCCGGTGCAGCTTACGGGCGTACCCGTACTCGCCTTTATGTCCAACCCACTGTGAAACTCACTGCCGGTACCACCCATAGGATTGGTGCGGTTGCCGTATGTAGAAGTAACCGCACCTTTAACTGGCCATATAGTAGGATAGTTGTTTAGCGTGGTTTCGGCCGAAGCGTACGCGGTTACCAATTTGTCATAGGATGCCTGTTCCACCTCCGCCATTTCCAGCAAAGCCTCAAACCTGGCTTGCAGATTGACAAGAGGGTCCGTTGAATAACCCATATTCATTATGGCGGCTGTATCTGTTGACGCTATCTCATCAAACCCGTCAATATAGGGTATCTCATTGAGTTTGTCCAGTATGCCTTGCTTGGCTTTTGCCAATTCATCCAGTTTATCTTGCAACTCGGCTGTCATTTGTGTAAAGGTGTCCAGCTTTTGCTGATACGTGGTGGTGCGCTCAGTCAGATCTTCCGCCTGGGCATTTAGGATGCTCTGTGACGACTTGTTCTTGTTTTCGACGTAACTCAACTCATCTTGCAGCTCTCTCGTTTGCTCCAGCAACGCGTCACATTCGCGCTGAAGCTCAGCCAGCTCTTGCTCTGTGAGTGATTCTGCGCTTTTATATTGATTTATACGAAACAGCGACATACCCATTATCAAAAATGCTGTCAGAATAAGTGATACGACTATACGTAAGGCATCGTATGAAATTCTGATGGATTTTTTCTTTACAGGGGCGCTCTTGGGTATTAACGGGTCGGCTGTTTCGAACGATCGCCTCATCCGATTATCCCTCCCTCTTACAAGTTCGTGGATTGTCACTCATTTTGTCTTGTTTGAAGTAATTATAACATCTATGTTACGAATATTCAACATGAAATTATAAATAAATTCATAATTTGACTGGAAATATAAGAGAAATATAGAAAATTTTGGAGTTGGATTGTTATGCCTTGAATAACAAAATCCTTTATTTGACGTGGCGATTGTGGTAAGATGAATCTGCCTCAACTTATATATCGGCCTTATACGTCGAAAGGTTAAGTTTTAATTATGCAACCACATATTTCCTTATTGCCGTTTGCATTTATATTCACGTGTGCCCTTGTAAAGGAGTTGCGGGTTATGGATTTTGAAATTGTATCGCCGTTTAAGCCAACAGGCGACCAGCCAGAAGCCATCGACGCTTTGGCGGGTGGTTTTGAAAGGGGGCAAGAATTTCAAACCCTGCTGGGGGTCACAGGTAGTGGCAAAACATTTACCATGGCGCACATTATCGCGCGCCTTAAGCGCCCCACACTGGTAATAGCGCATAATAAAACGCTTGCGGCTCAGCTTTACAGCGAATTTAAAGAATTTTTTCCCCACAACGCGGTCGAATACTTTGTAAGCTACTACGACTACTTTCAGCCCGAAGCATATGTTCCCTCTTCCGATACCTATATAGAGAAAGACAGTGCCATTAACGATGAGATAGACAAGCTGCGCCACTCCGCCACCGCCGCGCTTTTCGAACGGCGCGATGTGGTGGTTATTGCCAGCGTATCGTGCATATATGGCCTTGGCAGCCCTATAGACTATAAAGAAATGGTCGTGTCGTTGCGCCCGGGTATGAGGCGCGATCGCGATGATGTGCTGCGCAAGCTTATCGAGATTCAGTACGACCGTAACGATATTGCTTTTACCCGCGGCGCCTTTCGTGTGCGCGGCGACACCGTTGAGGTATACCCTGTAGGAGCGGACGAGGTCGCGCTGCGCATAGAGTTTTTCGGTGACGAAGTGGAGCGGATCAGCGAATTTTCGCCGCTTACCGGTGATGTGCTGGGTATACGCAACCACATCTCCATTTTCCCCGCCTCCCATTATGTTACCAGCCGTGAAAAAATGGAGCGCGCCATAGACGCCATAATAACCGAGCTGGATGAGCGCGTAGAATGGTTTAAAGCGAGAGAAAAGCTCATAGAGGCCCAACGTATTAAAGAGCGCACCAGCTATGATATAGAGATGATGCGCGAAATGGGATTTTGCAGCGGTATAGAAAACTATTCGCGCCACCTTGACGGACGTAAAGCGGGCAGCACGCCGCACACGCTTATAGATTATTTTCCCCGCGACTTTTTAATAATTGTCGATGAGTCCCATGTGAGTATCCCACAGGTTCGCGCCATGCACGAGGGAGACAAAAACCGTAAAACCACACTGGTAGACTATGGCTTTCGCTTGCCCAGCGCGATAGACAATAGGCCGTTGCGCTTTGCTGAATTTGAAGATAAAATTAATCAAATGCTGTTCGTGTCCGCTACGCCATCGGTATACGAGCGCGAGCATTCATTGTTCACGGCGGAGCAAATAATACGCCCTACGGGCCTGCTGGACCCGCAAGTTATTGTCAGGCCCATAGAAGGGCAGATAGACGACATTATAAACGAGATAAACATTGTAACAACCCAGACGAGCCCCGAAAACATAAAACAAAAAATCCTTATCACCACACTTACCAAAAAAATGGCGGAAAACCTCACAGACTACTTTAAGGAGGCCGGTATACGCGCGCGCTACCTGCACAGCGATATAGAAACCTTGCAGCGCATAGAGATCATACGTGACCTGCGCATGGATGTGTTTGACGTGTTGGTTGGGATAAACCTGCTGCGAGAAGGGCTGGATATACCAGAAGTCTCGCTCATAGCCATTTTTGACGCTGACAAAGAGGGTTTTTTGCGCTCTGAAACATCGCTGATACAGACGATTGGACGAGCCGCGCGCAATGTATACGGCAGGGTTATTATGTACGCCGACAGAGTGACCGATAGTATGCGCCAAGCCATAACGGAAACCAACCGCCGACGTGCCATACAAATGAAATTTAACGAGGATCACGGCATAACGCCGCGAAGTATTATAAAACCTGTGCGCGACCTTATCCGAGCCACTACGGAGCCAGAGGCGAAGCACGGTAAAGGTTTGGCCAAAGACCCCGAGTCAATGAGCGCTAATGAACTGACCGCCGGGATCAAAAAATTGGAAAAAGAGATGAGAACCGCCGCCGCCGATCTACAGTTTGAAAAGGCGGCGACACTGCGCGATCAAATTATCTTAATGAAGAAGTATCTGTAATTAATGTTCTCTAAACGTGTGTTTTCACAAAAAGGATTTTGCTTTCGTAGGGGCGCGCAGTGTGTACAGACCGCCCAGATAGTTAACAGATCGTTCGGGGAGATAGTTTACAGTTTTGTTATAATATGGCATAGCAATCGGACAGGAGGAATTGCTATGCCGCTGGAGACAACTGTGAAACAGCTCCGTGAAGAATTTATTGCCGAGGCGTTACCCTGGTGAGTTGCCGTTTGCGTGTGTGTGCCAATGCTGGGATTAGCCGACTTATGGCTACAATCTCCTTGAACGGTACAAGCGGGGAGACAGCATGGATGCCAACTCGCGCAGACCACGCAATTCGCCTCATAAAACGCCG
>JAISGK010000078.1 GCA_031263155.1 Clostridiales bacterium
TTATCAAACAATTGGAATCCGTGGACGTATTTAGGCGTTTGATTTGCTTTGCGAATACCGCCTTTTAGGATAGTCGCCTTATGCAGTTGCCTGTTATGGCGGCGCACAGCTTTTTGTTGATAGATACAATCAAGCGGTTTCGCCATTGGACTGTCTGTTATGCACCTCGCGTCAACGGCATGTGATTTTTGCAGTCTCGCTGTTTCGCGGCGGCATTTTGTGATATATCCATGAGTTTCCATGACCTCAATGCCTGGGAACAACCTGCGTACACGCCCCATTAAGGTCTTGCGCGTGATCCCCATAAACGTCGCGTCTCTCATTGAGTACGGTTTACGGAGTGTTTCTGGCAGAAGCAGTTTGCCCTCGTGATATTTCGTGTGGCAGCGCCTACAGAGCGTAATAAGGTTATTTGGAGCGTTGCCGCCTGTCTTGCGGCTTTCGAGATGGTGAACGTGGAATTTTACTTTTACGCCATTCTGTGTATCCCCATGTTTACTGCCGCATACCCTGCATCTATATCCATCGCGGTGGAATATGTACTGTCGAGTATTGTACTCGTCGTACTGCTCGCCCAGTTGATAGTCAGCGCCTACGGGCAGTGGTTTACCTTCAAGCATTGCTTTGAGACGTTGAGTGTCAAACTCCGCTGTCTCAATAATTATCTTTGTGATTGGAAGCAAATTGCATACCGTTTTGATTAACTGGATATGCGTATTGATTTTTTGTTCGATTGAGGGCGCAAGCCATCCTTTGTGTTTAGCGCGAATACGGTTATTAAATCTTGGAGCACGATATCTGGTTTTACGGTTGCGGCGCGCTCTGCGGAACTCGCGGCGCGCAGACAGATTTTTTGTTACGTCCGCGCGTAGTTTACATTCTGCGGCGTAGAGTTCTTTTGTTTCCGTTGTCGTTGAGACACCAACTGTTTTGCTGCCGGCGTCGATGCCGAGTGTAACAGGCTGGGTTATGTCTTCAGTGTCATAAGCCAGCTGGATTGTGAATGGTGTCCGGCGAACTACTTTAGCCTGCCCGCGTTCAAGCAGACGCCTAACGCGTCCATGCCTGGCCGTCGGCATAATGGGTATTCCTTCTTTGTTTAATACATATACCATTGTGTACCTCTATCTGTGGCGTGAGCCGCGTAACGCGCCGTTTCGCTCTGGAAGTTATGGCTGACGGCGTTGATTGCCCTTACCCAATGTTGCCCGAGGTTTCAAACGCAAGTAACACCGTTCCTACCCATCAGAACTTTTAATTACTTGCCGCAGCGCCGCAGACTAGGACATACATCTGCGGGTGCCTATACATTCTCAGGTAACGTAGTCCCTATGGGACTGAGGGTAGTCAGCGAGGGTTTTGTATGGAAGCTGTTGCTTCCTTTCAAGCTCCTAGCTTTAGCTATGGGGTCGTTGATATATTTCCTCCCGCTGTTATATCTTTGGTTTTTAATATTGCTATGTTTCTTGCCTCGTCTTCATAGACAATGCTGAATGTGTCGCGCATAAGCTGCACATTGGCCGCCGTAAAATTGCTCGTAGTCAGAAAATCCGAATCTATAAGGATGTAAGAAATGTTGTTTTCTTTTAACATTTTAAGCAGGGTGTCGGGGTCATCTTCGTTTATGATGTCGTTGAATATCTTTTCGCGCCCATAGGTATCATAGCCTCCTGACCACGCGTAGTAAGGCCAGCCAAAAAACTCCATACGCCCGGCGAAGAACACGTCATGCGCGCCATGCCAATATGAGAAGAAAAGATCGTCAGGCTCAGTGTTATCTTTTATCCATGTTTGTAGATCGCTGTTTTGTGTGATAACGGCGCTTTTCATCTCGCCGTTAAGGCTGCCTATGGTAAACGTATCCACAACCCCGGTGATCGTGATAAAAAAGATGATAAACAAGCCAGTAATAACTGACAGCGTGTCCCGTTTGCTCGTATCGCTTGGCTTTATAAGTTCGACGACACAGTAGGCGGCAAAAATATTCAGCATTGCTATGGAGATCATGAGGAACTTGTGGTTAACGGTTATATCCGTCGTTAACGATACAGTGAACGTGATGATAAATGGCATGGCGAACATCACGAAATAGACGGCAAATTTTTTTAGGTTCATCAGCAAGCCAAACACGCAGCAGATAAGGGTGATGCCTGTAAGAGCGAGAATGTATGCCCATACGCCTTGCAATGATTTGTCTTCCGCGATAAAGCCCCACTGAAAGGATGGACGCGCAAGCTCGACGCCGGCGGCGAAGAAATTTGTCTCCACCCGCGCAAGTACATAGGCTATGGCGGCGGTAATGGCGTATTCTAGCTTATGCAACGAGAACAAGCCCAACACGGCAAGCATCGCCATAAGAGCGATTAGCGCCGATCCATGAAAGTAGGCCAAGCCGCCGGCCAGCAGACCAAGGCCAACGGCGCGCCGCCAACTCTCAGGCAGCCATGCCTCGCGCGAAAAAAAGAGGCGGCAGCGCGGCGCGTAAAACAGCGGCAGCATGATCAGTACGCCTATAAGCGCTATGTTTATACCCAGCGCGAGATGCCGCTGGTTGGTATATACATTTAGATTCCACAGCCCCCAGCCCTCGTTGGGGGTATAGTCTAAAAACGCGTCGGGCTTTATTATTCTATTTATCAATTCCATAAAGGTGGTCGGCAGGGGTTCAATCAAATAGCGTATGCCGCTAAACGAGCTGCGAAACAAAAAGAACAAAACAGTAAGCATGCCCACCGCGCGCCGGTTGGTGATGATAACCGCCAATACGTACAACAACATAAGCGTGCCGATAAGCAGTAATATACTCACAGCGTTGAAGCCGATTACCATATCAATGCCCAAATACTCCAGGCAGCCTATGAAGAACTGATACATGAAGTGATAACGAATTGTACCGTCTGGAAAGTGCGGAAACTGCGTTGGGAAATTTTGCCCCAGCGAGAACGAGCGTATGAGCGCGGTGTGAACGGAAAAGTCGCTGAACACCGTATAGCCCATGTGATATACGCCGCCTTTTATAAAAAACGTGTAGATCATGAGCCAGATAATGAGCGCGCATACGGGCGCAAAAAAGATATACAGCCAAATGTTATATCTAAATGTCACGATAAAATCATTTATGAGATTTTTAAGCGTAATGAACCTTGGTTTTGTCAGCGCGTATAGGGCGATAATGGCGGCCGACACCGCCAAGCCTCCAATACAGCCAAAGAACATGGGGTCGTCCGCGTTACGGAAAATATACGCGCCGACATACATAACCCACCCTACAACTATGATGCCTACGCAAAATGACGCAGGCACAACGACAAACCATAAAGGAAACGGGATCTTGCCGTTGGGAGAGGCCAGATAATCGAACCAAAATAGGCGGCAAAAGCAGAATTGTATAACGACGTACCCCGCGCACACGCACAGTAGTAATAACAGAATCGCAAGCATTTGTTCGATCTCCCAAAATATCACAATTTTTCATATTATGTGAAAAATTCGCGTGAATTATTAACTTATTTTGTGTTGTTTTGTAAATTCATCAAACGGCGCGACCGCCAATATTGGCCCCCCTACATATTTGGGGCGCAGAGGGCCAACCTTGCTAAAGGCTCGCGAATAGGCTACAGTCTAACATACATCCGCTGTTAATGAGTAGATCCATTTTGTGGAATACGGAGCGGCTCAATCACCGCCCCATTATAACATAACACGGATGTGGCATAAATGTAATGTTTAAAAAGAGCAATTCTATGTTGCTTTTTACCATGGAAACAATTAATATAAAAAACGGGGATATCTGAACAATCGCGGGGCAATATATTTTAAGTAAGGGAGGTTATTTTATGTTCCACAAGAGTAAGTTAGCCATACTGCTGGCGGCTGTCATAGCTTTTACATCGGTGTTTTACGTTGCCAGGCAGGACACACATGCGGCGGCTGTAACTACAGCTCAACCCGTGTTTACTATTTACGTAGCAGGCAAGTTACTTAAGCCCGATCAACCGCCGCTGCTTGTGAATGACCGCCTGTTGGTACCTGTGCGGCTCATAGCAGACGCTCTGGGCGCCACAGGCGACTGGAACGGCAGCACTCAAACCAGCACTTTGAGTTTGGGCAACACCCGGTTGGATGTCACCATAGGCAAAAATGTTATAATCAAAACTACTCGCAACGCCGATGGCACTGTCGGTACAACTACCATTAATTTAGACGCCCCCGCACAGCTTATTGGCAACCGTAACATGGTGCCACTGCGAGCTGTGTCTGAAGGTTTTAACTGCAATGTCGCCTGGACACAGGAAACACGAACGGTTGTTGTAACCCCGTTGCAGCCGACTGTCACGCCTACGCCCACAGCGACGCCCACCCCCGCCATTAACGCCGCGTTCGCGAAGACAGCCAATTTTGAAGTGACGGATTACAGCCGTATGCAAACGGAATACAACTACGGCAACTCCGCTATTGTATGGTACTTCGATTCATCAGACGCCACGGCCATAAGCCAAGTGTCCGCGATAAAGCAAGCCGCCGCGACAGTAAGCTCTACGGTAGGCTACACGGTAAAAGTATACGGTATTGATACCAGAACCTCAAGATATCCTGAGCAAAACACGTGGATATGGAAATACGTAAGCACGACCACGTCCGCTCCGACGCTTATTTTTATGTATGATCAAACAAAGATAAAGGCCGTAACCACATGGAGCGATCAAAGCCAATTAGTTACGCACATGACAGACTGGTTTAGGGGATACTACTCGACTACTACGGGCACCCCTACCCCCACGCCCAGAGCCAGCGGTACTGTGACGCCTACCCCGTTGCCGGATGCTCTCTTCGATGATGTCAGTAACATGAAGTATACAAGAAAGAGTACAATCCAAAATGCGTTTGAGGACGACAACGCGTTTATCTTTGTGTACTACGATTCCAGCCGTTCTATAGACGATGTGGCTTACAATGTTATTGCCGATGCCGCTTATAGTTTCGCCTATGAGGTATATTACTTTGACGCTGTGAAAGAAAACACCAGCTCTTGGTTCGGCACAGGTGAGTATAACAGAGAAAGCCGCATACCAAACCCGAGTGTGTTCTTCGTTGCGGATGGAGAAGTAATAGATGCGGTTGGCTCGTTCAATAATGATAATTCCAGCACTGTGCGCGAGTTGACCAATGATATGAGTGATTTCTACAACGACTACTACAGAAGCTGGTATTAAGTTTTATTATAGGGATATTCCTTTTTTCATCAACAATTTTTCATCGACAAGGTTTGGGTATGTCGTATCGTGACCAGCAAAAAAACATGATCGCCTGATGACGATCATGTTTTTTGCTTTGATTACCAATTGTTTTTACTTAGCGTATTCAATCGCTCGCGTTTCACGTATGAGGTTTACTTTTATTTGCCCGGGATATTCCAACTCAGCTTCTATCTTTTTTGCCATGTCGCGCGCAAGCAGGGTAAGCTCCGCGTCACTAACTACCTCGGGTATAATTATTATACGCAACTCACGGCCGGCTTGTATGGCAAACGACTTTTCAACACCTTGAAATTCGTCGGCTATACCTTCCAGCTTCTGCAAACGCTTCACATAAGCCTCAAGGGTCTCTCGCCGCGCTCCTGGCCGACTCGCGCTTATGGCGTCGGCGGACTGAACGATAATACTAATAATGTTTGTAGGCTCAACATCGCCGTGGTGAGATTCTACGGCGTTGATAACAAGGTCGCTTTCGCGGTATTTCTTACATAACGCGGCGCCAATGCTAACATGCGTGCCTTCGAGATCGTGATCAACCGATTTGCCAATATCGTGCAGCAATCCCGCCCTTTTTGCCAGTGCTATGTCCGCGCCCAGTTCGCCTGCCATGAGACCGCATAGGTGCGACACCTCTATCGAATGTCTAAGGCAGTTTTGCCCATAGCTTGTTCTAAACTTCATTTTGCCCAACAGACGCACCAATTCGGGGTGAATCCCATGAACCCCCGTTTCGAACGTGGCGGCCTCGCCTTCTTCGCGTATCATAACCTCTACTTCTTTTTTCGCCTTTTCGACCATTTCTTCGATACGAGCGGGATGAACGCGTCCATCCAAAATAAGTTTTTCGAGAGTGATGCGCGCTATTTCGCGCCGCATGGGGTCGAAGCCACTCAATATGACCGCCTCGGGCGTGTCGTCTATAATAAGGTCTATGCCCGTGAGAGATTCCAGCGTTCGGATATTGCGGCCTTCCCGGCCAATAATACGCCCTTTCATTTCATCATTGGGCAGTTGAACTACAGAAACGGTTGTTTCTGTTACATGGTCAACAGCGCAACGTTGAATAGCCTGAGTCACGATGTCTCTTGCGCGTTTATCAGCTTCTTGCTTGGCTCTGTTTTCGATTTCCTTAATCATTAAAGCCGATTCAGTTTTAACCTCGCTCTCGATAGTGGCAAGCAAATATGCTTTGGCTTGCTCGCCCGTAAGGCCGCTAATGCGCTCTAGCTCCGCTTGTTGGCGTTCTACCAGTTTGTCGGCTTCCGCTTTGCGTAAATCCACTGTTGAGAGTTTCTTTTGCAATTGTTCGTCCTTGCGTTCTATTTGATCCGTTTTTCTGTCCAAAACCTCTTCTTTTTGGATCAGACGTTTTTCAACGCGCTGCAACTCATTTCTACGCTCTTTTGCCTCTTTGTCCGCTTCATTTTTTGCCCGTATGCTTTCCTCTTTGGCCTCAAGCAGAATTTCTTTGCGTTGAGCCTCCGCAGACTTTTTCGCATCCGTCAAAAGATTTTCGACATAGGTTTCCGCTGAGCCAATTTTTGATTCCGCCACTTTTTTTCTATAAAAAATACCGCCAAAAAAACTAACAAAGCAGCCCAAAATGATTGCAGCGATAGCAATTGCCGGGTGTATGATACTACACTCCTCCTCATTTGACTATGCTGCCGACGCAAAGATAATGATTTGCTAACGCACATGTACTTTGCACCGTGCTTTGTATTGTAACTTACTTTGTTTATCATGTCAACAAGTGTTCACAGCTTTTGCGGAAGAGTGAGACGCGCCGCTTATCCCTATGATCTAAGCAGTTTTTGCAATATGACAAAGGCGGCCGCGAGTCTGCCCGCTTTTATCATCGCTTCCGCGCCATCTGAGACGGCGGCTTGCGAGATTAATTGAGCGTTCACCATTTTTTTTAGTTTTTCCCACGCGTCCTTATTTTTCACATAATACAATGGGCAGGGCTGCCCTGTTATCTCTTCGTGCGTGAAAACCCTATCGGCTCCGAATCCATGCCTTTTGCAAATGTCTGCCAGCAATTCTGTGAGCCCGGCAATAGTATACTCAGTAAACCTCCCGCTTTCGTCATAATGGCACGCCTCTACCCCAAAATACGATCCATTGCCGGTTTTGGCGGCGTCTATATATTTGCTGCTATAGGCCTCACCTACATGATTTGCCGCTTCATTTTCTGGCACGGTTCGAATAATTTCACCCTTTAGCCCGATAATATAATGTGTAGAAACATGATGTCCATTTGTTCCGCGCTCGTAAAAATCGCGTAGTTGCATGGCGGTTGCCCCCGGTGTTGTGCTGCCGTGTACGACTATGCCCTGGGGCAAGACGCTTCTTCCCGCACGGCCATGTCTTATGCCTTTTGTCAGCAATGCGTCTATGATTTTCATAGCCAGCCCTCCTTTTGTCCACTTACTATATGGTATGTGCCCTTAAAGTTGACCGTGTCTCATTGACGTAAAAAGATTTTAATTATATAATCCATGTCGAATGCATTTTACAGATTATTATTTTCATAATTTTTTGGGAGGAAGACATGAAAAAGAACATGAAAAAGATTATCTTGCCTTTGTTGTTAGTCCTTTTACTGCTATCAACAGCCTGCGGCGCGCAGAATAATATTGCGCAGATTAGCTCCGCGTCTCCAAGCGATTCATATACGCCGCAGTCAAGCCCTATTGTTGACGAAGACATACATCAAGAGCCGGTCGAGTGGCCTACTGAATCGTATAACCCCGTGTTTGGTGAGAACATTACCACCAAATTTGAGCTGACCGCGACTCAGCAACAGCTGTATGACACCTATATAAAAGATTTTAGCTTCTCCACAACTATATTTGCTGACGCCGACCCGATAGACATTGCCGCTGTGTTTATAGAATGTGGCGTTAATGGATTATGGGAAGGGGAGTATAATCTATTTTGTTTTAATGGCGAACCCTTGACACGAGCCGACTACAAGGCGGAGAACGATGCGGACCTGGCTACGCTTGATCTGCGCTCACGCCGCGATATGGCAAGTCTTGTTTTCCCGTTTATTAACGAGGGCGCCTTTGTAGATAACAGCGACGGCACGGGATATATTGATACTCAAACGCTGGACCCCGGTGACATCGAAAGCGGCGCGCGTATTGGCATGAATATAAATATGACCAAGGTAGATGGTGTGTGGAAGGTTAATCAATCTGGCATGGTTGATTATGACTATGAGGATATCGTTCAGCCACCCGCGCCCGATATCGATTCTTCCGAGACGGATCTCCCCGAGGCAGGGTCTGCCGATACGGAGTCTACCAGTACAGAATCCGCTGATTCAGAATCTGCCAGTGCGGAGTCTGCCGCTGCGCCGTCAGGGAGCTCAGAATAGTTAACGAATAATAATTTTTTGTTAAATATAATTGGGGGGAATTTAGCATGAACGGAAAAGGGGCGCTTAACCTGTTTTTACTAAGTTTGGCGGGTTTGGCGCTGGGCGGATTTATCGGCCACTACCTGGGCCAATACGGACCTTTGCAATGGCTAAACTATGGCAGAACATTTGGGCTTAGCGAACCGTTTATTTTAGATATGGGTATCATTCGCCTCACGTTTGGCATTATGTTTGACATTAGCGTCTCAAGTTTGGTAGGCATTGGTTTAGGCATATTAGTTTATAAACGAATGTAGGCGTTGCAATGAGATTGTTTGGCAAACAAAAGACAATTACACACGAAAAACAAAAAATAGACCCTGCCATGCTAGAGGGTATTAAAGCGCCTGTGCTTATCCTTGACTCGCTATGGCAAGAGCATTATAAAAACCGCAAATCTCTTCGCGTAGCTGAACTGGAAAAGAAAATAATAGAATTACTTAAAGAGCAAGGCCGGCTTAACGATAATGTGAAAAACCTTAATCTCAAGAAAAAGGATCACCTTAAAAGGATTTTATCCCTCTCCGACACGGCGCATAATAAGCACAACCCAGACGATAGGGAGGCCTTGGCCGCGTTTGGCCAAGCTGTCACTGATATTAATGATCAAATCATTATGTCAGAGAGGAAAGCGGATGCGGTCGCGCCCATGCTGGATATGGCCAATAGGGAACTTTTGGCCGAGACAGTGTCCGATGTATTTAACGATATGCGCGAGGCTCGCAAACTGGTACAAACTCTTGACCCACAGATTGATTCGTTAAAAACCCAGTTAAAAACGACAATAGAATTGCGCGATAAAGCCGACGCTGACGCCGTGGCATCGTATCAGCTGCTTCATAAACTTGTGGGCGGGCGCATACTCAATATGCTTCACAACGCGCTGGGTGACGACGGCGCATGAGGGGAGAAATAGCCATAATATACGGCGTGGGAACTGATATAGTAGACGTAGAGCGCATATACAAGGCAGTGCAAAACCCTAGATTTGTAGCCCGCGTATTTACCAGGCGTGAGGCGGATTATTGCAGGCTGCGTTATAGCAACGGTAATGGCGATAGCGCGCGCGGCGTGGCGCAGCCCAAAAACGACATACGGTTGGGACACGCCATTCATTTTGCGGGGTGTTGGGCCGCGAAAGAAGCGGTTGTCAAGTCTGTTGGCACTGGCTTTGTCGGGTTCTTTCCGCGCGATGTTGAAATTGCGCGCGATGAGAGCGGAAAGCCCTATGTTGTACCTTTGGGGACATTTCGCGACAAGTGCGACGCGTTACGCCTGGGGTTTCATTTATCCATAGCACATTCTGGTACGATCGCGACGGCAACCTGTATCGCCATGGAGATGATCGCATGAGAGTTGTTACATCCTCACAAATGAAATGGCTGGAGAAGCAATGCATCGAAGAGATAGGTTTGCCGGGCGTTATATTAATGGAAAACGCGGCCCTGGCGCTTAAAGAGCAGTGCCTAGCCTTTCTTGCAAATTGCGCAAGCAAGGACGGCTCTGATTTGAAACGCGCGCGGGTCATTATTGTCGCGGGTACGGGCGGCAATGGCGGCGACGGCCTTGCTCTCGCGCGCCACCTGCATGTGAGCAAGGTGGATACGCGTGTCTTGCTCGTAGGCGACGCGGGCGGAATGCGCGGCGACACAAAACTTAACCTGGATATAGCGCGAAGGCTTGGTATAAAAATAGATACCATGCCTATTGGCGATGGGTCGATTGACGTGCCCTACGCCCTGGAAGGGGCTGATCTGGTTGTTGACGCGCTGTTTGGCATCGGACTCGATAGGCGCGTTGAGGGAAGTTTTGAGTATGTAATAGATATGATGAATACTTATGGTAAATATATCATATCGGTGGATATCCCCTCTGGGGTTAACGCAGACACGGGTCATGTGATGGGTAAGGCTGTAATGGCGCGCAAGACAGTCACCTTCGGGTACCCGAAGCCCGGTATGTTGCTGTATCCTGGGGCGGCGTTTGCCGGCGAGGTGATTACGGCAAATATTTGCTTGCCTTCATCGTCTGAAATAGATTCTGAAAGCCGTATCATTATATATACAGACGAGGAAATACCGTCGCTGCTGCCCAAACGCGGCGCTCGCAGCAATAAGGGCACATATGGACGCATACTTGGTTTTGCCGGCAGCGCGGGTATGCCCGGAGCCGCCGTGCTTTCCGCCGAGGCGGCGTACCGAGCGGGAGCGGGTTATGTGTGCGCGGCGGTTACTTCTCATGTAGGCGCTATAATTCAAAATAACCTTAGAGAGGCTGTTAGCCTTATCGTGCCCGATCGCAACGGCATGTTTTCTCACAGGAGTATGGATGCGGCGCAGGATGAAATGGAACGGGCAAGTGTGATATATATTGGCCCAGGTTTGGGGCGCGCGCAGCACGTTACCGAATTTGTTGACGCCGTCATAGAGGCCGCGCATGTACCTCTGGTTATGGACGCGGACGCGCTTAACGCTGTTTCTGAAAACGTTAATATATTAAAAAAAGTACAATCCCCGTGTGTTATCACTCCCCACCCGGGTGAAATGAGCAGGCTGACAGGGCTTTCGATAAAAGATATTATGGATAACGCGGTTCAGGTAGCGCAAGAATTTGCCCGTGAGTTTGATGTTATCGTTTGTTTGAAAGATGCCCGGAGCGTTTGCGCCAACGCCGATGGTGACGTTTATATAAATGTGACGGGCGACACAACCTTAGCCAAGGCGGGAAGCGGCGATATACTTACAGGGCTTATTGCCGGGTTGCTGGCGCAAAGGTGCGAACCATTTGTCGCTGCGTCGCTGGGTATGTATTTGCACGGTAAGGCGGGTGAGTTTGCCGGACACGAGCTATCGCATCGCGGAGCGCTGGCCTCTGATGTTTTGCGCCACATTCCCGATGTGCTTAAGAGTTACGAAAGCCTGGCGTGATTAGGGGCGCGCGGCCAACACGCGTCTAATTGGAAACGGTGGTGTTTAACGTGAACAAAGATATCAAAGGCATATATGTATCGCCCTTAGCGGTGCGGTACGCCGACGCGGATATGCAGTATCTTTTTTCCGAAGCGTTTAAATTTAAAACCTGGCGCGCGCTTTGGATAGCCCTTGCCGAATCTCAGCAAGCGTTGGGGCTTGACATTACAAACGAGCAAATTAACGAGTTAAAAGCCCATAAAGATGACATAAACTACGCCGACGCACAGGCGCGTGAGAAGATCACGCGGCATGACGTTATGGCGCACATATACGCCTACGGATTGCAATGCCCCAAGGCAAAGCCTATAATACATTTGGGAGCTACCAGCTGCTACGTAGGCGACAATACAGACATTATCATAATGAAAAACGCTATGGCTCTGATAAAATCGCAGCTTGTGACAGTCGTTCGCGCGTTGGTCGAGTTCGCGAAAAATTATGAATCCTTGCCGACTCTGGGCTTTACGCATCTTCAACCCGCACAGCTTACTACAGTGGGCAAACGGGCGTGCCTTTGGATACAAGACCTGATGATAGACCTAGATGATATCTGCGCGCTCAACCTCCCCATGTTAGGGTCAAAAGGCACAACGGGCACGCAAGCCTCATTCAAGGAATTGTTTGGGGGCGATTTAGATAAGGCCATGAGATTGGATTTTATGATAGCCGCTAAAATGGGGTTTGACACTATTGTTCCCGTTAGCGGGCAAACCTATTCGCGCAAATGGGACGCGAAGGTTGTGAACATCCTAAGCGGCATAGCCCAAAGCGCGGCAAAATTTTCTAACGATATACGTCTGCTTCAACATATGAAAGAGGTAGAAGAGCCATTTGAGGCGACGCAGGTGGGGTCGTCCGCCATGGCGTACAAGCGCAACCCCATGCGTTGTGAACGAATTGCGGCGCTGTGCCGTTATGTGATAGCAAACAGCGAAAACGCCGCGCTTACCGCGCAGTCACAATGGTTCGAGCGCACGCTGGACGATAGCGCGAACAAGCGAATAGCCGTGGCGGAGTCGTTTCTGGCGGTTAACGCGGTGTTAAACATTTATGCCAACGTAGCCGGCGGTCTTATTGTGTATCCTAAAATGATTCACCGGCACATAATGGAAGAACTGCCGTTTATGGCTACAGAAAATATTATGATGAACGCGGTGAAGAACGGCGGAGACAGGCAGGTCTTGCACGAGCGCATACGCGAACTGTCTATACAATCGGCCAGGAGAGTAAAAGAGGAAGGTTTGTCAAACGATCTCCTTGAGCGTATAGCGAACGACCCCGCGTTTAACTTGAACGAGCGGGAGCTTGGCGGGATTCTTGACCCAAGCGACTACACAGGCTTTGCGGAGCGGCAAACGGTAATGTACCTCGACGCTGTGGACGAACGCCTGCGCGATTATACAACCGATAAACACATGGCAAATGTGACAGTATGATCTGAGACAATAAACCCATGAGAAAACAATGGACAGACTTTGCATTGAGAGGATAATATGCCATGGATGTTGAGCTTGTCACGTGTGTGATGATTCAGAACCCTGAAACCGGAAAATTGCTTGTTCAGAACCGAAAGCTAAAATATCCGGGGTGGTCGTTCCCAGGAGGGCATGTCGAGCGCGGCGAAAGTTTTTATGATTGCGCCGTGCGCGAGGTAAAAGAAGAAACCGGCCTTGATGTAAAGAATCTCAAATATTGCGGGGTGCTGCACTGGATGAACCGCGATAACGACGAGCGTTACCTCTGCTTTATGTATAAGACGACTGAGTTTGATGGCAAAGTAATCACCGAAACAGACGAGGGCGAGCAGTTTTGGCTTGGTATGGACGAATTGTTCTCAACGCCCAAAGAGAGATTCTCATCCGCTGAACACTACCCGTTATCTCCCCTTTTCCACGACTACGGCAAATATAGCGAGGCTTTTGTTGCATGGAGCGGGGATGAATCCACCTGGGAATTGTATTACAAGTAAATGGCAAAAAATACAAGGAAGACTTAAAGATGAGCAAGAAACGGGATTGCCAGGCAGCTGCCCGCCTTGACCCGGCGTTGTTGCCTGCAATCCCGTTGTTGGATCGGGCAGGAGGGGCTAGTCACCCCCTCCTGCCCGATTTCTGTTGGGACTGGTGAATGGTAACAATCTATTGCGCCGCAGTCCAGGCTTTGTTGATTACCCCTTGCAGCTCGTTCTCGTAGGATCGGTTGCCGTTGTGTACCTGACTGCCCTTAAAATGCAGACAAATTTGCCCGTTCATGCCGTTGGCGTCGTTGATACCTTTTGCGTGCGGCATTCCATTTATCGCGGCGGCGATTGTTTTCCCGCCAAACGTAACCCATACGGGACGCCCATCCCAGCTCCAGCTGCCCCAAAGAGACAGCATAATTGCCGTATCCGCCTGTGTTACCGGCTCGACATCCGCGTGGTTGCCATTGCTAAAACTTCTTACATAGTATGTAGTTTGTGACCATATGTCATAAATCTTCAAATCTTCTCCAAGGGGCACGATCGGTTTTGTCTCACTCCACGTAAGCAATTCTACAGGGTAGTCGGTGGGGGTTTTTGGTTTATCGACACATAAATACTCCATTTTAACAAATCCGGCTTCGCCGTTATAATCCACCTGCGCCCAACCACCGTTCGCGTTATTGTCTGTGGAGTTAACCTGAATCTTTGTGCCTCGCGTCAGCGATTTTATTACGCCCCACTGCTGGCCAGGCCCTTTACGAAAATTGACTTTTGTATTGGTGTATCGTATGAGGCCAAGGGGGGAAATATTAGCGTACACATGGGTACCGCGCAAACCGAATATCGCTAAGACGATCGCAAAAATTGCAAAATAATGGCGCATATTAAAGCCTCCTGAGAGTATTTGTCGTCAGGAGTCAGCTTAACATTTTCGTAATAATTCGTCAATCACCAATAGTTGGGCAATTATATATTATCTATGTTCGAAACCCAAAAATGGTATAATTCTAAATTCACGCTGGTATTATCTTCTATCGGCGCGAATACGGCGGCAAGATCTGTCTGGCTTATTGTGTAATGGCTTGCCAATGCCCAAAGCGCGTTATACATGGCCGATGTTTTGTCATTTGGTAGGCTTACGCTAACACTGTCCAGGTTGTGCTCGATCATATGGCGAGACAGCAAACGTTTAACAACCTCTGTATCGCCCGCAGCCTCCACTATCTCCCCTTTGTTATCGCCGTATGCGATGTATCCTGATTCGCCGTCCGCCTCGCCTATTATCCACCTGTGCTTAAGGCGTTGAAACTGTTTTTTCCATGCTGTGTCGTCACGCTTTACAAAAGCCGGCAAAGTTGTGTACAACTCATTAAGCAGCGGTATATCATTCGGGGCGGCGATCTTGGTCCACAAGCCAGACTGATCGACCAGATTTACGTACCTGTGTTTTTGAAAATTCAGTGTCAGATTTTCCCCGCCAAAGTCAAACCCGAACCTCCCATAGCGGAATCGATCGCCGCTTAAAAATCCCATGACCGCGCCGTTAGCCTTGGCGTTATCCAGCGCGGTTGACAGCAATGAGCGCATGACGTTTCTGCCGCGCCACTGTTTTAGTGTGCATACCTGTCCAATGCCCACCGCGTTTACGGCAACCGCACCCGCGCCGTCTTTTCTCTTCATAACGACCTCAAAAGGATACGCGCCCACCACGCCTATAACATTGCCGTTATCGTCTTTAGCTATATAATGTCTCGCAATGTCAACCTCATTGGCAAGATGCGGGTACGGCGTGCAGTTGCCCATATTTTTTTGAAACCATTCGCTGTCTATGCCGCAATCGAACGCGGCGTTCATGGTGTCAAGCGCTGCGGAGTAATCGCCGCGCGTACAAATGGTCACAACGAATTTTGACATAGGTTCGCCCTCTTTCTTTGATATCTTTAGATTAAAAAATTGTTCCCGTTTTTACGACGCTGGTGAGCAGATCGCCTCTAAACACAGGGCTTGTCGGGTCGAAACTGTTGATAACCACCCCGACCGCGCTTGGATTGGCTGTCGAATGTATAAAGTCGCCGCCGCCCAGGTACATGGCCACATGATGGGCAAAGAACACCAAATCGCCAGGCTTTTTTTCTCCAAATGGAATCTCGCGCATATCAAATCCCGGGCGAATGTCCGCGTCGCGGTATATAATACTGCCGCATAGCATGTACGCCATAGATGTAAGCCCGCTGCAATCTATACCCAACGGGGTTTTGCCGCCCCAGCGATATTGAACGCCGAGGTATAGTTTTGCCGCCGCGACGATTTTTTCTCGCAAAACCCACTCATCGCCCTTATTCCATGAGGTCGCCTGAGGCAATACGCATGGCTTACGCACCCACCCTTGAGCGCCGTCGGCCAGCCCAATCTTGATGTATCCATCATCGCCTGTCTCATCTTCCGGCAATCTTTCCAACAAACCGCCGCGAGGCACGTTAGCAATCGTGTGCGGGTGTACAGACGGCCCTACCTTTACGTCCAGGTAGGGAGACCACACCGTCCACTTGGGAACAGACCGCCAACGCTCTATCTTGTCGCTGTCCTGAAGCAAACAAGTTTGCGGCGCCCAGCCTTCATAGCGATAGTGCGCGCGCACGCGCACAAAGCCGTCTTTGGGCGGGCTTATGATATCTACTATCATGCCATATAAAACTTCATCGACCAGTTCGTCATCCGTCGCCTCAAGATACAGCGGGCAAATGTCAGTGATTACCAACG
Organism: Clostridiales bacterium; assembly: GCA_031263155.1. GTDB lineage: Bacteria > Bacillota > Clostridia > Lachnospirales > WQUN01 > JAISGK01. The sequence goes on from JAISGK010000078.1 coordinate 16,378, forward strand.
CCTCTTGCTTTTCCATATTACCCTCCCATGAAATATATTTTCACAAAAGAATTCTGCTTTCGTAGGGGCGCGCACTGCGCGCCCGTGGGCTTTTCCCGGCCTCTCCGATATCGGGTAACCGAGCGAGCGAGCGAGCGGGCGGCTTTTTGACCTGGTTATCGGGCGGTTGTCGGGTGCGGGCGCGCACTGCGCGCCCCTACGAGATCATACCACCCATACCAAAATAATAATCCCCAACCTACGCCACTTTGGGCACATAGCCTATCCCTACTACCGTGGGGCCTATGTGAGTTCCTATCGTCGTGCCTATAGTCACGCGTGAATAATCTACCTCGCAGCCCATCCGTGCAATCAACTCCGTCTCTATCAACGCGCATTCATCGACACAGTCAGAATGTACGGTCATCATAAGATGCGAATCTATATCGCCTCCTATATCTTTCTCTATCATATTGACAATCTCATTGAGAGCTTTCCGTCGCCCTCGTACTTTGGCGATGGGGTTAAGCTCGCCGCCAAACATGCATATTATTGGCTTAATGTTAAGCAAAATACCCGCAAAAGCGGTAACTTTACCTATTCGCCCCCCGCGTTGAAGATATTCCAGCGAATCTACCGTAAATATAATGCGTGATCTTTTTATCACTTTGTCCAATACATCGCATGTCTCGTCCATACTGTACCCCATGTCGCGCAGTCTTGCCGCCTGCACCACGATCGCGCCCTGCCCGACAGTACACATGCGGCTATCGAATACGCGTATCTTGCGATCCGGGTATTCATCGGCCAGCAAATTAAAAGCGTTATTGGCGCTGTTTATGGATCCGCTAAATTTTGAGGTGAGGCATATGCATAAAATGTCCTGCCCGTTGTCCAATGCGGGGCGAAACACATCTAGATAATCTTGTATGGGCGGCAGTGAGGTTTTGGGCATGATGTGATTGGCACGCATAAGACCATATAACTCTGCGGGCTGAATGTCCTCGTATTCACGCATATAATGCAGACCGCCGTCTATTGTTACGTAGTAGCGCACTAAATCAATATTGTGCTTGCTAAGAGTAACGCTGGGCAAATCGCAAGAACTGTCAGAAATAATCTTGAAATTGTAGCTTGAAGTCATGGCAGTCACCACCTTTATCCTTTACAAACAAAAGATATTTTAAGTGTTATTAACTTCCATGTCAATCGCCCATTTGTCAACTATACATTGCTGCACATTGTTGTTAAGATATATAAAAATGTGTTATACTTATAGAAAAACAGATGTGTCTTTAACAAAAATTGGAGGAAAGTATGGATTATTCCAAAAAAGCCAATATTGCCGCGAGGCGCGAAGCCTCTTCCACGCGTAAAAAGGTTTCGCATAAAATAGGTGTTATTGTATTTCGCGTGGCGCTGTCAATGGTATTGATTGCCGGGTTTGCGGCCGCCGGCGCTGGCGTTGGGCTTTATATGGGCGTCATTCAAAACGCTCCCGCTGTTAATGTGTCCGTGTTACCCGATATTTACACAAGCATTATTTATAGCGCCAAGACGGGGGAAGAGGTTGACCGCTTGCGCGGTGAGGAAAATCGCGTTTATATAAAGTCGCAGTATATGCCCGACCATGTGAAAGCCGCCTTTGTAGCGATAGAGGACGAACGGTTTTATCAGCATGACGGCATAGACTTTGAGGGATTGGGACGCGCTGTGTTTACGGCCATTAAATCGCGCTTTGGACGCACAGAAGGCGCTAGCACCATAACCCAGCAAGTGATAAAAAACAACATTATGCACCTGATGCGCAACACTGTTTTCTCAAAGCTGCAAGAACAGTACATGGCCGTCAATTTCGAAAAGATGCTGACCGAACAATTTAACGGCGACAAACGCGCCGCCAAAGACTACATATTGGAAGTGTACATCAACACGATCAATCTGGGGTCAGGTAACTACGGTATTCAAACAGCGGCCAAAAATTATTTCGGCAAAGAAGTAAAGGATCTCACGATCTCTGAGGCGGCGGCCATCGCGGGTATTACTAAAAACCCCTCCAAGTACGCGCCCGACAGAAGACCGGAAGACAACGCCACTCGCCGGGGTTATGTGCTGGATAAAATGCTGGAGCTTGAATTTATCTCGCAGGAGCAATTCGATGAGGCGCAGGCGGACGCCCTGTACGAGCGTGTCGCGGCCACAAAAATGGAGATTGAAGAGGCCTCCAGCGCGCACGACTATTTTGTGGACGCCGTCATCGAACGCCTGGCGGAGGATTTGGTGGAGATAAAACAGTGCACCGAAGCCGAAGCGTATGATCTTATCTATAACGGTGGGCTGCAAATCTACATTACCCAAGACGAATCCATGCAGAATATTATGGACAGCTACATTCAGGATCCATCCAACTATCCGTCTAACCTGTTTGAAATAGATGTGGAATACCTTTTAAGCACACGTAACACAGTCACGGGTGAAACGCATAATTACAGAATGCTTGAGACAGTAAAAGACGAGGCGGATGTGCAGCCGGCGGTCGATGCTTACAAGGCTGAACATATAGGAAACAACGACGAGTATACCGAGCGCCTGTTCGCCATTCCACAGCCACAGGCCGCCATGGTTATTTTGGATTATCACAACGGCTATGTTAAAGCCATTAATGGCGGGCGCGGCGACAAGACAGACAACCGTACCCTTAACAGGGCGGTAGACAGCAAACGTCAGCCCGGTTCTGTGTTTAAGGTGCTTGCCAGCTACGCGCCAGCCCTGGACATGGGCCGCATAACATCGTCTACCGTGATAGTGGATGAAAGGTTTGTGTACAATGGCTACGAGCCGAAAAACTGGTGGGGCGAGTATTATATAGGGCCGCAGACCGTTCGCAAGGGTATCGAGAGATCAATGAACATACTCGCAGTGCGCAACCTGGTCGAAAACGTTGGCATCGACACCGCGTTTGATTATCTGCTTAGCTTTGGCTTTACCACTCTGGTTGACAGCCGTGTGTCTGATGACGGGCGCGTGTTTACTGATAAAGTGCCCGCGATGGCCCTGGGCGGTCTCACTGACGGCGTTACGGCGCTTGAAACGGCGGCGGCCTATGGCACAATCGCCAACGAGGGTATGTACATTAAGCCTGTATTTTACTCCAAGGTACTGGACCACGATGGCAATGTCATTATAGATAACGAAACTGTCCAACCACGTCAGGTGCTGAAAAAATCGACCGCCTACCTCCTGACCGACATGATGTTGGATGTCATATACGGTTCTCAAGGCACGGGCCGCAACATGGCGTTTAGGGACACAAACATACCCATAGCCGGCAAAACGGGCACTACCTCGCGTTCCATAGACTTAACGTTCGCTGGCTACACCCCCTATTATTCCGGATATATCTGGTCTGGCTACGACACGCCGTGGGATAAAAATGGCAAGCCTAAGACCATGGAAGGCACCGAAAGCTATCACAAAAATTTGTGGTCTAACATTATGAACGATATTCACAAAGAGTTGGAATATCGCGAATTCACAAAGCCGACCGGCGTGGATGAGATACAGGTTTGCATAGACAGTGGTCTGCTGGCGAACAGCTTCTGTCCGCTTGATATGCGCGGCAGCCGGGTAGTGAACGAGTTCTTTTCTACGGGCGCTCAACCAACCGAAACCTGTAACCTGCATACGGTTGTGGAGATAGATACCAGCACAGGCATGAAGGCGAGCCAATGGTGCCCCGCCGAGGTGCGTAAAACGATTTATGGCATTGTGGTGAGCGATGCGAGCTACGATGGCAGCGATTATCAAATCAAGTCGTCTGTTTACAATGGTGAGGAATGTATCTATCATGGACCTCTTTCGGGCCTTGGCATCAATCCATTTTGGCCGGGCGCGGAGGCGGAACCAAGCGATAATAACAATAATGGTTACGGCGACAACAATTTTTCAGGTTGGCTGGGCGATATTCTCGACGGCGGGCGCAACACCTCTACGACACAGGCCACTCCGAGCGCTGATCCACAAGACACAGGCCCAACCGGCGATTTTGAGGAACCACAGGCAAGCGCCAACGCTATACCCGAGCCATTGCCATCAGACGCAAACGCGCCAATTATCGATGATCCGCAATCACTTGACGATTTTGAAAATTGAAGTGAGGTCGCCGGGCGGCTCTTTTTGGCATGGTTATCGGTCGGTTGTCGGGTGCGGGCGCGCATTGCGCGCCCGCACGAAAGCAAAATTCTTTTGTGAGCAAGACGACTTGCGCAGCCGGATATTCCTTCGAATGTGATTATTCTACATGCGACTAGTAAATATTCCACCGTATTACCAATTATCGCACTCTGAAATATTAATATATACTATTTTGAGGATTGACTTCCCAATGTTTATATGCCATAATGTTGTTGTCGCGGCGCAACGTACTGCAACCATAGAATAAATTGTTCCAATATGATAATGGGCTATACAGCGCGGCGCGGCTGTCAACATTAAAATTATTTTGATAGGAGGCACAGGATGCAAAAAAAGAGAGCTTCATCTCTGCTGGCTATTGTTGTGGCGTTCGCGCTCATAACCACAGGACTTGCCGGGTGCGGCAACAATAGCGAAACCAGCACAAGTGGAACCGCGACCCCATCTGCGAGTTCGGGTACAGACTCAAATTCTAACTCTACCTCAGAAGCAGAAGCGACCGCAAATTCAAACGCAAGCTCTGGTCAAACAACCGAGGTTGGCACTCCACGTTCCGAGACCCTCATTGTTGAGGTTCAGTCACCGACCGATACTCCCGGACAGTTTAACACCTATATGTCTGGCACGACAGCGGGCTTTGGCATTCATCAACTCATGTCAGCCATGATGTGGGAAATGGATACCATTAAAGGCGAGCAATTCGGCGAGGTAGCTGAAGGCATGCCCGAGCAAAATGCTGATTTCACTGAACACACTGTAAAAATTCGCCAAGGAATCAAATGGTCAGACGGTGAAGATCTAAACGCCGACGACGTCGTGTTTACGTTCAACATGATTTTGCAAAATTCGGCCATAAACGCAAGCGCATACTACAACCAAATCTTCAAGAGTGTCGAGAAGGTAGACGACTATACCGTAAAAGTCGTTACCAACGAGCCATTCCCCCGCCTTACCGAGAAATTCGGCGTCACTATATGGGGCAACGATTTACGCATAATCCCCGAGCACGTCTACTCCCAGCAAACCGACGTAACACAGTTTAAAGATTCCGAGCCTGTTGTCGCGGGTCCCTACACTGTTAAAGCCTACGACGATTTGGGCAAATGGGTGCTCTATGAGCGCCGCGAAGACTGGCAGCAGTCCACAGTAGGAGTCGTGACCGGCGAAATGCCGCAAGCCAAGTACATATGGTTCCGTGTGCTGGGCGACGATACTACCCGTCAAATGATGATGATTAACAATGAAGTTGACGTTATGGTAGAGGTTACGCCTGAAATTCTTGAGACGATGGTAGAGTCGAACCCGAATATATCCGCGTGGTACAAAGACTTCCCATACGCTACATCTGACGACCCGTGCTCGAAGGGCCTGTTGTTTTCGATGGGCAAGGGAGCGCCTTATGACAATCCCGATTTCCGTTGGGGCATTGCCTTGGCTATGAACTTTGACGAGATTTCGCTGAACATTTTTGATGGCGCCGGACGAGCGTCACCGTTCCCGGTGCTCACCAACACCACCGCTTTCCAGAATGTCTACCTGCTTGACGAGTCTACCGGGCTACTTAAATGGCTGGAAGATTTCACCCTTGACCTTGGCGATGGCACAACCGCGAAAGTTTGGGATGGCGAGTACGCCACACGCATGGCCGAAACCCTTCGCGCCGCCGGTCGCGACATCCCGACAGACGAAGCCACTATCATTGATATGTTTGGCGTCGGGGCTTGGAGATATGATCCCGAAGCCGCGACAAAACTGCTTACCAAAGCCGGTCTTGAAAAGAGAGACGACGGTTGGTATTTTAACGGCCAGCCCTTCACATTTACCATGACATACATAGCTGACACCGAAGCTCAAGCGGGGCGCGGCGTGCAGGCGGCGTATGATCAGCTGACCAAGTTTGGTTTTAATATTAACATAGGCAGCGAATCATCAGCTACTTGGGATACCAACGGCTCTACCGGAAACTTCGACATTGCCGGCTATTGGCCTACAGGTTTCATTACGAAAGACATCTATTCACAGATTAACGGTTGGGATAACACACTTATCACACCTATCGGCGAGCGCGCGGGATCCGGTCAGTCTGGTCGCTGGGACAGCCAAGAAGCCACCGATATCATTCATGAGATGGCCAAGATTTCCCCTGAGAACCCTGAAAGCTTTAGATTGTCTCAGGAGTTCTTCAAAGTCGCCGTCACGGAATTGCCGTTTATCGGTTTCCACTCTGGCGTGAAGTTCGTTCCGACAAACACTTCCATCTGGACCAATTATCCAAACGCTGATAACGCGTACAATGGTCCTTGGTGGTGGTGGAGCTGCTTCAAATATATCACAACTAAAATTACGCCTGCCGCTTAAGGTTGCTACCATAGCCAGCCCATCGTCGGCACGCAAATAAACAGGGCGCGCACAGCTTTTAATATCGGCGTGCGCGCCCTGTCGCATACCAAAAAGTCTATATTTTATAAAGTATTTAAAAGGGATTGGCGGGGATTCCCTCAAAAACACCCTCGCTATATGCAGTGAAGAGGTGAAATCCGTGAAGTTCCGTAAATATTTCGGGCTCAGGTTACTTACATATGTGTTTACCATCTGGATTGGCGTCACATTTATCTTCTTCATACCCCGCATGTTTCCGTCTGACCCCGTCGAAAGCATGATAGGGCAAATAAGGGCGCGCTCCGGGCAGATGGATCCTGTCGAGATGGATGCCCTGCGCCGTTCGTTGCGCGTACAATTCGGTTTGGATGGTTCGCTGATGGAACAGTATGGCTCGTTTCTATGGAAGGGGCTGTTGCATTTCGACTTTGGACCATCGCTTTCCAGTTATCCCGAACCTGCCGGAAACATAATCGGGATGTATTTGCCATACACCCTCTCGCTCTCCCTTACGACCACAGCGCTGGCGTGGATTGTTGGCAACGTTATAGGTTTGCTGGCGGGGTTTCGCAAGAATAAGCGCTCGTCCAGAATTTTGGAGGGCATTGCCATTTGCATTTACCCAATACCCTATTTTATTATCGCGCTGGTTTTGCAGATAGTGTTCGCTTTTATTCTGGGGTGGTTCCCACTTCAGGCGACGATTAACACCCAAGGGAATTTTGCGCAGTGGGCGGCGTCACTCTTTCAAGCGTCTGTTTTACCGGCGTTCGCAATGCTGATGGTAGGCACTGGGTGGTGGATTATCTCTATGAAGTCACTCTCCGGCACCACGGCTGAGGAAGACTTTGTACTTTTCGCGCGCTACAGAGGCCTTTCTGAAGCAACAATCGGTACCAGCTATGTTTTCCGCAACTCGATACTCTCGCAGATAACCGCTCTGGCGATGAGCTTAGGCGGGGTGTTCGGCGGTTCGATTATGACAGAGATCATATTCGGCTATCCGGGTGTCGGTTTGGTTGTGCAAAAAGCTATACTCATGTCAGATTACAATCTTATTTTGGGTTGCATAACGATCTCCATAGTGGCAATCTCCACGGCAACGCTCATTGTGGATCTGATTTATCCGTTTATAGATCCGAGAATCCGCTATAACTAAAAGGGTGAGCGACAATGAAGAAATTTTGGAAAAACGCAAACGGGCGTCTCAAGCTAGGTATGGTTATAACGGCATTTTTTATGGTAATTGGCTTTGTCGTTTACTATTTCCCGCATACAAACCCGTTCACGTTTAACTCGTATCCAAACAAGCTCTTGCCAAGCGGCGAACATTGGCTGGGTACTACAAGCATGGGGCAAGATATTGTGTGGCTGTTGATCGAATCCATTCATAATTCTCTGCTCATTGGGTTGCTTGTCGCGACTGTCGCTACGATAACAGGCGTGTTTGTAGGACTAATCGCGGGCTTTTCCGGCGGAGCGGTTGATCGCGTCTTAACGGTCATCACCGACACGTTTATCGTCATACCGTCACTGCCCATTATGATACTTATGACATCGCTTATGAAAGGCTCTTCCACCGTGTTTCTGATGGCTATGGTTCTGGCGATTTTCGCGTGGGCGTGGCCAAGCAGGCAAATACGCTCAATGGCGCTTTCAATGCGCGAGCGCGACTTCATACATACCGCGTGGTTCTCAGGCGAGGGCACTGTGCAAGTCGTCGTTACCGAGATATTGCCTTACGCACTTACATGGTCGCTCTCCAACTTTATGAACGCGACATTGGCGGCAATCGCGTCCGAATCGAGCCTCGCGGTGCTGGGTCTTTCTCCGGGAAACCTCATTTCTTTGGGTAACATGATACAGTGGGCACGGGATAGAAACGCGATCTTCGCGCGGCAATGGTTTTGGGTAGGTTCGCCTATTGTCGCGACTGTGTTGCTGTTTATAGGGCTGTTTTTGCTCATAACAGGCTATAACGACTATATGTCTATGAAAAGAGGTAGATAGGATGCTAAAAGTTGATAACCTTTCGACCTCATACTCCACAATTGATGGCCCCGTGCACGTCATTAACAATGTCGATTTCGAGATATACGAAAACGAGATTTTCGGCATTGCGGGCGAGTCTGGCTGCGGTAAAACAACCTTGCTTAAGGCGCTGTATGACATCGTCGAGTTTCCGCTTGTCATTGATTCTGGCAAACTAATACTCAGCGGTGAGAAAAACGGCAAGTTTTTCTCATACGAAACCGGTGAAATACGCAAGACGTGGTGGAACAACATCTCTTATGTACCGCAAGCGGCGCAGAGTGTGCTCAATCCGATCGCTCCCCTGCGCCATCAATTCCTCGACTCTATCCCTCGGGAAGACAGGAAAAATGAGCCTGAGGAAAAAACCTTAAAGCGCGTCGCCAAATATTTGGAAGAACTCAGCCTATCGCCTGATTTGCTGGGGGCGTACCCATTTCAGCTATCTGGTGGTATGCGCCAGCGTGTGATCATCGCGCTCGCCACGTTTATGTCACCAAATGTCGTGTTGGCCGATGAACCCACCACAGCCCTTGATGTAGTGGTTCAGCGCGGCATACTAATGATGTTGATGGGCCTGCAAAAACGCCTTAAGAACACCATGGTCATAGTTAGTCATGATATGGGCGTGCATTATCAGATAACCGATCGCATGGGCATTATGTACTCTGGCTCGATCATTGAGCTAGGCGAGACTGAAGATATTTTTGAGCGGCCGGTTCACCCATACACTCAAATGCTTGTCGGTTCACTGCCAAAAGTTGGTGATAAGAGCCAAAAGGTTGGCATACCGGGGCGTCCGCCGGCTCTGACAAATCCGCCGCCTGGTTGCCGTTTTGCTCCCAGGTGCCCTTACGCGAAAGACGTATGCCTCAAACACGCGCCTCAATTTAAAAAAGTATTGCCTGGGCGCTTCGCCGCCTGCCATATGCTGAAAAGGGAGGCAAATTGACATGGCGGAAAAATTGCTTGAAATCAAAAATGTGAGCAAGGTATTCCAAATCGGCGGTATTCTCAGCAAGAAAAAGCTCACCGCCGTGGATCAGGTTTCGATTGACATTGAGGCCGGCAAACCCGCCATACTCTCTATAGTCGGCGAATCTGGATGTGGCAAGACGACTCTGTGTAAGATGATTCTGCGCTTGCATGACCCGGACGCGGGCGAGATCATCCTTTCTGGAAACTCCTACGCCGACAAGAAAAACTACGACCCGCTGCGCTTTAGACTGGACGTTCAACCGATATTTCAAAATCCATATGAGTCGTTCTCTATGAGAAAAACTGTGGATACATACCTGTTCAATACGGCGCTCAGGTTAAAAATCGCTAAGACCCACGTCAAGGCCAAAGAACTTATCGACGAAACACTCAAAAGCGTTGGCATGTCACTTAGTGTGGTAGAAGGCAAATATCCGACGCAGTTTTCCGGAGGCGAGCTGCAACGCGTCTCGATTGCCCGCGCGCTGATCACAAGGCCAAAGCTCATCATCGCCGATGAGCCTGTCGCGGCAATTGACGCCTCGATGAAAATGAACATTGTAAACCTTTTTAAAGAGCTAAAGGATAAGTACAGTGTATCGTTCATCTACATCACGCACGACCTCTCGACGGCGTATTATGTATCAGACTACATTGCCACCCTCTATCGCGGCTGCCTGATTGAGTATGGCCACGCGAAAGAGATAATGGACGATCCCGCGCACCCGTACACCGAATTGCTGATGAACGCTGTGCCGCGCGTGGGAGAGAAGTGGAACCAATCGGCGGTAATGCCAGAGACCGAAGACAAAGAATATGCCATCACTTACTGCAAATTTGCCCCGCGTTGTGCCTATGCCACAGATGAATGCCGGCAACATCGCCCAGAGATGTCAGACTTGAGCGCAAGCCGTAAAGTTTTGTGCTTCCACCCGCTTACAGCCCTACAAGCGCAATAAAACGCAACACGGGTAGCCGCTTGGTCGCCCGTGTTGCGTTTTTGTCAGAAATTCGCCACAAATTCGCTAAAAATTCGCGTCTACATTGAGGTCGCCTATTGTGATATCAATGTTCATCATAATATTACCACGATACAAATACAATGTCACAGTGTCGCCCACATTTGTATCAGCAATGGCTTGCTGTAGATTGGACATTGATTCTACATCCAACCCGTTATAACCGACTATTATGTCGCGCGGCCTAATCCCTGCGGCCTCCGCTCCGCTGCCCTCTGTTATGCTGACCACATACACACCCATGTCGGGGAAGTTGTACATGTCCATAATCTGCTTTGTTATGTCTTGCCCCTCTATACCAAGGTATGGCTTTTTTACCGACCCATTTTCTTTAAGGCTGTATAATATCGTCCCCGCCACATTAGATGGAATACTATAGCCCATTCCCTCTACCTGGCTTGATGAGAGCTTTGCGGTATTTATGCCAATAACCTCGCCGTTGGCGTTGGCGAGCGCTCCGCCGCTATTGCCGGGGTTGATGGCCGCATCGGTTTGTATGACATCCAAAGTTTTACCGTCTATCTCTATTTGCTTGTTTAACGCGCTCACGATACCGCTAGTCGCTGTTTTGCCCTCGCCCATAGCGTTACCAATGGCAACGACCTCGTCTCCAACTTCCAACTGTTCGCTGTCGCCAAACTTCGCCGCCTTGTACTTCACCCCCGCGTCGTCCAATTCTTTGCGTGACACGGAAATGACCGCAAGATCCGACAAAGGATCCGCCCCGACAAACGACGCCTTAAACTCCAGCGAATCATCCAGAGATATGGTAACGCGATCGGCTTCGGTGATTACGTGGTTATTTGTGGCAATATATACTTTTTCGTCATCCATATCAAAAATAATGCCCGAACCCGATCCACTTTGCTCAGCCGCCTGGTTAAAAAATTGCTGCACTTCCATGGTCAAGTTGATGCTTACTACCGCGTCAGAAACTTCTTTAACTATGCCAGTGACATTATTGGACCTAATAGAAATTCCCTCAGTGCTATGTTCTATATTTGGCTGACTGTGAACAGCTAAATCTGTGGTTGTTTTTGTCTCTAAAATCTCTTGGTCTGATTGAGAAAATACCGCGCCTCCCAATGAAATGCCCAACCCTAATGACATAGATCCAAGAGTCGCGCAAAGCGCCGCCACCAATATTTTTTTACCCACACCAAACTTTTTAGGCGGCGAGCCGACATTTTGTGTTTGCGCCGATACAGGCGCCTGTGTACGCGTTGGCTCCTGTATTGATGAAACATCTATGGGTCGAGACGAAAGAATATCGTGAGAGCCGTTAACCGCAGCCACTTTTTGCTGGGGCATATCGACGCGTTGTTCGGCATTAAAATCGCTTGATTCAAATATAGAATCGAACACAACTTTATCTTCCATTGGCAGACCATCCCCTTTAGGTTTATTGTCATCAAAACCAGTCATTTTATAACCCCCCTACTTTTAATGTTTGAGAAGATTATAACCCCCTGGTTTGAATAAAGTATGGCTATTGTGTAAACAATCACTATTGTTTTGTTAACGCAAGCAAACTGGCTTGCCTTCTAATCCAAAAAGACCAAAACAAGCCGGGAATAGAAATCCCGACCTGTTAAAAGCGCATACTAAACATCAAGTTTGCAATTGATTTACAAACTATTATTCATTCCAGTTTCAATATATCGCATATTTTTACGAATTCCTCATCCGCCTGCTTAATTGTCGAGCCACCGATTTTCATATCGTCGCCATTGTATCGTGGAATCACATGAAGATGAAAATGATTAATCATCTGCCCAGCGGCCCTGCCATTGTTTTGCAGCAAGTTGACACCCTCGGCGCCCAACTTGCCTTTTAGCGTTGCGGCAACCTTTTGCCCCACGCTAAACGCCGCGCCGACCAGCTGTGGAGGCATATTGAATACATTATCGTAATGTTGCTTGGTTATCACTAAACTTTCACCGCGATTGTGCGGAAATTTATCCAATATCACAAAAAAGTCATCATCTTCATACAGTTTATAAGCGGGCATTTCGCCTTTTTCAATAGCGCAAAAGATGCAGTCCATCCCAGCCTCCACAGTTATTTTAACCATTGTAGCACTAAAAAATAGTATTGACAATCGCTATTTCAAATAATATAATAAGCGGACGTTGGGGCTTATTATGTTTGCGCGAGTGGCTCAGTGGTAGAGCATCGCCTTGCCATGGCGAGGATCGCGGGTTCGAATCCCGTCTCGCGCTTTAGCCATTTGTTTCTTGTTTAAGAAGCATGGTTAAAGCGTTAAAATTGGGCAACAAGTGAGCGAGAGCGTCTTTAAAGTAGTGATTATAATTTAGCGTTATTGGGCCGTCGCCAAGCGGTAAGGCACAGGACTTTGACTCCTGCATGCGATGGTTCGAATCCATCCGGCCCAGGTAGATATTTTGACCATCCTATTCTTTAGCCTGTGGCAAGTCTCCAATATAAAGAGTTTTGCCCAAATGGGGGCAGTGCTTTTAATTTGCTTTGACCCAGCGACGGTTTGCGGATTAATATTAATCATGGGTTACACCTCCAGAATGCAAAAAACAGTCAGTTTATTGAACGGCATCACGGTTCCATGGGCCGCACGGTCCATGTGACATTAACCGTATACTCTTCCCCGAGATGGATCGGCGCGTTCAGATGCATCAATATCCCCATGTCATCGTCCCACACTACAGAGGTATCTTCCACGCCGGGGCCGCCTATATAAACAGGTATTGTGGCGCCCACACTGAGCGGTATCATTGCCGCAAAAGCGCCGTGTTCGGGTACAAAAACCACCGCGTTTGCCAGTTCGTGTCCGGACGCTGCCCGCATAGGTCCATCGATAGTGGCAAGGAGCTCCCATTCGGTGCGCTGGGCGCGCGCATCCTTCACGAGTATGTGTTCGTTAACCTCGCGTCCGAGAATCCGGGGCGTTTGGGAGATGAGTGGCGGTGTGAACCGTATAAGCGCGGGCGCTTCCTCAATGGAAAGCCTTCCCACCTCCTGCGTGCTAATTTCCCGCCATGTGATCAGAAACGGCACGTTGCTCGACACCCTGGCCTTCGTACCTAATGGTATCGGCTCCGGCGTCGGAATGGAAAAATATCCGTCCGAATCCGCTGTGCCCGTAAATATATGGGCGCCGCTCTCGTCAATATACTCAACCTTCACATTTGCGCCGGGATCAGTTCTGCCGTTAATAGAGCTGTCGATGTTTAGCATCGGATCGACTGTAAGCGGAAGATCCCCGACAGACAGCACCCGGGCGTTATGAAGCTGCAAATTCGGTAGATCTGGTAGAAATGGAGTGGCAAGCGTGGATGTCAGATCTGATGTCAAACTGGATGTGGCGGCTCCTCTAATCTCGAAAAGATTCCAATTTGGACTATGCCACTGGTATAGGGGCGGATCGTCAAATGTTCCGGCGGTCGGGAAGAGCCTTGCGTCCAGCCAGTAATTGACCTGTCCGCAAAAAAAAGTAAACGGCGTTTTAACCGTTGAGGATGAAAAATTAATCGCCTTGCCTTGCCCCTGATTGTACAGCACAAAGCTCTTAGGACTATTGAGATAAAGCCCCCTTCCTGAAGAGTTCGTAAATTGAATCAGCCGCCTGCTGTCGCTGGTACTTGCATAATCAGCCTGCATATAAACCCTCGCGCCCACATTTACCGTAAACGCACCGTCGATATAAAGGGACGCGTTCTCTCCAGCATTAGATTCCTGAATATACCTGAAAGAGGCGTCCTCGTCCACAAGAAAGGATGATACGGTGTTACTGGCGCTGCGCGAAATACCGCGCCGCGTTGTGAGGGTGAAACTTGCGCGCGGCTCTATAATAAACCGCGGAGGAGACGACTCTTCAAAAAAATCGTTATAAGTTGATATTTCTACCTCAGCGTCCTCAAGTATGGTTAAGGAGGCGTTTGTATCGAGAAAATTAAATACGGAATAAGACGCACTGCCGTTGTTGTGCCGTATAACGGTTTTACCGCCAATCTCCACCCAGCGGGCCTCCGCCACTTCGTTCATGTTTGAATATCCGGTGTCCAAGATCGTGATATCGCAGTCTATATATCGCGTTGTTCCCGACCAGTGCCAGGTTATCTGCGGTCCGGTATAGGTTACGTTACGGTAAGTGACCGACACATTCTCATTTCCTTTGTCGATTCGTGGCATACCGTAGTAATTGCGGCCGGCTATGGTAACATTCTGAAAGGTAATGTCCAAGGGAGATACATTGTTTTTATAGATCATACCCAGGTTGCCACTGGCATCCGTAAGGGTCTGAATGGTGCCGCTGCCTTGCGGATATTCCCCGTCGATTACAAGCAGAGTCCTGTCGTTATGAAGGCGTATACCAGAGGTCATATTTATATCAACACCAAGGTATACATAGGTGTATTGGTTATTCGCGGTGAGAATCGACGACAGGTCGCCGAAATTCTCCGCCACAACAGTGTGGTCGTCGATAGGAATCATAGGATAAACCTCCATAATATCTTCTACATCATTTATATATTATGCTCATATGCGGCGCCCTGTGCGATCACATCAAGCGCCCGCTGCGCATAAAATGTACTGTCATGAGATTACTACACTACGCATGACGAGGAGGTGAGATTATGGCAGATAAAATCCTGAACAATGTTGCGATGATAGACGGCAGCTATAATAATATAGCATTTCTGAATACAGCGTCTACCGAGGTCGCGGTAAGGTTAGCTAATATACTGTTTAAATTGACTGCGGATCAGTCGATATGGTTCGGTGGGGAACTAACTTTTACGAATACCATCGACAACAGTTCAACCGAAAACGAAGGCTCCATAACCAATCTAGTCTTCAAGGATCAGTTTGATACAACGATGTTTGTGTATGTAAACGACAGCGTGACTGTTACAATCAACGATGGCACCACTACCACTCCCGTTGCCGATACAGACTTCACCGTTACTAATGTCGCCGGGTTGCTTACGATAACCTTTAACGCGACAGTAACGATACCCGTCGGTTCTATAATGGCCATTTCCTTTCGCGGGACGAAAGCGTAATTGCCATAATTGGCTATATATGTATAGCAGCGCTACCCTACAGTTCGGCATTCATTCGATAAAGAGCAATGTAGTTACCGTTAAAAACGGAAAGCCATGCCGCCATTGCTGCTGCCCGTGCTGTGGCCACGAAGTCTGCTGCCCTCCGGGCTGCTGGTGTTGCTGTCCGTGTTGTTGCCATCCGGTTTGGTGTTCTTCTTGTAACTGCCAATGCTGGTGTTGTTGCCCGTGTTGTTACCATCCGGTTTGGTGCTCTTGTAACTGCCAATGCTGGTGTTGTTGTCCGTGTTGTTGTCATCCGGTTTGGTGCTCTTGTAACTGCCAATGCTGGTACCGCTGTCCGTGCTGTGGCTGTCAATTCTATTTTTCGAGTATAGGCGCCAGGCGTCGATGCCCACGGTGTTACCATCGGGAGTGTTATCCTGATTGCTGGCAGAATATTAAAAATTGGGACAATGAATAAGCATTCAATAAAAACACCGTCTAGCTTAATTGAGCAGAGCATAATAGGGAGTACAGGCCGGAATAGCCTGTACTCCTTTTAGATTTGAATGTTATTTGATGATAGGGTTTTCGTATGCTGAACAAAGAGAAAAAATTGACAATCTTAATATCCAGTCATATTTTAATTGAACAAACGTCAAGAAGTTATGACGAAAGATAATATTAGGGAGTGCTTAAATCTGCTGTACCGCTTTAATCCCCGCAAATAAAATCCTCAAACCGTATTCAAATTGCACATCATAATCTCGTTGACTGATGAACATCACGCGCTCGTCCGGGGCAAGCATATCCTTAAAATTTTTCAGCATTTCCGGCGGCGCATTTTTTATACGCGCCTCGTCCGCCGTGAAAGACAGCACATAGTTGTTGAGCATATTTGAAACGGTCATCAGGTTTTCGCGGGATACGCCAAATTCCATCAGCTTATTGCTTATGCCCCGGATAATCTCCACGCGCTTTGGCGTGACCGGCAGGGAATTTTCAGCGACCACCACAGAATCCCGCACTGTCAAAAGGATTTGGCGGTATGCTTTGTGCGCCGCCATTAAATAGTCAAGCGGCGGTAAATCTTCCTCTGGCAACTCAATACCCATGCACAAACGCTCCATAATTATGGCGAACAGCTCCTGCTTGCCACTGATGTGGTTATAGAGCGCCGCCGCCTTTACGCCTAGCGCCTTTGCAATCGTCCGCATGGACAAATTTTCAATGCCGTCACGATTCAGTATATCAATAGATACCTCAATAATCGCCTGCTTTGTTACCGCCATAGGCTCACCTCGGAAATTTCTAAAATCCCTCTTGACATTAACACCGTTAACCACTATTATATTAACGGTGTTAATTTTATTGTAGCATGGCCTTTGAGAAAAGGCAATCTCTTTTTTAGAAAGGAATCAGCCTATGAGCGCAATAATTGAAGCCCGGGAGCTTGAAAAGAGCTTTCGGGTAAAAGGCAAAAGCAAAACCGTGGAGGCGGTGCGCGGTGTCACCCTATCTGTGAGCGAGGGAGAAATTTATGCTTTTCTCGGCCCGAACGGAGCGGGGAAAACCACCTTCCAGCGTATGCTTACCACCCTACTGCCCATTGACGGTGGCACGGCTATAATAGCGGGCTTTGACATGAAAAGGAAACCCGGTGAAGTCCGTAAGCATATTGGCTATGTCAGTCAGATCGGCGGCGCGGATTTGCCCGCTACCGGCCGGGAAAATCTCCTACTGGCAGGGCAGCTTTACGGTATGAAACGGCGGGATGTGGAACAGAAAATCCATGAGCTTACAGGGCTATTGGAAATTGACGAACTTTTGGACAGAATCGTCCGCACTTATTCCGGCGGTCAAAAACGGCGGCTTGAAATTGCGTTAGGTATTTTGCATGAGCCGGAAATTTTGTTCATGGATGAGCCGACAACCGGGCTTGACCCGCAGAACCGTGCCAACCTATGGGCGCATATCAAAGCCCTCAAAGAGCGCGGCATGACCGTTTTCCTCACAACGCATTATCTTGATGAAGCGGACGAATTGGCTGACCGCCTTGCCATTATAGATTATGGACAGATTGTAACGGAAGGCGCACCCAAAGAGCTTAAAAAGCAAATTTCCGGTGATGTGATACAATTGCGCTTAAAAAACGGGGGTGCTTTGCCGCAGGAGCTTCTCAGCGGCTTGGATTTCGTGAACGAAACACGCACAGACGGCGAAACAGTCATTTTATATGTCGGAGATGGCGCAAAGGCGTTACCCATTATTTTTGATTTGTTGAAAAAACGCAGCTTGGAGGCGGAGGCGGTTTCTCTTTTACAGCCCAGTCTTGATGATGTTTTCTTAAAGCAAACAGGACGTTCGCTCCGCGATACCGGAAAGGGGGAATCGAAATGAGCGTTTTCAAAGAAACCATGCTCTTTTTCAAACGCAAAGTGATGGAAACCGTAAGACAGCCGATGTGGTTATTTATGGGCTTGTCAACGCCGCTGATTTATATTGTGCTGTTTGCGCCACTCTTAAAGAACATGGGCTACCCGCCGCGCACAACCGTCGAGGTGCTGGACAGCTTTGTGCCGGGACTTTTAACATTATTGGCGTTTGGCTCCGGCATGGGCGCAGGGTGGACGATGATTTGGGAGTTGCAAAGCGGTGTCATCGAGCGTTTGCGCGTTACCCCGGCAAGCCGCTTTTCCATGCTGATGGGTGGTGTTCTTCGCGATGTGCTGATGTTTATTATCCCATCTGTCTTGGTGATTGCGATTTGCTCCTTCCTTGGTTTTCATGTGCATTTCGCGGGATTGCTTGTTCTTTTGCTCCTGCTCTGTTTGCTGACCGCCATCATTTCGGCATGGTCGGCAAGTCTTGGCTTGATTTTCAAGGAGGTTGGCGGGTTAGCCGCCGTGGTAACAGGCTTGCAATTACCGCTTACCCTGCTCTCCGGCGTACTGCTGCCGCTTTCCCTTGGCCCGGATTGGCTACGTGCCATCGCTCATGCCAACCCGCTGTATTACACGGTAGAGGCCTCTCGCGTCTTGGCTGACGGCATAATAAGCAGCGCGGAAACGATTAACGCCTTTGCCGTTATGATTCCGCTGACAATTCTTGTACTGGCTTGGGCAACAAGGGTTTACCGCAAGGCAGTTGCATGACAAATGGGTCTTGTAAGTGTAAAATTATAACGGGAAACTGAATGCCAGTTTCCCGTGAGACCTTCTTTATGTGGCGCGGACGGAAATTGCTGATGCCAATGGCACGGATGCGCCCGGCTTTTTGCAGCTCCTTTCTACTCCGCGCGCCAACTTGTAGCAATCGGTCAATGCATTCATGATATACTGCCCCCGGATATACTGCCTCCTTCAATTTTTCTTGACACGCTCTTAGCGTGTGCTGTACTATAATCATAAACCTTAACGTTGACTTTACGCGGCTCACGCCCGCGAGGATGCTGTTGTTGCGGCGCGTTGAGCGAATAGAACGTTTTGGTCATACAGGAATTGCTTTCTCTCTCGCCACCACTGTTTTTAAGCAGTCGATGGACATAATGAGTTCTTTAGCGTATAATAACCATTATTTTGGAACGCAATTAGATGGCGTGCATACGCCGTTATAAATATACAAGGGGGCTTATATGAATCCTGATGGGATGCAAAAAGGCGGCAAAATATTAGGTAAGTGGGATTATATGCTACTGCTGGGAGAGTCCGGCTCGGGCAAAGGAACACTGGTTAAAAATATCAAAAAATTTTGGTTGCCAGATTTGGATTCGGCCTCAATGGGCGATATTTTTCGCGAACGCGCGAAATCCGACCCAGAAATAAAACGCCTTACCAATCAAGGCGTTCTGATAGATGACGAAACAGCGTGTCGCGCGTTCGCCAGTTTCGCGGAAGATCATAAGCCGGGGCTAATGGATGGCTTTCCCCGTAATCGCGAGCAGGCCATTAAACTAATAAAATTTGCGCGCGAAAAACGTTGGCGCATTTTGGTCATAGACATTTCATGCAATGTGGAAGTCATTTTGGAGCGCTTGCTGGCCCGCCGCCGCGCCGATGATGAGTTGCACATCGTTTACAAACGTAACCTGGATCACAAAACGCTGCATCCGGCGGTAATGGACGAAATAAAGCATCGCGCCGACCTTTTCGACGTCATAACGCTGGATGGCAACTTTGACGCTGAAATCGTGCTCTCCAGCTTCTTGCTCGCCTTGCTTCGCAATGTTGACATGCTATATTTTTATGACCTGCGCGTAATAGAAACAAAGTTTGACGTATTCGAAAACGAAAGCACCATCAACCCCGCCATCAATCGCTGGATAAGCGACTTTTTGCGTAGCTTGCAAGATCGCATCAATGCGGACTGAGCCAGCTCGCTAGAATATGTCCTCACATATCGTAGAGCCGATAGCGATCCGCCGCGCTGTGATCAATAACAAAATAATTTACGTGAGCTGTATGTATAATATTTATAATTATGGCAATTATTATAGTGTATCCTTAATTTTGTTAAGGAACATTTAATATCCCCCCTCAAGCCTGGTCCCATCCCCCCATGTGACCAGGTTCTTTTTTTGCCTCTTTTCTTGTAGATTGAATTATGGCATCCAGCTTACCGCTTCGGCGCGCATACTCGTAATTAAGCCGCACCTTCTCGTTTAGCAAATTCATTTTAAGGAACATGCCAACGCAAAATAAACTTATATTAAACGGGAAAAGGATGAGTTGCAAAATCCCCAGCGCCAGCAGTAAAGAGGCAATCATCCCTGTAATGTGGCACATGAGTTTGTTTACTTTGGGTTCATCAATGTATCGCCTTAAGAGTATGTGCCCTAGCCTCGCGCCGTCCAAAGGGAACGCCGGAAGTAGGTTAAACGCCCCCAGCGCGATATTAATAAGCGCGAACGTCGGCGCGATATCACGCAAACACCAACCCAGCAATATATTGAAAAAAGGGCCGGCCGCGTACACCAGCGGGGTCCATTTTTCCATGCTGTCAGGCATGTACAACGCGGCGCTCTCGCCAATGGGCGTAAGTTCAATTTTTTTTAGCTTTGCCCCGCAGATATGGCCTGTGAAGACATGCGCTAACTCGTGCAGGGTCACAGCGGCAAAATACATAAGAAATTCTCTGATAAAACCAAAGCAAATCGCGGCCGCCAGAGTAATCACCAAAGTAGGGTGTACACTCACAGTCGCCGCGCGCTGGGCGTTATTGTCGCTCTGACGCGGCCTCATCATTGCGACGCGCCCGCTTCCAACGTTTGCTCCTTCACGGTTTCATTTTGAATTGTCCGCAATATATCCTCGTCTATCCGAAAATCATCCCGAGACAAATCGTAAAGCGCGTCGGCGTTGTCGTCGCCCTTTTCAAGACCTTGAACAATGTCATAAGAATTTAACGTTTGCTCCGAGGGCCTTAACATACTTACAAAGGAGTCGACCGTGCCGGATATATCATTCCACACGCCTTTCACGTCTTCCGCAGTGGGTTGAGCAACAATGGCGTTTCGTATCGCGTCGCTTAATTTGTTCGAATTGTCCACCAGGTTTATGATCAATATAACCGCCATGATCATGCCGCAAATCGTAAGCTGCGTCAACAGTCTTTCGGAGAATGACTTTTTCGGCGACACTTCAAAGTTTACGGGTTTTGGTTTGCCATTAACAACGCGCCTGTAATGCGGTCTTTCCATAAAAAATCCCCCCGCGATAATTATATGTGGAGGGCACAAATTTAGAACGAATTGTTAATTAACATCGATAAGCGGATATTGGACCGCATACTTTTCCTAAATGTATGCGTCAAGAAAACCTCATGAACTTCTTCACAAAAAACCTCGCGGGTTTATATAAAACCCCTTCAAGCTCCTTTTGCACAAGTTCCAGCTTTTCTCTTATGGGGATGCCTTGTGGGCAGTGCTTTTCACACTTGCCGCATTTTACGCAGCGTGACGCCTCGCTCGACTCCTTTGTCGCGGCGGTATACATTAGGTATTTTGTAAACGCTCTTCTCTTACCCTCTATAGCTATGTCGTTAAGGCTGGTGAAACATGTGGGTATATCCACGCCTTTGGGGCATGGCATACAGTATCCACAGCCTGTGCAGGGCGCAAGCATAGCGTCCTCTATTAACTGGCGTATCTTTGCGAACAGCTCAAAATCACGCTCGGTAAAATCTTCCGGTTCCGCGTCGCTGGCGATGCGCAAATTTTCTTTGAGCATCGCCATGCTGTTCATACCGCTCAGAACAGTCGTTACCTGCGGGTGATTCCATACCCAGCGCAACGCCCACTCTACCGGCGAGCGCTTCACATGCGCGCCGTCAAATATTTCATACACCGATTTTGGCATACCATTAACCAATTTGCCGCCGCGCAAAGGCTCCATTATCATTACAGGCAAGCCGCGCGCCGACGCGGCCAGCAGCCCCGCCTTGCCCGCCTGATTGTTCTCGTCATAATAGTTGTACTGTATCATACAAAAATCCCAGTCGTGCGCGTCCAATAATTTCAAAAACTCGTCCTTGCCGCCGTGGTAAGAGAAACCCAGGTTGATGATTTGCCCTGATTCTCTTTTTTGATGCAGCCACTCCAAAAATCCCAAACTCTTAAACCGCTCCCATACGGCCACATCAGTCAACATATGTATGAGATAATAATCAACATGATCGGTGCGCAGGCGCTCCAATTCGATGTTAAACAGCTTGTCAAAATCTTCTCGCTTGCCAACCAGATAGGGCGGCATCTTGGTGGCAATCTTTACGCAGTCACGCAGCGTGCCTTGCGAATCTTTCTCTGATAAAATTCTGCCCAACAGCGCCTCGTTGCCGGCGTACATATACGCCGTATCAATGTAGTTTACGCCGTTTTCTATGGCGTACCCCAATAGCTCGCCCGCTAATTTTTCATCCTTTGGCAAACGCATCGCGCCATAGCCCAATGTACTGAGGTTGTCGCCGTTTTTCGGATTAACTCTGTACTTCACTCAATTAGCCGATACCAATTCTCTCTTTATTGATTGGGGATTTTTTGGTATCGTCCTCCCTTCTTTGCTTACTGCCGTGTGCCACAATAAATTTGTCCGCATCAATAATAAACTCTCGCCCCTCCAAGTCACATCCATCGTTTTTTCTTCAACACCAGATATACAATAAACGTGACCACCGCCATTAATACGATAACATAAGGGTAACCCAGTGTCCAGTGCAGCTCGGGCATAAAGTCAAAGTTCATGCCATAGATACCTGTTATAACTGTAAGGGGGCCAAAAAACAGGGTTATCATGGTGAGTTTGTTCATAGACTCATTAAGCCTCGCGTTAGATTTGCTGTCATAGGTATGCAGCAGTTCTGTAGAAAGCTCATACAAGTTGTCCGCAAAGTCATATAACTTCATAAGCCGTGTATCCACGTTTCTAAAATAGCGTTGATGCGCTTTCTTGCGCAGACGATTTTCATCCATTAATATCTGGCCGCCTATGTGCGTAAGCGCGCGCAGAATTTTTTTAAGCGTGTACGCCGCCTTGCGCAACTGTCCTATCTGCGTAAGCTGACGGGGGTCGGAGGCGGTCATAATGGCCTCTGTCATGGCCTCCATGTCATCTTCCAGCGCCTCTAGCGTTTCTGAAAAGTCTACTGTTAAGTTATGAAATATTGAATGATACAATAACATGAGCGAACAGGCGGCCGGACTTTCCACTGCGTCAAGCAGTTTTTTCGCGAGCCTCTCCAAACGCTCTCCGGCGTTTTCTGGCAAAACAAGCACAAGATAATGGCGTGAAATAACAACGTTTACCTCTCGCTGTATAATCTCCCCGCCCAAATTGCTGGCATGAATAAGGCTTATGAAGTCATAGCCCTCATAGCTGTCATAACGCACATTTTCATCCAGTATGGCGGCTTGCTGCGCAATGCTTTCATCCCAGCCAAAATGAGACACGAGCTGCGGCACTTTGTCAGCGCGGCAAACGATTACGAGTTGGGCTTCGGGGTTGTCGGATATCTTATCCAGCTTTTTATGTGTTGTAATGTCGTATATATTCACAAAGCGCGCCCTTCCTTTAAAACTCCGCCAAACCATTGTGCATATCTTATCCGCGCCTGGGCCGCGCGGTCAGTTTTTTTATTTATATATCTCTTTCAAAAAACCGTTCATACCATATCAAAAACATATACACTGTCCATATTTTTCTGCTGTTGTCGCATTTGCCGCGCTTATGTTCATCCAACAATTTTAGCAGCTTATTTGTTTTAAAATACTTGCCCGCGCTTTTTCCCGCAAAATATCGCTTAACCAGCTCATAGTATTTATCTTCCCGCAACCAGATACGAATGGGAACGGGGAAGCCAAGCTTCTTTTTTTCCGCTACGGATTTGGGCAATTTTTGCCTTGCGACCTCGCGAAAGGTAAGTTTGGTTCCCTGTTTGGTACAACGCAAATGTGTTGGAAGCACGCTAGCCACTTTAAAGACTTCCTTATCTAAATAGGGCACGCGCACCTCAAGCGAATGAGCCATGCTCATTTTGTCCGCTTTTAGCAATATATCGCCAACCATCCACATATGAACATCCAGGGTCTGCATCTTTGTAATGTCGTCTTGTTCGCGCCCATTCGCCGCCTTGTTGCAGATATCATATATGCGACCGGTAATATCCTTTGGTTCGTAGCGCACGCGCGGATGGCGCAAAATCTCATCGCGCTCGCGCTTGCTAAATATCTTCGCGTTGCCTATAAAGCGTTCTTCAATCGACTGCCCAGCGCGAATAAGCAGGTTTTTGCCCTTCACATTAAATGGAATTACGCTTGCTATTTTGCCCATAAGCCTTCGCAGGGGCATCGGCAGATTCGTTAACGGCCTTATATCCAGAGGTTCGCGATAGATATTGTAACCGCCGAAAAACTCGTCGGCCCCCTCGCCGCTCAACGCGACCTTAACATACTTGGAGGCCGTTTGAGAAACAAAATACAAGGCCACGGCAGAGGGATCGGCCAGCGGTTCATCCATGTGATACTGTATGTCGGGCAAAACATCCCAATATTCCTCTGTGGTGATTGTTTTATCGTAATTCGTTATGCCAAGCGAATCAGACAATTCTTTCGCGTAACTTATCTCGTTGTAATTGTCATAATCAAACCCGACTGTAAACGTCTTGCCGCCGCCAAATGAAGAGGCCACATAGCTGGAGTCTACCCCCGACGATAAAAATGACCCAACCTCCACATCGGCCACTATCTTGTGGCGCTCTACCGATTCGTTTATTACGCTGGACAGCATATTAACAGCGTCTCTAAATCCTATAGCTTGTGGCCTGAACACCGCCTCAAAATATTTGCGCACGGTCAACCCTTCGTCGCTATAAATAAAACAGTGACCGGGCGGCAATTTGTACACGCCTTTAAAAAATGTCTCGGTAAGCGCGGAATATTGAAATGTGAGATAGTTTTCCATCGCCTCGGTATTAAGCTCTTTTTTAAAATCTGGATGCGCCAAAAAAGCCTTTATCTCGCTGCCAAAAATTAAGTTTTTACCCACATAGCCATAATACAATGGCTTTATACCAAAAAAGTCGCGCGCGCAAAAAAGGCGTCTTTCTTTAATATCATACAGCGCGAAAGCGAACATGCCACGCAGCTTGTCAACCATATCGACACCGTATTCTTCGTACAAATGAAGCAAGGTTTCGGTGTCGCTGTGCGTATGAAACGAGTGCCCCGAAGCTACGAGTTCGTCCTTAAGCTCTCTATAATTATATATCTCGCCGTTAAAAACCACAACCAAAGAATTATCCTCATTGTACATAGGTTGAGCGCCGTCGTCCAAACCTATTATCGAAAGACGGCGAAATCCCAGGGTTATATCGTCGCCCAGGTATACTCCCTCGCTGTCCGGCCCGCGATGGGCGATGAGATTAGCCATGCTCAACACAATTCTTTTCGCGTTTTTTACTCGCCCCGTAAAGCCTACAAAGCCGCACATACAACCATCTCCCGCTATTTTCTTAATATTGCCAATATTAGCTAAGTTATGTACCGGAATGTGTGACTAATTATTCAGCCGTATTTAACCATATATCGGCAGGAATCTTTATTTTTATTAGGCAATAATATTTGTATAGGCATAATCCAATCCAATATGCCATAATACACGATTTTATATCAATATTCAACTGAATCCGTTTTGAGACTGATTTGCTGGGAGTGAGAGATGGAACTGCTAAAAAAGGAAAATCTATCAACAAGTGACAATGCCGAGCTAGAATTGATAGAATTTACCTTGGGAGATCAATATTTTGGCATAGACGTGGCAAGGGTGGAAGAGATTATGCGCAATGTATACGAGGTAACACCCATGCCCCACGCCAATCAATACGTAGAGGGCGTGTTTAAGCAGCGCGGCACAATTATCACAATAATAGACCTGGCAAAGTATCTGGGCTTGCCGCCTTCAACGAGCATTGAAAACGACATACTTATCGTCACCAATTTCGACAAAATCAAATCCGCCTTTCACGTGCACACGGTAAAGGATATTCATCGCATAAGTTTGGCCGACATAGAAAAACCAGACACGGCCATATACGGCGGCGAATCCGGCGTGGCGAATGGTATTGCTCATTTTGAAGACAGACTCATAACAATTTTAGACTTCGAAAAGATATTAAGGGACATATGATCATAAAAAAGCCTCAAACGTTGCGCCCATTATCGCGCAGATGGTTTGAGGCTTTTTAAGAAAATCCCCGCTATATGAATTGTTTCCGAAGCGCAAGCGTAGAATTAAAACCCTATTGAAGCCCTTCAGGAGAAAGCTGCGTAAATACACCTTCTTTCTCCGCGCAGCGCTCGGATTTTTCTACTTGAGGGTTGCCGGGCAAACGACTATAATATATGTTGAATGATGCTTTTGCGTACACATTAAAACAGAGCGAGGTAACATAATTATTGCTACTGGAAGTGGAAACAGCGGAGGGGAATGTATGACTGGCATTCTCGGCGGAGACCGTTTTATAAGCGCCGAGCCAATCAACAAGGGTTGGTCGGAGGATAAAAAATATTGCGTCACCGATACTGACGGAGTTAAATATTTGCTCCGCATTACACCGATTGAGCGATATGAAGTAAGAAAGTCGTTATTCGATATGCTTGAGCAAGTGGCAGCGCTTGGTGTTCCCATGTGTTTGCCCATAGAATTCGGCAGCGCGCACGGCGTTTATTCGCTTCAAAGCTGGATTTACGGAGAGGATTTAGAAGCGGTATTACCGTTGCTCTCCGAAACAGAGCAGTACGTATTGGGCCTGAAATCCGGCGAGATAATCAAGAAGATGCACGAGATTCCCGCGCCGGACACGCAAGAGGAATGGGCGGTACGGTTTAATCGCAAGACGAATCATAAAATCAAGACATACCGCGAATGCGGGATACGCTTCGACGGTGACGACTATATGCTGGAGTACATAGAAAATAACCGGCGCTTGCTTGAAAACCGTCCGCAATGCTTTCAACACGGCGATTATCATGTAGGCAACATGATGATGGAGCGCGGCGAGCTAAAAATCATCGACTTCGACCGTTACGATTTTGGCGACCCGTGGGAAGAATTTAACCGTATTGTATGGAGCGCGGTAGCCAGTCCACCTTTTGCTACGGGGCAGTTGCGCGGATATTTCGGCGGTGAGCCGCCGCTTGAGTTTTTCAAACTGCTTGCTTTCTACATTGCCAGCAATACTTTATCGTCAATATATTGGGCGATACCGTTCGGGCAGTCCGACCTCGATACCATGATGAAACAGTCGCAGGATGTGCTGCGTTGGTACGACAATATGCAAAACCCCGTGCCGTCGTGGTATCTCAAAGATTTCTACATTCAATACACCGACGGCGTACCATACAAGCTAAAAGCCCCGTTCGATTTTTCTTTTTTCGGCAAGTACGGCAAGGTGTTCAAGGTTTTTGACGACCAAGACTCCGGCAATATTTGCTTCGGCATCGCTGACGGTAACACGCGGTATTTCATTAAGTTTGCGGGAGCGCCTACCGAGCGCGGCACTGTTACCGCAGAAGAAGCAATAATAAACTTGAAACAGGCAACTCCGATTTACAGGGATTTGGCTCATGCAAATCTCATAAAATTGATAAACGCGAAGGACATCGGCGCCGGATATGCCGTGGTGTTTGAATGGGTTGACGCAATCTGCGCTCAAAAAATGTACCCTGCGGATTACAAGGCTTTTAGAGCGTTGCCGCTTGAAATAAAACATCAAATATTTACCGATATTATGGAGTTCCACGCATACATCACCGCAAAAGGCTATGTCGCCATTGATTTCTACGACGGGAGCATTATGTGGGATGACCAAAATCAACGGACGATTATTTGCGATATTGACTTTTATCAAAAGTCGCCGTATATAGGGCGAATGGGCTTGTGGGGTTCGTCGCGCTTTGTTTCACCCGAGGAACGCACAGACGGCGCAATTATCGACGAGGTAACAACAGTGTACACTATGGGCGCAACGGCATTTTGCTTGCTTGCTAACTCCGACCGCTCTGCCGAAGCATGGCCGCTTTCGCCGGATTTGTACGCAGTCGCCCAAAAAGCGGTCAGTGATGAACGCGATAAACGACAGCAGTCGATACGCCAGTTGATAGATGAATGGGAGGTGGCGAGATGAATGAACATAACCCCGCAAAGAGGACAGAATAAGGGTATTGTTCCGAAATGTGAGCATCTGCATATACGCGACTGGATGGAAATGATAGATGTGCTGGAGGACTTGAAATGACACACAAAGGTACTGTCACACTCGAAACTGAGCGGCTTATTCTGCGGCGGTTTACTGTGGATGATGCCGAGTCGATGTTTGCAAATTGGTGTACCGACCCTGATGTTACAAAGTATCTTATGTGGCCGCCGCATAGTTCGATTGAGGTAACGCGCCAAAGTCTCTATGACATTTGGTTAAGCAGATATAATGAACTTGATTTTTACCAATGGGCAATTGAAGTCAAAGACATACACGAACCTATCGGCAGTATCGGCGTTATGAAGCAGGACGATAAAACGCGAATGGTGCATTGCGGGTATTGCATTGGCAAGGCTTGGTGGCGCAAAGGTTATACATCAGAAGCGTTGACTCGCCTTGTGCGGTTTTTCTTTGAAGAAATCGACGTGAACCGAATCGAATCCCGCCATGACCCGCGCAACCCAAACAGCGGAAAGGTTATGCAAAAAGCGGGATTGCGATATGAAGGCACATTCCACGAATCCGACTGGAACAATCAAGGCGTTTGTGACGCGGCGTATTATGCCATACTCGCCAAGGATTATTTTCGACAAAGTAAAGAAAAAAATGTCCGCCTCTACTCATAAGTACAAAGCCCGTGTCGCCGTTCCTGCCGATGTGCCAGAGTTGCTAAAACTCAACGACTTATTCAACGGTGAGGATGTCCGTAATGAAGGAAGCTGTAGTCGCCTACAAGAGTGTATCCGTATTCATCAGAGTTCCGCGAGCTTGAGCGTTTACGCGAACGCACTCGGCACAATGAGGCATCCGCACTTGGGAACGCCTTGCATAAAGGTAAGGCCGAGGGCGCGGCAGCGGAATGTGAAAAATGGCAGGGCGTAGTTGTGGATAAGGATGCCGAGATTGCCTGCCTCCGTGCTATGCTCGGTCAATAGAATTGCTTGATTGCTTCTTTTTTTGGGAATATCAAGCAATTCCGTCTGTGTCCTGTATTTGACGGCAGGGTTGCTATTGTCTAAAAGCCATTGAATTACGACGCTATCCATAGCAATAAAATCACTCATCAAATTCTCCATTCTGCGGTGTATAGCTGCCGGTCACTTCAATCATATTCCCGTCAGGATCGGTTAATTGGAAATAGTAATATGGGGCGACGTAGTAGACATACTTTATTTTTGTCAGGTTTTCGGTGATATTTAAGCCTTTTACCCTTTCGTATTCCGCCCGTAAATCCTCAATCCAAAAGTTGAAAGCGAATTTATGCGTGTTAGGCGCAGCGGCGATGACACGCAAAGTTTCGCCCGAAACCTCAGCGTCCTCACCCTTGCGCACCACTTTGTCGGGATTCTTGGCGTCAAAGCGAGCGTTAAAAAGTGAAATCCGATGTCCTTCAAAGGCGAACGACACGAATCTGCCGTTATTTCCGCTTTCCAACGGAATTTCCAATAGTTTTTCGTAAAAAGCTATTGACTTGCCAAAGTCGTTTACGATCAGATAAATTGAGCCTAAATGCATGGGGATATTTCCTTTCTGTGCCAAAGCAGATCTCATTTTTTGAATATCCTATCAAAATCAAAAAAAACGATTGCAATTTCAGACAAAAACTGACTGCACAATGGGACTGCGCGGAATGTTCAAGGATTGCCCTGAAATGTCTGTTGACAAATTCTTGGAGCGCAGGAACAGAAAATATGACGCTGCAATAAGCGGGACAGAAAGTATGAACACGCTAAAACTCTCGGCAGTACGTTTGGATGTGCAGTAAGCGTTGTCGGTCGCCTCTATTCATAAATCGAAACTCGCTCCTTCATCACATTTTCCATGAACCACGGCGTCCGTTCCCGTGTGCTGTCCTGTTCCAGCGCCTGCGTCGTCACTAGGTCAATTTCCTTGCCGATGCTGTCGCGCAGGTCGTTGTACAGCTCACCCATGTCAAAAGCGGTACGCACAATGGAGCCGGCGCGGTCAACCAGTACGTCTACGTCACTGTCCTCGGTCGCCTCGTTCCGGGCGTAAGAGCCAAAGAGGTACACGGCGCGCAGGTTGTATTTTTTCACCACTGGCGCAATCCGTTTGCTCAATTCGTCTATAGAATAAATCATGCGCGTCGCCTCACTTTCATGAATATTATGCGCTTTTCTCTATTTCCTGCTCTTATTCACGTCTGTTCATAATGGACTTATTTGGAGCGATCGGCACATTCGCGGTAGCTTTATTTTACCACAGGGCGGCTGGTTTCTCAATGCCCGTATTTTTAATAGAACACTTGAGTTTTCAAATATCCTATCAATATCAGCCATTTGTGAAATATAAATTCGTTTATTGGCACGGGGAAATTTTTGGTGTAGAATAAGACGATCGCAACTTCTCCACATTACAGGAGCTTAAAAGCATTTTTGAAAAATATAGTAGCAAGTGTATTTGTGTAGTGGGTATTATAGAAATGAGAGTGTCCGTAATGAAAGAAGCTGTAGCCGCCTACAAGAGTGTAACCGTATCATCAGAGTTCCGCGAGCTTGAGCGTTTACGCGAACGCACTCGGCACAATGAGGCGTCCGCGCTTGGGAACGCGCCTTGCATAAAGGTAAGGCCAAGGGCGCGGCAGAGGAACGTGAAAAATGGCAGGGCGTAATTGCGGATAAGGATGCCGAGATTGCCCGCCACCGCGCTATGCTAGGTCTATAGTGATGGGGTTCGTAATCCACCCGCCTCCCCGATTATAAGTACCACGCCACGCCAGACAACAGCGCGTCATACTATAAATTATAAATACTTTTTAGCTGTTCCATAAACTATTATATCATATGGAGAGTAAGGAAGTCATACCGATTGGAGGTTTTCAACATAATGACCGAACGAATAATGAATACAGACACTTTACAAGCGTATTTCGTGACGACGTTCCGAACCAAGCAAGTGCGGGTGCGCGAAGATAACAGCGTTGTGACGATTGAGCCGGTTGAAGAAAAAACAGACTGCGCAATCGGGCTGCGCGGAATGTTCAAGGATTGCCCTGAAATGTCTGTTGACAAATTCTTGGAGCGCAAATACGCCGACAAGGAGCTTGATTTATGACTGAATATGTCCTTGACGCTTGCGCATTGCTTGCGTTGCTGTGCGATGAACCGGGGGCTGATGTTGTTGCGAACATCATCAATGACGCAAATAGCGGCGAGTTTTCAATATGGACATACAAAAACCGTTCATCAGATTTTTGCGACTGATGAACGGTTTCTATTAGATTTAAAATACCCGAAATACCCTTGGCAAAGCCAATCTAACGCTTGATCAGCTTATCCCAAAATGAGTTTGAGTAAGAAGAGCGCCGCGATCACTATAATCACAGGGTTAAGCTGCTTCGCTTTACCCGTTACAAATTTGATGATCACATAGCTTAGTATGGAAAACACCAAACCCCATGAAATGCTGTAGGTAAGCGGCATAATAACTATAGCCAAAAACGCCGGAGCAGCCTCGGTAAAATCCGTAAAATCTATATTAAGCACGTTAGTTATCATAAACACGCCAACGATAATGAGCGCCGGCGCGGTCGCAAACGACGGTATAACAGAGAGTATGGGGAAAAACAAGAGAGAAACAATGAATAAACCGGCAGTCACCAATGCGGTAAGGCCCGTGCGACCGCCTTCGGCAACCCCGGCCGCGCTTTCAACATACGTTGTAACAGTGGATGTGCCAAGTATAGCGCCCACTGTGGTACCGAGCGCGTCGGCAAACAGGGCTTGCTTTATGCGGGGGAGTTTGCCGTCCTTGTCTAGCATGTTGGCCTTGGTAGAAACACCAATCAATGTTCCTATGGTGTCAAATATATCAACAAAAAGGAAAGCGAACACAATGACGCTAAAATCAAGAATGTTAAAATTCTCGAACGCACCCGAACCAATCGCGGCGAAAATGTTAAACCCGGCGATAGAGGGCGGCAAAGAAACTATACCAGAGGGGTACAGGCTGTAAACGCCGTTGGCGGCGTTTGGCACATACAAACCTATAGCTTCGCAAATAACCCCCAACACATATGTACCCAAAATCCCCCACAGCAACGCGCCCTTAACCTTGCGCACAACAAGCACAGCCGTACCGATAAAGCCTATAAGCGTAAGCACTATAGAAATATTGGAAAGCGGCTTGGCGGCCAGGTTAACAAGGGTGGAGTCGTCATTAACTACGATACCCGCGTTTTGCAATCCCACAAAGCAGATAAATATACCGATACCTACACTGACCGCGTACTTAATGTTTTGAGGTATGGAGTCAAAAATCATTTCGCGCACACTGAGGAAAGAAATCAAAATGAAGATGACGCCTTCCACTAAAACAGCAAGCAGCGCGGTTTGCCAACCGTACACCAGACCGACCGAAAAAGCAAAAAAGGCGTTAAGCCCCATGCCCGGCGCAAGCGCAAACGGATAGTTCGCGTACAATGCCATTGTTGCCGTCGCTATTGCCGATGACAGCGCCGTGGCGGTAAATACCGCTCCGGGATCCATCCCCGCATTGCTGAGGATACTCGGGTTAACAATAAGGATATAGGCCATCGTCATAAACGTTGTTATGCCGGCCATCACCTCCGTTGAAACATTGGTCTTGTTCTCCTTCAACTTGAAGAATTTCTCCAACGTGCTAAACCTCCCCAATTCGTGTAATATTTACACAAAAATAATAGCAAGCAACGGCGAAAAAGTCAACAAAAAAGCTCGGCCATCAAATATTATGTAAATGATGGCCGCAATATGGGATAAACGCGGATTTTTTTACTATTTTCTCCTACCGCCGCAGATCTTTAATCATTTGCTGTTTTAAATCATACAGCTCCTGCGAAAGATCTACGTAGCATGTCTGCGGATTAACCAGGCGCTTGTGTTCATCCCAAAGCGTAGCCAGTTCTCGGCGGCAGTTATCGCGTATCTCCATCACCGATGGCGATTGGTATACAACCTCTCCGCTCACAACCATAGGTATTAACAGCTCACGCGCGGTGTACTGGCCGCCCGCGAGCGTACTCCTCTTCCATGTGGCCATAGGGTCAAATATAGTTAAATCACGCGAAAAATCGATCGTTTCGCGCTCAAGGGCTACCAAATCCGCCTTGAACATGCCTGTGTCGGCGTCGTAAAGCCTGTATACCTTTTTGTCACCGGGGTTCGTAACCTTTTCAGGGTTTTCAGACAGCTTTAGCTTTGGTACGGCTTTGCCGCTTGCGTCGTACTCGCACGCCAATTTGTACACCCCGCCAAACGCGGGACAATCCAGCGAAGTTATAAGCCTTGTGCCCACCCCCCACACATCTATCTTCGCCTCTTGTATTTTAAGGGATGATATGAGGTTTTCATCCAAATCGCTTGAAGCGGAAATAACCGCGTCAGAAAATCCCGCCGCGTCCAGCATCTTTCTTGCCTGCTTGGAAAGGTAAGCGAGATCGCCGCTATCCAGGCGAATACCATAATTTTTAAGCTTAACACCTTTGTCGCGCATTTCCTTAAAAACGGTGATAGCGTTGGGGACGCCCTGCCGCAAAGTGTCATAGGTGTCAACCAGCAGAGTGCATGCATCGGGAAAGCTGGAGGCGTAGGCGCGAAAGGCGGAAAGCTCGTCGTCAAAGCTCATGACCCAACTATGGGCGTGGGTGCCCCGCACGGGTACGCCAAACATTTGCCCCGCCAGAACATCACTCGTGGCGGCACAACCGCCTATTATAGCCGCGCGAGCCCCGTACAAACCCGCATCCGGACCCTGCGCGCGGCGCAATCCAAACTCCAGCACGGGCGAACCTTGAGCGGCCTGACTTACCCGTGCGGCTTTGGTGGCTATGAGACTTTGGTGGTTTATGATATTAAGCAGCGCCGTTTCAAGCAATTGAGCCTCCAGCACGGGGCCTTTTACCTTAACCAACGGCTCGTTGGGAAAAACGACCGTGCCTTCCGGCACAGCGAAAATGTCGCCACTAAACTTGAAGTTGCGCAGCGCGTCTATAAACCGATCGTCAAAGATGCCCAGCGATTGCAGGTAAATAAGTTCGTCTTCACCGAAGCGCGCATTTTTTATATAATCCAAAGCCTGTTCCATTCCGGCGGCGATCGCATAGCCGTTATCGCACGGATTCGTCCGATAAAACAAATCGAACACGACAATCCTGTCACTCATGCCTTCATTCAGGTAGCCGTTCATCATGGTAAGCTCATACAGATCGGTCAATAAAGCGAGGTTGTTCATTAGAGTAATTCCGCTATTTGCACCGCGTTGGATGCCGCGCCCTTGCGCGTATTATCCGCCACGACCCAAATGTTAAGCCCATTTTGTATACTAAAATCCCTGCGAATACGACCAACATATGTGGTGTCAGTACCGGCGGCCTCTATCGGCATGGGGTATTGATTGCGGGCAGGATCATCAATAACCGCGAGTCCCGGCGCGTCACTTAACAGCGCGTAAACATCTGGCAGGTCAAACTGTCTCTCAAATTCAATGTTTATACTTTCGCTATGCCCCACCATAACGGGCACGCGAACGCATGTGGAGGTAATTTTCAATTCTGGCGCGTGCATAATCTTGCGCGTTTCCTGTATCATTTTCTCTTCTTCTTTGGTGTATCCGTCAGGCAAAAATACGTCTATATGGGGAATCACATTGTATGCGATGCGATGGGGAAATTTTTTGGGCGGAAAACCTTTTATGCCGTCGGCAAGATCGTTAACGCCGCTTTGACCCGCGCCGCCGGCAGCCTGAAACGTGGTGTACACCACACGCTTTATGCCATATGCCCTATGCAAGGGGGCCAGGGCGACTACAGCCTGAATGGTGGAACAATTGGGGTTGGCAATAATGCCTTTGTGCAGCTTTACATCATCGGGATTAACCTCAGGAACAACCAGGGGTACATTGTCATCCATGCGCCACGCGGACGAATTGTCAATTACAACGCAGCCTTGCGCCGCCGCAAATGGCGCAAAAGTTCTGCTCACCTCGCCCCCGGCGGAAAAGAAGGCAATATCTACCCCTTTATCAAATGAATGTTCGTTTAATTCTTCTACCGTGTAGCCCTTACCCCTAAAATTGACAACGCTGTTAGCGGAACGCGCTGACGCGAACAAAAAAAGCTCATGAATGGGAAAATTTTTTTCGTTTAAAATCTCTAAAAACCTGCGCCCTATAAGGCCCGTAGCCCCAACTATCGCTATTTTCATAATTAAGCTCCTTTTGTGTTTGTTTATAACAAGCATTGCGTGAGCGAAAAAGAGAACTATCTGGCGGGCAGCGAAAAAAACTTTTCGTGCACATAATTAGCGGCGGCGTCGGTATCTTTATTATCTATAAGCACGGAGATTTTGATTTCAGAGGTGGAGATCATCATGATGTTGATACGCGCGGAAAAGAGAGCCTCAAACAACATGCTGGCCACGCCTGAATGGGTCGCCATTCCGGCGCCCACGACAGATATTTTAGCGATGTTATCATCGTAACTCACTCGCTCAAAGCCCAGCGACTGCCGATTGCTTTGCAGCAAATCCATAGCTTTATGCAAGTCGCCCAAATTCACGGTAAAGGATATGTCTTTTGTCTCGCCGCGCCCTATAGATTGAAGGATTATATCTACAACAATCTTTTCTTTCGCCAGCGCGGAGAATATTTTATATGCCATGCCCGGTTCGTTCTTTATGCCTATGACAGATATGCTCGCAACATCTTTATCTATCGCCAGCCCACTTACGTATGTGCTTTCCACCTTGGCTTCCTCCTTCACTAACGTACCTTCGGCGCGAGACATGCTAGAACGCACAACAAGGTTAACACGATATTTTTTCGCCATTTCGACGGAACGGGTAGCAAGCACTTTCGCTCCCAAAGAGGCCAGATCCAACATTTCGTCGTAGCTTATAACATCTATCTTTTTAGAGTTTTTGACAATGTGAGGGTCGGCGGTATATACACCCTCCACATCAGTATATATTTCGCACAAATCGGCATTAAGCGCCGCCGCCAAGGCAACCGCCGTAGTATCGGACCCCCCTCGGCCCAGGGTCGTAATGTCGCCGTAGCGATCCATACCCTGAAATCCCGCTACGATAACTATATTACTGCGCTCCAATTCGTAATTGATACGCTCGGTATCGATACTGCGTATACGTGCCATACCATGACTGCTTGATGTGTGTATGCCCACCTGCTGACCCGTTAATGATACGCTGGGCAAGCCTATTGCCGCTAACGCCATAGACATAAGAGCTATGCTCTGCTGCTCGCCTGTTGCCAATAGCATGTCAAGTTCGCGCTTGCTGGGGTTGGAGTTTATTTCTCTTGCTTTTTTTAATAGATCATCTGTCGTGTCACCTTGCGCGGATAGCACGGCAACCACTTTATGCCCGGCGCTAACGGTCTGGGCAACGCGGTTAGCCACATTCAACACGCGTTCCTTATCCGCTACGGATGATCCTCCAAATTTTTGCACATACAGCATATTCATCAACCCCCTCGAAGTTTTAGCAAAACTGAGCAAAACTTAGCAAAACTCAACCCTTGCCCCTCGCATATCCGGCTTTAAATAAACCTGCGTCCAGCCTGTGGGCAAGCTAAAGCGTGTCTCGCTTAGCGTAACGGCCACCAATGTAGGCCCCGCGCCGGAAAGAAACACGCCTAACGCCCCATGAGACAAGGCTTCTTTAAATATGCTTTCCATACATGGTATGAGTTTACCGCGATAAGGTTGATGGATTTTATCGTCAAACGCCGCTTTCATCAGGTCAAAATCACCGTTTGTAAGGGCGGCTGTCAGCAGAGCTGCTCGGGATATATTAAAAATAGCGTCGACACGGGTATATTTTTCAGGCAGCACCTGCCGCGCTCGCTCTGTGGCAAGGGTAAAGGCGGGCACCATCACGCAAAACTTTAACTCGCAAAGCCTTGCGACGTTAAGTTTTGCAAAGTACAGTTTTTCGTTCTGCATGGCGCCAACGGCTATGCCGCCCAAAAACGCGGGCACGGCATTATCTGGATGCCCCTCTATCTCCGCCGCGATTTGCAGCAGTTCATCGCGGGTCATCTCCGCGCCCGAAAGGGCGTTGGCCGCCAGCAGCCCCGAAACAATACACGCGGCGCTGCTTCCCAAGCCTCGAATCATCGGGATATGATCATCCTGCACAAAATGCAGCCCGGGTAGTTTTTTACCTATTCGCTCGTAAAAATTTTTTATGGTAACGTATATGAGGTTGCTCTCGTCTTGAGGGATAGTTTGATCGCCCCAATTGTCTATTTTAACCCCCTGCGCAATTTCTTCAACCTGTAGTGTATTATAAAGGCAAAACGCCATACCCATACAATCAAAGCCAGGTCCAAGGTTGGCGGATGTCGCCGGTGTTGTTACCTTAATCATCTATCAGCGAAAACACGTTGCGTGCTTTCGATCTTCACCCCTTTGTCTGACTGAATGGTGTTTACCAGATATAAAAATTCGCGTTCTTTAATAGGTGGTAAAATATAGACGCTTTGTCCCTTAGTGGGTGAGTGAATCACACTTGGCTGCGAGCCGCAAATATTTTCCAATGTTGATATGGTTTTATCGGTAACATGACCTGATAGGCGCAACACGCGAGACGATACGATATCCATGGGATCAGCCATAATCGCTTCGTCGGGCGACCATTTCAGGTCATCTTCGTGACCAGAGAGTATCTCTGCTATATCTCCCGCTATTGCCCCGGCAGTGGGCATTTTACCCGCTCCCCTGCCATAAAACATGTGATTATCCGTCGCGGTGGATGTAATCATTATCGCGTTATAAACATCCTTAACCCCCGCAAACATGGACGTGCCTTCTTGAACCAGCATAGGAGCGACAATAGCTTCCACAACGCCGTCTTTTATCTCCGCTTTGGCGATAAGCCTAATTACGCTATCGTATGATCTCGCGACCGCGAAATCGTCAGCTGAAAGTCTTGATATGCCCTCTGTAGGAATTTTGGAATAGTTAACATACTTGCCGCATGATAAAGACAGGAGTATAGAGAGCTTGCGCGCGGCGTCAAAACCTTCTATGTCGGCGCTAGGTTCGCGCTCCGCAAAACCCTTTTCCTGGGCTTGCTTTAATATTTCCGCAAAGGGCAAATCAAGAGAATTCATTTCGCTGAGTATATAGTTAGTCGTTCCGTTAAGGATACCAGCAATTTGATACACATCTTCGCAAAGCAGGGTATGGCGCAACGCGCGAATAACGGGAACGCCCCCGCCCACGCTCGCCTCAAACAGATAGCGCACGCCATTGGCGCGGGCTATATTTAACAGTTCCGAACCGTGAACGCTTACCAGCTCCTTATTGGATGTAACGACGCTTTTACCCCGTTGCAAGGCCCGTTTGGTATATGCGTAAGCGGGATTAAGGCCGCCCATAACCTCTACGACAATAGATATTGTATCGTCATTGAGAATATCATCCGGGCTGTGTGTAAGGCATGTCTCTACTTTATCGCCCGAAAAGGCGCGTAAGTCTAAGACGCGTTTTACTTTAACCTGCCGAGAAAGCTTTGTTTGCGTATTGCTTTCCAAAAGTTCAAATACTCCCGATCCGACAACCCCATAGCCCATTATAGCCGCAAAGATCAACTTTCTTCCTCCTTGCCAATGCTTTTAGGATATGAATATACCACCTTTCATACCCGTTGTCAAAAAAGGGCGCTGCAAATAGTCACTGCACCCGGCGGGGATCGAACCCACGGCCTGCCGCTTAGGAGGCGGCCGCTCTATCCACTGAGCTACGAGCGCATCATATTTTTTCCCAATTAAGGGCACGAAAATTATAGCATAAACTGCAAACATTACAAGCCTCAATTGTAAAATTTGTGTAGCAGGTTATAAATAACTTTAGGTATGTTGTCAGTGGCGGTTAAGTGATGTAAAATTAGTATTGGTGGCGCCACATGTTTGCGCGAGGCGTATTTTGCGCAGACTATAACTAAGAAAGAACGTTCGATTGAGGCTGCGTTAACTATTTGCGTAAATATCGCCCCCTCTAATCGGCTTCAACATGTTACAACGCGGAGGATATATGCATGACATTATTATTTTGGGCGGGGGACCGGCAGGACTCACAGCCGCGCTATATGGCGGACGTTACGGGCTTGAGGTTATGCTCGTCGAAGAGGCCTTGCTTGGCGGCCAGACTATTAACACCAACAACATAGAAAATTACCCTGGCTTCCCCGAACCCATCAGCGGTGACGAACTTTCAGAACTCTTTGAAAAACAGGTCGCCGCATACCACCCCCAGATCGTTAATGAAGAAGTAAAATCTCTTGACTTGGTCTCACCTGTCAAAAAGGTAATTACAAACAAAGGCACACACAAGTCTAAAACGATCATCATCGCTCTTGGAAGCAGGCCCCGTAAATTAGGCGTCGAAAACGAAGACGCTTTTTTGGGCAGGGGTGTGTCTTATTGCGCTACTTGCGACGGTAATTTCTTTAAAAAGATGGATGTCGCGGTAGTAGGCGGAGGCGACACCGCAATCACAGAAGCGATGTTTTTATCGCATATCTGCAACAAGGTATACCTTATACACCGCCGAACCACGTTTCGCGCCGCTGATGCGCTGGTCAAAAATCTGGCGTATTTGCCCAATGTGGAGCTTGCGCTAAACAGTAAGGTTAAGTGGCTAAAAGGAGAAGGCAAGCTGGCCGGGGCTAACGTTACCAGCATAACTAACGACTTGGGTAAGCTCGCGGGGGTCGTCATCACGGACAGCAGCGACAATGAGCGAACGTTGGACGTGAAGGCTCTGTTTGTCGCTGTGGGCGCGGAGCCCAACGCCACAATATTCAAAGACATTATAGCGGCGGACAAATACGGATATATAAAGACAGATGAAGAAATGCGCACCAGTATAACCGGTGTGTACGCAGCCGGTGACATACGCAAAAAATCCTTGCGGCAAATCGTTACTGCAGCGGCGGATGGCGCGATAGCCGCCCACAGCGCGATGCTATTTTTGCAGCAAGAAAATGCTTAGAGTCTCGTTATTGCGTATACAAAACAAAAACAGGGGGGTCCTATGAAAATTTCTACAGGAACTATCGTAAGGGTCGGCATACTCGCGGCGTTGAGTGTACCGATTATGCTGTTTAATTTTCCGTTGCCCATATTTCCAAACTTTTTGAAGCTGGATTTTTCCGATGTGCCCTGCATGATCGCGGCGCTGACGGCGGGGCCGACGGCTGGCTTTTTCACTGTACTTATCAAAATCATTGTAGAAAATTTTGTCGAGCCATCATCTACAGGCGGCATCGGCGAAATAGCCAACTTGTTTATCAGCAGCGCTTACGTCATTCCTTTAGGCATGGTATATCACAGCGCTCGCCAAAATGGTGAGCGGCAGAGTGACGTTTATCAAAATGAAAATGGCGTCAATGACGCGCGCCTCCTCGTCGCCGCAATGGTTGCGACTGTGTGTTCCGTAATCGCGGCGGGCGCGCTCAATTACATAATGCTAATTCCATGGTACGGTTATTTTTACGGCATAGGCGAGGAAGGTGTTATCGGTATGAGTTCCGCCGTTATTCCCGCTATAAAAGACAAAATCACGCTGACGCTATACGCGGTTGTTCCTTTTAACCTGCTTAAGGGGGTCATTATGTCTATAGTGGGGGTTAGCGTGTTCCGCTTGCTGGGAAGGTTTTTGATAACAAAACAAGCGTAGGCAATCAATGTAGGAATATAAAAACTTAGGGCGCGGATTTAAAAATCTCCGCGCCCTGTTTGATTTGAAGCCTTTGCTATTCCTGCTCTTGCATTTTAAAGTAATCCACTACGCCCATGTATATTGCCCACGCTATCCTGTCCTGATAGTCTTCATCAAGCAGCTTCCACTTCTCCCCTGGGCTTGAGAGAAAACCGCACTCCACAATGACCGCCGGCATAGTTGTCTGTTTTAGCACGTAGTAGTTAGAATTTTCTTTCGCTTCAAATTTGTTGTAATAGTCTACAAACGACTTTATCTGCTTTTGGATACATTCCGCCAATTTCTTGCTATTATCTGATCTATTAAAATAGAATACCTGTGCCCCATGCACATTTGAACTGGGATAAGAGTTTTGGTGTATACTCACAAATATGTCAGCCTGACTAGCATTGGCGGTCAGCTTGCGGGCATACATGTCAGATCTTTTGCTTTGCGCGAGATCATCGTCATCTACACGAGTCATAAGCACCGTCGCGTCGGCCGTCTCTAAATAGCCCTGCAAAAGCAGGGCGATTTTTAAATTAATGTCCTTTTCTTCGGTTTTTCCTGTAACCTTGCCGGGGTCCGCTCCACCGTGACCAGGGTCTATGAGTACTACCTTTTTGGAAAGAGGCATCGAAAACGACGCGGTTAATACTGACTCGTTGCGCAGGGTCGATGCCAAGCCTATTATAATTACCAATATATAAAGGGCGATGAGGATTTTCTCCTTGGTCACGCTGATTATTTTCATAAAGGCCCCCTCAATTATGTTATATTCGCCAACAAGCGCGAGGTTATGCCAAGCGGGTTTGCCACAACGAATAGCTGGCATTTAACCGGAGCGCCTCATTAGCGAGTATATTTCATCTTATTCGCGTCATCGCGGGTTTATTAAAAAAATCTTCGCGTGACAGGAGGTTGCGCGGAGCCTAAGTTTTTGGGAGCGTGCTTTGGAGGAAAGAGCCCTACGTTTTACAAGCAGCTATCATCCTCATACTCTATTACAGTCGTCATGCGATCTTTTCCGATTTTGGAGTTGCGAAATATCGCGCGCGCATTATCTATATACGCCTCCGGCGCTGGCATGGCGGGCGAAAAGTGCGTTAGCCACAGTTCTTTTACCCCGCCGTCCCTCGCAATCTTCGCGGCCTCCTGAAAGGTCATGTGCTTGTGCTTGGCGGCGGTTCGCTGCTTGTCCGGCTCGCCATACAGACCCTCGCATATAAACAAATCAGAATTCTTCACAAATCCCGCAAGACCTTTTACCGGGCGCGTGTCAGTGCAATAGCTCATCTTTATCGGCGCGCGCGCTGGGCCCAGCACCATATCGGGCGTGAACGTCCTGCCATCTTGCGTTATGGTCTCGCCTTTTTGCAGCCTGTTCCACATCTTAAGTGGAATGTCTGCCACCTTGGCGCGTTCGGCGTCGAAGCGTCCCACGCGCGGGAAAAGAAACGAGTACGCAAAACACGGCACGCGATGATCCAGCGGATACGCCGATATGTTGTAATCGCCCAGCGTAACGGTCTCGGGCGCGAAGTGGGTCTCATACGGCAGCTCAATGACATCTATGTCGAACGGCAAATCCTGCGCTATAACGCACAGGCAACGCGCTACCTGCGATAAACCTTGCGGACCTACAAGGGTCAGCGTCTCTTCCCGCCCCGAATTGCCCACAGTAAGCAGCAGACCCGGCAAACCCGCGATGTGATCGGCGTGAAAGTGGGTGAAACATATCACATCCAGGTTTTTGTACGCCCATCCCAATAGCTTAAGTGTAACCTGCGTACCCTCGCCGCAATCTACCATCAGCAGCCTCCCGTTGCGGCGCAGCAGCAACGAGGTTAAAAAGCGTCTGGGCAAAGGCATCATCCCCCCTGTGCCCAGCAACGATACATCAAGCATATGTCCCTTCCTTCTACCAATCACCACGGACGCGCAGTATGCTCTCCTATGAATGCAAAATCCTTTTGTGAAAACGCGCGTTTAGAGCTGTTGCTCAATGCCATTATTGATTAAATACTCTATAATACTCCCAACTTCTATATAGGTCGATATCCGCCTCGTCGGTCACATCTGCATACTCTCCGTTTGCGTCAAGATACCTGCCCTCTGTTATAACGGGGTATTTTTCACGCAATTCGTTAACATAGTCCACAAAAGGATCCATACCTTCCAGGCCCAGCAATTGCATGATGTACGCGCCAAAAAAGTTGCTGCTCATAACCTCCTCTTGCGGGACGCTTGGGTTTAATAGTAATCGCGAGGCATCGTTGCGCCATATCACATATGGGCAGTTGTTAAGCCTCGTTTCGGCGGCAAAGTCATTGTCGGGCTTTTCGATTAGCGCGTCGTATATGTCGTTGGCAAAACTAGGCAGGTGGTCTCCAAAAATGATCATCACAATCGGTTCCGCCCGCCCCGAAAAAAAGTCCACAAGGTTTTGCAATTCGCGATCCACATCTAACATACCATCTACATAGTTGTAGAGGGCATCCATGCTATCGTCCGATAGTTCCAGGGTAGTGTTAAAATTCTTTGTGGCGTTATACTTGCCCAGGTATGGACCGTGATTTTGTATGGTTACGCAAAATTCAAAAAAAGGGCTGTCGTTGGTATCGACGTGGCGTGTGTATTCGCTTATGATGCGCTCTATCGTTTGCCTCTCTGTGATGTACATGCCTCGCGTGTCGGATTTGTCGTACTGTTCTTGTGTGATAAAATCGCTGAATCCCATGTATTTGTAAACATTTTGCCGATTATAGAACCAGCCAAATCCTGGGTGCAGCGAGATATTTTCGTAACCCGCCCGTGCAAGCCATAGCGGCAGAGCGTCTATCTGCTTTGCTATCAAATTGTAAGCGTAAGCGACACCCCGAAAATGCCGCGAGTTAATACCGGTAAAAATATCAAACTCTGTGTCAGCCGTGCCTCCGCCCACGTTGGGAACAATCAAACTCCCTGTCAACGATTCCGCCGCCAAACGATTGTAATTTTTCATGGGGTCGGTGTAGCCGGTGTAGTCCAGGGCTGGATTGTTAAGGATGTCTGAAAAAGCCTCGCTCAATATCAATACTACGTTGGGGAGAGTATCGGCGCGCGGTTCTACAGGCGCGAACGAGGAAATGCGCGATTCTATTTCAAGTTTATTATTCGCGTAGCCTGCGGGTCTTTCTATACTGCTCGTATTGAATGTGTAGATAAAACTATAAATAAACCCCTTGGATTGATAATTGTCAGTCATATTATACACATTACCTGATGTTCGGAGAAGAGCATACAGTTTTTTGCTTGACAAAGCTGTGCCATTTACAACGATCAGCAGCGTGGCGGTGGCCAAAGTCCCAAATATACGCGTATAAACTCCCATTTGCTTATT
Organism: Clostridiales bacterium; assembly: GCA_031263155.1. Classification (GTDB taxonomy): domain Bacteria; phylum Bacillota; class Clostridia; order Lachnospirales; family WQUN01; genus JAISGK01. Next base: position 60,832 of record JAISGK010000078.1, read on the forward strand.
GCGGATAAAATATAGGCACACGGCTAGCAGCAAAACAAAACCCGCAATGCCTGCGGTAAGCGCTATAAACAGGCTTTTGTCCATGCTGCGGGATATACCCGCGAATTCCGCGCCAAGCATAATATCGTAAGGCTTGAATGGATCTTGCCGCATGTTGATCATCGTACGATTCGCATATGACAGGATAAGCGTGGCAAAACCTGTGAGGCCGCACGACAGCACAATATTGTTGGTTATGAAATACAAAATAAGGACAACTAAAATAATTGGCAGGTAATTAAGAAAAAAGGTAACAAACCTGTTTTGCCATAAAATATCCCAATATTCGATGATAGAACCTGGCTGCAACACAAAAACCAACACAGTCAATACAAATGCCGCAGCGGCGGCCAGACACAAACTGGCCAATAATCCGACTGTAACAAAACGCTTTCTTGGTGCTCCTAGTTTTCCAAGCCTTTTTGATTTTGTCAAATGAAGCTCCCCAGTCCTAAATATTTTGTCTATTTTAACTTAAGGACGAAGAAGTATCAACACAAATTATGTCGTGATTATCGTGGCTTTCCATTTCAAGATCATCATTCGACAGGATTATCTCGCGCCTCCAGTACCTTTTTAGGCCATTTCTATTTCATACGCATCATCCATAGCAAAAAAATATAACATTGAAGTTATCTGTTTCGGTGTGTGGCGCATGTGATTTATCGCTTTTTTATATACGCTTAATTGCAGTTGATGCCTTACACAAGCCTCTTGCACCGTATCGGCTGTCACGTGATCAGACTTATAATCGACCAGCACAATGCGGTCTTGCTCTTCAAAATAGCAATCTATGATGCCATGTACAAGTATCATTTCATCTTCAAGCGATGTATCGGCATCCGCGCCGAATATCGTTTGACCGTCGGCAGTCTGAGCCTGGGTCAATGTATTACTCGTTGGCAGACCAACCTCTCGCGCGGGCAAGCCCATTACAAAAGGGGTCTCGCGATATATTTTGCCACTGGCGCGCATCCTGTCCGCAAGCGGCGATACCAAAAATCGCTCAATTTTGCCAACAGGAATAATGCTCGCCATTTCTTGCGGTAAAATGCCGCGCTCCATAAGGCTTTTGACAAGAGCGGACACATCTTGAGCAGCATCAAATATGTTCAAATGCTCCATAACAATGTGAATGGCCGTGCCTCGCTGTGTGTTGGTGGCGGGTTTTGCCTTCCTCAAAAATTCCGGAGGCGCAAATGTAACCGAAAAATCTCGCAAAGCTACGGTGTCTGGATGTTCTTGGGCGTAGAACAAGCGTTTCATCTCGCTTATGGACACTTTTGACGGTAGGCTTACCGCTTCGGCATGGGGATACCGCCACCACATTGTCCGCTTTATCTCCTGTTCGCAACCGCTATAATTGTGCCCGGCGCGAATAGCTTGCAATTCTTCCAACCTGTCTTTCGTCTGTCTCACTCGTTCTTTCGCGCGCGCTTCGACCATAATTTGGCGCAAGTCAAACAATTGCGGTTTTACGTACACGCACGGCATAATAAGATCGATGAATGACCGCGCGGAGGCCCTATAATATGCCGGCAATGTCCCAATCGCGAGAGGTTCATCTGTCGCGATGCTCGCCCCGTCTGGTTCAAACCCGTCATTGTTCAGCTCCGCCGCGAATCGCCATTTATCCGCGTGCTTTTCCAGCCCGTCCACACAAGCGGTTATGATCAGTTTTTCTCTGGCGCGCGTTAAAGCGACGTAGAGCACTCGCAATTCTTCCGAGAGTCTTTCTATAGACAGTTTGCGCGACAATGCCATTCTGGGCAGGGTATCCGTCCGCGTGCGCCTGTTTATATCCACATAAACGGGGCCGATACCAAGCTCTGAATGAAGAATCACCTGATCACGCTCATCCCGCTTGTTAAAATTTCTGCCCATAAGAGACAAGAATACGACGGGGAATTCCAGACCCTTGCTTTTGTGTATGGTCATAACGCGCACCTGCGCGGCTGCCGTCACACCCGGAGAAATAACATCGGCGTCTGTCTTTTCTATGCGTTCCACATATCTTATAAAGTGGAAAAGCCCTTTAAAAGTAGTAGCCTCGTAAGCGGTAGCGCGTTCCAGCAACGCGCGAAGGTTGGCCTGCTTTAGCTCGCCGCCGGGCATCACTCCCGCTATGCGCAAAAGGCCCGTATCTTGCATAATGATGGATATCAACTCTGACACGGTAGTTTTGGCTACCATGTCGCGCCATTGATTGAGATCAGTTAAAACCCGCCTTATCTTTGCCTCAATGGCTTTGCGCGCGCTTGAGGCTCCGCCGCCCTCTGCGTCGCTTAACACTATGGATTGCCGCATATGCTCTCCGGCGGTCGCATAATTTTCAATACATTCGTAATATGATCCGCCACTCATCACAAGCCCGTTTTTAACATGATCCCCTTGTGGGATCATATCCCCTTGCGGAATCCCGTTGGGATCTTCCTGGGGGCTCACATCGTGGTTGCCTTGTGAGGCCGCGTGCTTTATCTCTATCAATTCATCGGGCGTAAAGGCGTACACAGGCGAGCACAGCGCTGTCGCAAGCGGGATGTCTTGCAATGGGTTATCCGTTATGCGCAAAAACGCCAGCATGGTTTGTATTTCCCATGTGTCAAAAAAACCGCTGTCCGCTTGCGCGAACGCGTCGATGCCGTTCCGCTTTAGCTCGTCGCATATCACTTGAGCCACGCCTTTTTCCGACCTCAACAGGATAACAATGTCACTTGGCGTAACAGGCTTTAACTCGCCATCCTTCGTCACCAACAGGGGTTCTTTGGGGTTTAGCAACTGTTTGATTCTGTGCGCGATATACTCCGCCTCGGCCTGAATTTTGGATATCTCTTCCGCTTCATCGATGTCTTCTTTGTCAGGTTTTGTGTACTCTACCAGGTTTACCTCTGTTATGCATTGAGGGTTCGGCAAATATTGCGCGCCGGGGTACAGCGCCGCGTGATCGTCATAATCGATCTCTCCTATCTCCTTGGTCATCAACATGGTGAAGAAGAGATTTACAGAATTGATAACCTCCGCGCGGCTGCGGAAGTTGCGCAAAAGATCTATGCGCTGTCCCGCCCCTGGGTCGCCGCCAAAACGTTCGTACTTCTCTATAAACAATCCAGGGTTGGCCCGGCGAAATTTGTAAATGCTCTGTTTCACGTCGCCGACCATAAAGCGGTTGTTATTGCTGATAGATTTTAGGATAAGTTCTTGTACCTCGTTACTGTCCTGGTATTCGTCTATCATTATCTCTTCAAAGCGCCCGGCAATCTCTCTGGCCGCGTCGGTAGGTCGCGGATCTTCTGGGTCATTTGTCAGCAAAATTTTTATGCACTGACGCTCCAGGTCGCCAAAATCCATCACACTGCGCTCGCGTTTAAGCCTCTCGTATCCCGCGCGGTACCGGCGCGTAAGGCTTATCAATTCACCTACATACGGTCTAAGCCTCCGCACGTCACGCAACAGTTCCGCAGGCGGCTTTACAAACATATCCTTTAGATCTCCAAGCATTTTCTTCACATCGTCGCGCTGCGATTTTACCTTTTCCTGCAATGTCTCATCCAGTGCTTCTTTTTGTTTGCCGCGATATACATACAGACGCTCATAATGGACATTGTTCAACGCAAGGTATATATCTTCCAACCCACCGTCAATCTCGCGCAGAGTAAACAACAACATCTTACGGTCGCTTTGCAGCGCTTCTTCATAACGTTCTGGTCCAAATGGCTCACGGCACAGCGCTATGGAGCGCTCGGTCAAGTCAAGCGTTCCAAGCAACTGCCTACGTATCTCATTTCGCAATATATCTACCCACACATGTCCGTCAAACGAATCCGCGTTAAACATGGCCAGGTATTTGTCCAGCGTGTAATCTGGAAACGGGCTGGACTCCACAAACGTGGACAGCCGCGCCACAAGCATCATAAGCTCGTCGTCACGCGTTTTTCCTCCGCCATAGGCTTCTACAAGGTTAAGAAAATCATGATTGTTTTCGGCTGCGTAACTCTCTTCAAATATATTTTCCAGCGACTGGGCGCGCAGTAACTGAGCCTCTATTTCATCGCAAATTTTTGCGTCGGGGTCTATATCTGTGAGAAAGAAGAATTGCTTTAACAGTTTGCGGCAAAACGAATGTATTGTAGAGATATTAGTCATGCCCATTCGCAGCGACTGCCGCGACAGATGCTCTATCATTTTCTCGTTGGCTGTCTCATCGTATATGTCAGGCGTATCTTGCCGGGATGAGAGCCTTTGAGAATATAGTTTACTAATCCGCTCGCTTATGGCTTCGGCTATGCGTCTTTTCATTTCCGCCGCAGCAGATTCGGTAAACGTAACCACCAAAAGCCTGTCTACATCGACAGGCTTTTGGTGGTTTGAAATAATGCGCAACACTCGTTGAACCAGCACGGCAGTCTTTCCGCTTCCCGCAGCCGCCGAAACCAAAATCTCTGATCCACGCGCGTCTATGACCTGCCGTTGCTGTGGGGTATACTGTATATCCATTATGCCACGTAATTTTGGTTAAAGGTTATAAATTGACTGTAAGAAGACATGAAATAGTAGCTGACATAGGCAAGTGACGAGGGTCTGATACGCGCGCGCCCAAAAACGCGTTTGGCGGCGTAACGGCTAAACTCTACCTCAAATTGCCCTTCGCACTGCCAAAACGTATCGGCAAATATGGAAAAATGCAAGCGCTCGTGCTCGTCAAGTTCAAACACGTCTTTAATTGTTTCCAGCATATCTATGGGGTCGTCGCACTTGAACATGCCAGAGGCAAGATAATGAATGGTATGGTACATGGCCGTCATTTTATATAGCGCGCGCCGCGACGATATATCCATAAAGCGCAATTGACGGTAAAACACATTGCGAGGGGCATTAAGCCCGCAAAAGTCATTAACGTCGCCCATAACGCAACTTATAACCTGGCCGTAAAAGTTACGCAAAAAAAAGTTTTTAACACTCTCAAGTTTTTCAAAAAAGAAGTCGCTCTCATCTTCCAAGCGCTTAATTAAACGTTTGCGCGGCGCAAAAACTCCAAAATATTCTTTCTTGTGTTCCAGGCGCGCGTGGTCGGGTATTTTATACGGGGCTTGATCGGCCTCCAATGCTTGCATAATCCCGCTCCTCTTATTCTTATAGTGGCTCTAATGTCGGCATTATAGCACATCCCTACCAATTTTAAAAGATTAAGCTGAAAATTTGCCAAAAACTTTTAGCGGTGGATCTGAAGTGAAGCCGCGTGAGCTTTTTTTTCAAATGGGCATAATAGATTTGCATGTTAAATGTTAACTTGAGGATGTGCTTGATGAAAAGAAGACATGTATTATTGACCGCCCTTGTCGCGATGGCAATCACACCCGCCATTATATGGCTGGGCAGCGCGAAAATAAATTTTACCCGCAACACTAACACGAATTTTACCGCTCCGGCTCCAGCGCAAGCCTCGACGGCGCAACCTTTTGTGCGTGACATGTCACGGTTGGACTTCTCATCTCTTCGCTACACCAACTGGGATTATAAAGCCGTGATCTCCAACCTGTCGCCTAGAAATAAAAAAGCGTACACTCTCATGCTATTTATGAACGGGTCTGACCTGGAGAGTGAAAATGGAGCGGCAACCTTGGATATTCACGAAATATTGAGCACCGGCGTTAGCGATCAAATAAATCTTGTAATATTCACAGGCGGGGCCAATCGCTGGCAAAACAACGTGATACCCCAAAACGAGTGCGCCATATGGGAAGTACGGGGTAACTCGATTTACGAATTGGGACGGGTGGGTTTGCTTAACATGGGCGATCCCGGAACATTACGCGGCTTTATCGATTTGTGCTATAGTTCGTTTCCTGCGGATAAGTACGGACTCATCATGTGGGATCATGGCGGCGGTTCCATAGCGGGCTACGGGCAGGACGAAAAATTTGACAATAATAACCTTACGCTGCTAGAAATGAATTACGCCTTTGCCGATTCTGGCGCGGCGCGGCACAAGTTGGAATTTTTGGCGTTTGACTCTTGCCTTATGTCTTCTATCGAAATGTCTGTCGTTGCTTCTGAATACGCAAATTATATGATCTCAGCGGAGGATCTTGAACCTGGAGACGGATGGGATTATTCATTTTTGGGCAGCATGGGGCAAAATCCCTCTTGCAGCGGCAAAGACGCGGGTATATACATCACGGACGCTTTTATGAATTATTACGGCGCCAATTCGGATGAGATACTCACCATGTCGGTGACAGATTTGACTCGTGCGCCATACGTAATGTCCGCCATGGGAAAATTGATGAGCAAAGCCGACGCAAACATGCTGGGCGAGTTTCACACATTGGCGCAACGCAGGGCAAATACAAAAACATTCGGCGAAGGCAGCCCAAGGGACAATCAATGTGACATGGTCGATATTGGAGACATGGCGCGTAAGCTAAGTGATTATTATCCATCCGAAGCGGCGTCTGTACTTGCGGAACTGCAACAAGCGGTCGTCTATAACCGCCACAACTGCGACGTTGACCTTTGCGGCTTAAGCGCGTATTACATCTATGGCGGACGGGACATAGGCGGCATTACCATGCCCATATATGACGGACTCTGGATGGACGGCAATTATACGAACTACCTTAACGGCTTTTACAATATGTTAAGCAACGGGAGCCAATTTTACCGCTCCAGCGGCGTCAAGGCCGCGTCGGATGAGAGCAAAACCGATCCCACCTTGTGGCGTAGAGATCCGGTAGGCAATTATATGTTGATAGGCGTCGGCTCGGAGGATTATCCCATTGGCAAGTGGCCGAAGATAATTGAGCACGTGGCGATGTATCGCGTGGGCGGCACATCAGAAAAATCTCTATACGCCGCCCCGGCAAGACTTAACGGCATAGACTGCGACATAATGGTCGTTATAAAGCCAAACCTGGCAAAGATACTGGGCGCGCGCCAAAAAGAGGGCATGATGATACAAAAGGGCGCTGATCCGCTGGTCGTTGGCGACAGACTACGGTTTTATTATCTGCGGCGCGATTTTAACACTGGCGAAGAGGACTGGATACTCGGGGTGGAAACAGTGTTAACCCAAGATTTGGCTTTCGAGTGGTCAGACGCGCCCGCCGACGCCAAAATTTGCGACCAACGCACCGACGCGTTGGGTAACGTGAGTTATGACACATGGGAGTAGACACATTTTTAATATTGGCAGCGGGGCGATAGAGCGCTCCGCTGTCGCGTTTTGGGGATTTCCGCTTATTATTGGTGATACCAACGCTTGTTTGTGATATAATGTGCATGTTTACAAATCTACAATACACAGGAGGTTTTGTATGAACATTCCCGATGTAAAACTGGGGCTGGTGTCAGTCAGCCGAGACTGTTTTCCCATGAGCCTTAGCGCCCGTCGTCGCGAAGCTATTGTCGGCGATCTCGCGTTGCAGCTCATAGACGTGTACGAATCTAAAGTCACTGTAGAAAACGAAAATGATGCCATGCGCGCTCTGGAAGATATCAATAAAGCCGGGGCTAACGCGCTTGTTATTTTCCTTGGCAACTTTGGGCCAGAAGGCCCCGAAACGTTGCTTGCCCAAAAATTTTGCGGCCCCGTTATGTTTTGCGCGGCTGCGGAAGAAACCGGACAAGACCTTATCAATGGACGTGGCGACGCTTATTGCGGTATGCTTAACGCCTCGTACAACATCGGGTTGCGCGGATTAAAACCCTACATACCCGAATACCCTATTGGTACGGCGCAAGAGATATCGACCATGATAAAAGAGTTCATCCCTATTGCCCGTGTGCTCATAGGGTTAAAGAAGCTCAAAATCTTTACGTTCGGGCCTCGACCCTTTGATTTTTTGGCCTGCAACGCTCCCATTAAACCCTTGTTTGACCTGGGGGTAGAGATACAGGAAAACTCTGAACTAGACCTTTTTGCCTCCTATAAAGCCCACGCTGGCGACGAACGTATAGAAAGCGTCGTTGATGATATGATAGCGGAGTTGGGCAAGGGCAACCGTGAATTTTTAAAACGTCTTGCTCAATTTGAAATAACGTTGCTGGATTGGGCCGAGGCAAACAAGGGCGCGTCAGAATATTATGTGTTTGCCAATAAATGTTGGCCGGCGTTTCAAACGCAATTCGGCTTTGTTCCATGCTATATAAACAGCCGCCTTACCGCGCGCGGCATACCCGTCGCCTGTGAAACGGACATCTATGGCGCGCTCACAGAGTTCATTATTACGCTTGCGTCAGAAATTCCGCCAACGCTTCTAGACATAAACAATACCGTGCCCTATGACATGATAGAAACCTCGCCGGAAGCGTTTAAAGGCTACAAGCCCACGGATTTGTTTATGGGTTTCCACTGTGGCAACACGGCGTCGTGCTATCTGCGCGTTCCCGAAATGAAGTATCAATTGATCATGAAGCGTTCGCTTGAGCCGGACAGCGAGCCGGATATCAGTCGCGGAACGCTTGAGGGAGCGCTCAAACCATCTGACATAACCCTGTTTAGGTTGCAGTCCACCGCCGAAGGGCAGCTCAAGAGTTACATCGCGCAAGGTGAAATTCTGGATGCCGATCCAAAATCATTCGGTGGCATAGGTATAATAGCTGTGCGAGAGATGGGGCGTTTCTACCGCCATGTGCTCATAGAAGGGCGGTTCCCTCATCACGCCGGGGTTGCGTTTAAGCATGTGGGCAAAACGCTTTTTAGCGTGGTAAAATTGCTTGGAGTAGGCGATGTTGGCTACAATCAGCCCGCTGGCGTGCTCTACAAAGCGGAAAACCCATTCGCTTAACAGAAAGTCCTTGCTGTGGTAGGGGCGCACGCAGATCGGCGGGTATAATAAATTGGTGGATATGCTTTCGTAGGGGCGCGCACTGCGCGCCCGCGAGGTAACCGGGCGATTGCCGAGGATCCACACCAATACCGAATAACCGAGCGATTGCCTAGGAGACGCGCGGGCGCGCAGTGCGCGCCCCTACGAAAGCAAAAATTCATCCCAAAGCTTCCGGTATCGTCCGTTTTGTTCGGAATGTTTTCTCCAATGCTACGATTTGATCAAATGATAAATTTTTCTTTTCTGCGCATACTACCGTTGTATGTGTGCATGGATGGAGGAATATAATGGCTGAAAACGCCCCTGACAAACGCCCGCTTAACAGCATAGGCACAAACGAAGCCTTCCAACTTTCGGATGTTGTAAAGACGCCTCCTATTTATGGTATGCTCACCCCGCGCTGGCTATCGCGCGCGTTGGAGATGAAAGGGCTGCAAACAGGCGTGTACCGCGTTAACCGCGTGGTAGAGGGCGAAACCCCTTTGGACGTGCTTTGCAGTTTAGACCCCAGCACCGAAGAGATCCCGCAGGGCTATGTAAAATATGATAACAACCCTAAAGAATATCACCTTGTAGCCGTATCTACCATTATCAATGTCGATACACACGTGTCCGATGTGTATAACGAACCCTACAATCAGGTAGACGAGCAGATAAATCTCGCCGTGGAGAGCTTAAAAGAACGGCAGGAGAGTCAGATAATAAACAATGGCAACTATGGCCTGTTAAAATGCTGCGCAAACAGCCAGCGCGTTGACGCGCGCGGTGGCTCCCCTACCCCGGATTTGCTGGATGAACTGTTGGCAAAGGTATGGAAAGAACCATCGTTTTTTCTGGCGCACCCCCGCGCCATAGCGGCATTCGAACGTGAATGTACGCGTCGCGGCGTGCCGCCGGAAACTACGAGTGTCTACGGCGGCGTATTTATAAAATGGCGTGGTGTGCCCATTTTGCCCACAGACAAATGTTTTGTGGATGGCAAGCGCAATCCAGGCCCTTCAAATGGCAAAACAAATGTCATCCTTTTACGCACTGGAGAGGCCAGGCGCGGCGTGATAGGGCTGTATCAATCCGGCTTGCCCAATGAAAAATCGCGCGGTATGTCCGTGCGTTTGCGCGGCATAGATGACAACGGCATAGCCAGTTACCTGCTCTCACTGTACTGCTCGGCGGCCATTCTGTCCGATGACGCCATAGCCGTTTTGGAGAATACAGAGGTCGGCGTTTACCATGACTATAAATAATCCATGTTCGCAAAAGTTCGATATGAGCAATCGCGCAAACCTGTTCGACATGTCAGATGAATCGCGACGCCTTGGCATAGCCGATCATCTTTGTCGCGCCCATTTGCCCGATCGACTGGCCTTCACGCGCGATGATTTTCCCATTTTTAACGAAAAGGTTAATAACCGGTCTCTTGTTTGGCTGGATAACGCCGCCACTACCCAAAAACCCAAAACCGTGATTGATCGCCTTGTGCGCTATTATGAACGTGAAAACTCGAATGTGCACAGGGGCGCGCACGCGCTTGCCGTAAGAGCGACTGACGCGCTGGAACAATCGCGTCAAACAGCCGCCTCTTTTATCAACGCCCGCGCTGATGAGGTATTCTTTGTGCGCGGCGCTACCGAAGGCATTAACCTTATAGCGCAGAGTTTTGTACGCGATCTGCTGCGACCGTGTGACGAGATACTGCTTACAGAATTAGAGCACCATGCCAATATCGTACCATGGCAAATGATCACGGCCGCGACAGACGCCATCATCCGCGTCGCCCCGGTGGACGACAGCGGCCAGATCATCATTAGCGAATTCAAAAAATTGCTTTGCCCGCGCACCAAATTTGTTTCCATTTGCCACATATCCAACGCCCTGGGCACTGTTGCGCCCATTGAAGAGATGATACGTGCGGCGCACGATTGGGGCGCTCCGGTTTTGGTAGACGCAGCTCAAAGCGTCGCGCATATGCCTGTGAATGTAAAATCGCTGGATGCGGATTTTCTCGTCTTTTCGGGGCATAAGATATACGCGCCCACGGGCATCGGCGTGGTGTACGGCAAGGCGGAATATCTTGAGCGCGCCAAGCCCTATCACGGCGGGGGCAACATGATTGCCGACGTGACGTTTGAAAAAACAATATATAACAAACCGCCCCAAAAATTTGAGGCGGGCACGCTCAATATCGCGGGGGCGGTCGGTCTCGCCTCCGCGTTGGATTATGTATCGGCCATTGGCATGGCAAATATCCACGCCGTTGAGCAAGAGCTTATGGATTATGCCGCGCGAAAGTTATCGCTTGTTCCGCGATTAAGTATAATAGGCTGCTGCGAAAAATCTGGCGCGTTGTCATTCGTGCTTAAAGGAATGGATAATGAAGCGGTCGCGCGACGGTTGGACGAGGCCGGGATTGCCGTTAGAGCGGGGCATCACTGCGCCCAGCCCATCTTGCGCCGCTTTGGCCTGGAGGGGACAGTGCGCGCCTCTTTCGGGCTGTACAACACCTCCAGGGACGTTGACGCGTTGGAAAAAAATCTGTGCGATACGCGATGAACAGGGATTAGCTTGTGCCAAACGATAATGGCAAAAGCAAATACAGCCCAGATTTGAATCCCATTGAGAACATGTGTAGTAAGATTAAGACGGCTCTAAGTCACAGCCTATATCGATATCCTTTGCCTCACAGCCTCATATAACAATACCGCGCCAGCCACAGCCGCGTTGAGCGACTCGGCGGCGACCATAGGAAGCCGGGCGCGGAAGTTGGCCGCCTCGGTCAGCGCGGAGCTTAAGCCCTGCGCCTCATTACCTATCATTACGCAGCACGAGCCTCTCATATCCAACGTGTATGGCAGGGATCCGTCGCGCACGACGGCGGCAATTATGTTAATGTGATTGTCGCGCAGCGCGGTCACAATATCATCGGGGGGCGCTTTGATTACCGGTACGCGAAAAACACCCCCCGCGCTTGCGCGAACCACTTTGGGGTTGTACACGTCACAGCACGCGCCGCAGAGTATAACCCCGCCAGCCCCCGCCGCGCCCGCCGCGCGTATCAGCGTACCTAAATTGCCCGGGTCTTGAATGTCCTCGCACAACAGCCACAGCCCCTGCGCTTGGGCAAAGTCCAAAGCGAACTCACGCTTGCCGCACACCGCCAAAATACCCTGAGGGTTTTCTGTTTGAGAAATTTTTGAGAATAATTGTTTACGCGTTATATATACCTTCGCGCGCGTCTCAAGCTCGCGCAAATCGAAGGAGCCGACCCTATGGTCGTGGCGACCATGGTCGAACTGACGACCACTGGCGAACTCCTCCGTAATTACATAATATTTGACTTCCCAGCTACTGGGGATCTCTTTGACAAACTTCTCACCCTCGACAATGAACAACTGTCCGTCGAGTTTTTTTAATTTCTTAACGAATTCCGCTCCGGCAATAATCATCTACTATTCGGCCTCAAAATCCTCTTTGCCTACGCCACACAACGGACATACCCAATCATCAGGCAGGTCCTCAAACGCCGTGCCTGGGGCGATACTCGCATCGGAGTCTCCTGCCTCTGGATCGTACACATAGCCACATACCTGGCACACGTATCCCATAATTAATCATCCCTTCACCCCGCCTGACCGTGGCGATATCTCGCCACAGCGATATCTCGCCACAGCGGGATCTCCTGTAGGAGCGCGGACACTACCCGCGCTTTATACCGTCTCTTTGTAGCCATTATAAACAAAGCCATTTTTACTGTCAACCGTAATAGCTATACCGTCAGGTATGGAGTCTGTAACGCGCTGCTTGGCTATAATAAGTGGAATATCCAACGCCTTGGCCACTGTTTCCGCGTGACTGTTATCCACGTTTTCCCATGTACCTACCACTATCGCGCCGGCTTTTTTAATGTATGGCATCATGTCGTCGGTCGTCTTTGTCGTTACCAAAATGTCGCCGCGTTTAAAAAAGCGCTCCGTCTCATCCATCACCTTAATAACCCTCGACGAACCGTTAACTGTTCTTTGCGCCCCCACTGCCCTGCCCTTTACCAGCACGTCACCGACTATACGAACCTTTAGCGTGTTGGTGGTGCCAGCTACACCCACCGGCACGCCGGCCACGGCGATAATCGCGTCGCCGTTTCGGGCCAGGCCGCTTTCCAGGGCTTTTTGCTCGGCCATATCAAACACTTCGTCGTTACCGTTAATGTATTCCGTCCAAACCGGTATGCAGCCCCAAGTCAGATTAAGCTGCCTGTAAACCCTTCGATCCCCCGTGACAGAAACAACAGGGCACGCGGGGCGAAACTTGCTCACCATTTTTGATGTAAAGCCGCTGTCGGTTATACACACAACGCACGCGGCGTTAAGATCCGCAGCCGACGAACACGCCGCAAAACTAATGGCGTTGGTGATGTTGCTTTTAAACATCTCCCGCCGCGCTGTATCTATACCCTTGTAACATTCGATACTTTCTTCGGCTTTTGTTGCTATGCGCGCCATCATTGTAACCGCTTCTACGGGGAACGAGCCGTTTGCCGTCTCACCGCTTAACATTATTACATCGCTGCCGTCAAAAATGGCGTTAGCCACATCATTGGCCTCCGCCCGCGTTGGGCGGGGGTTTTGAACCATGCTTTCCAGCATCTGCGTCGCGGTAATAACAGGCTTGCCCAACAGGTTGGATTTTTTGATAAGCTCTTTTTGAACCAGAGGCACTTCTTCCGGCGGTATCTCCACCCCCAAGTCGCCACGGGCCACCATTATTCCGTCAGCCACTTCCAGTATGGTATCCAGGTTATTAACGCCGTCACGGCTTTCTATTTTGGCTATGATCTGTATGTTTCCGCCGCCATTCTCTTCCAGCACCTCACGAATCTTTAATATGTCGTTGGCGCTGCGAATGAATGAGGCCGCAATAAAGTCAAAGCCCATCTCTATGCCGAATATAATATCCTTAATATCTTGCTCTGTCAGCGAGGGAAGGTTTACATACACGTCAGGCACGTTTACACCCTTGCGCGAGCTTAAAAATCCGCTGTTTACCACCTCGCAGTTTATCTCTGCACCAGCAATGGACTCTACTTTAAGCTCTATAAGCCCGTCGTCAATCAGCACGCGGCTGCCGACTTTCACATCTACGGGAAGGTTGCCATACGTGACAGAAACGCGTGACTTGTCCCCAACAATATCCTCCGTCGTAAGCGTGAATTTATCTCCCTGCGCCAGATAGATCTTGTCTTCGGCAAATTTTTTTATGCGTATCTCCGGCCCCTTGGTATCCAAAACCAGGGGGATGGGCTTGTCTAGTTCATCACGCGCCTCTTTTAGTTTGTTAATCATTTCCGCGTGAGACTCATACGTCCCGTGTGAAAAGTTGACGCGCGCCGCGTTCATCCCGGCGCGTATGAGAGATTTGATAACCTCTGTGTCGTTGGTCGTCGGCCCTAGCGTCGCCAGGATTTTTGTCTTGCGCATTGATATATCCCCTTTTTCCAAAATTTCTCCCTCGCAATCTTATCCAAGTCAGTCGAATGATATGAGCGGATTATTCTCTGATAACTCTGATGTCGCTGGCTACGATCTTGGCGTCTTCTTCTTCCCTTACGCTGGCGCGACCAGAAACTACCACCACTGCGTCATTCTCCAGCTTTAGCTTTATTCTTTCGTATAGAGCGGGAAATATGATAACCTCAACGCTGCCGGTCATATCTTCTACCGTTAAAAATGCCATGGGCTTGCCGCTTTGCCTACTGTACTTTATTGTCTTTTGAGCAATCAAACCGCCATATCTCACCTGCTCGTTGTCTTTTAAACGACACGGCGCGTCGCCACTGGACATATCACCAGCAGACATGTCGCCAATTGGTGATTCACCATTTGGTGATTCGCCATTTGGTGATTCGCTCATTGAGGCGGCAAAGTCTCCGCTTTTGTATTTAGCCTCTTTTGCCAGAGTATCGGAATATTCGGATAGCGGGTGCCCTGTTACGTAAACTCCCAGCACCTCTTTCTCTAAAGACAGAAGCTGCCTAAGCGGATATTCTTCCACATGAGGCAATTCGTCCTTATATAAATTATACCCCACATCATCCAATTCAAATAAATTAAGCTGTCCGGCCAGGCCGCGCTTTTTCTCCCTTGAGAGGCCGGTCATTATGGGCTCGAACGCGCAGATGTATTGGCAACGCCCACCGCCCAGCGAATCGAAAGCCCCCGCCTTTATCAGCGACTCAACGGTGCGCTTATTCATATCGCGCAAGCTCAACCGTGATAAAAACTCTGTGAGGCTTGTGAATGATCCATTGACCCTCTCTTTTATTATAGCGTCTATCACATTGCCCCCAACATTTTTTATCGCCTTTAGCCCAAAGCGTATCGCGCCGCCATGAACGCTAAACGCGCCGTAGCTTTCGTTAATGTCAGGAGGAAGAATGGGTATGCCCAGTTTCTTACATTCGTCTATATATTCCGCCAATTTAGATGTCGAATCCATAACGGAGGTCATAGTAGCGGCCATAAATTCCACAGGGAAATGCACCTTAAGCCACGCGGTCTGGTACCCGACCAACGCGTACGCGGCGGCGTGCGACTTGTTAAACGCGTACTTGGCAAAATCGGTCATCTCGTCGAAGATTTTTTCTGCCACAGGTGTTGTGACCCCGTTGGCCAAACAACCCTCAACAAAACCTGTGCGTTCGCGTTGCATAACGTCCTTTTTCTTCTTGCTCATGGCTCGGCGCACCAAATCCGCCCTGGCAAGGCTGTAGCCCGCCAGTGAGCGCACAATACTCATTACCTGTTCCTGATATACAATGCAACCGTATGTGTCAGCCAAAATCGGCTCAAGCGCAGGGTGATCGTAGGTGATAGCGCTGGGATCGTTTTTGCATTTAATATATTTGGGGATAAAATCCATCGGGCCCGGACGGTACAGCGAAATGCCCGCAATAATATCCTCCATGCGCCTTGGCGACAGCTCGCGCATAAAAGGCTTCATGCCGCTCGACTCAAGTTGGAACACACCCTCTGTTCGACCTTGAGATATCAAGTCGTAAACGGCAGGATCGCTTAGACTTATCCTGTCGATGTTAACATCCAGCCCGCGTGTGCGTTTCGCCTCCTTTACCGTGTTCGCGATAACAGTTAGGGTGCGCAAGCCCAAAAAATCCATCTTAAGCAAGCCCAGCTCCTCTATCGTCGTCATGGTAAATTGGGTCGTTATCACGCCGTCATTCACGTGCAGAGGGACATAATCTACCACCGGATTATCCGTTATCACCACTCCGCACGCGTGGGTAGACGCGTGACGAGGCAAGCCTTCCAAACGTTTTGCCATGTCTATAAGATTCGCCGTTTCCTGTTCTTCATCATATGCCTTGGCAAAATCGGGATTTTGCGCCAAAGCCTTTTCGATAGTCATATCCAGAGCAAAGGGGATCATTTTTGCTACACGGTCAACGGCGTTGTACGGCATTGCCAGCGCCCTGCCCACATCGCGAATAACGGCCTTTGCGCCCATTGTGCCAAATGTTATTATCTGCGCGACGCGATCCTCGCCGTATTTGTTTATAACATAGTCTATGACCTCTTGCCTGCGATCATAGCAAAAATCTATATCTATATCAGGCATGGAGATTCGCTCCGCGTTAAGAAAACGTTCAAACAGCAAGTCATACTTTATCGGGTCAATGTTTGTAATGCCCAGGCAGTATGAAACGACGCTACCAGCTGCGGAACCGCGCCCCGGCCCAACCGGTATGCCATTCTTCTTCGCATAGCGAATAAAATCCCATGTGATCAAAAAGTAGTCCACAAATCCCATGTTTGCTATTACGCCCAACTCGTAACGCAGGCGTTCCAACAGGCTTGCGGCCTTTGCGCCATAGCGGCGGTTAAGCCCTTTTTCGCATAGCGACTTTAGATACTCAAAAGCGCTGGGCTTATCAGGCGGCAACTTAAATTTGGGCAGCTTATATTTATTAAACTCTATGGAAACGTTGCAACGCCGAGCGATACGCTCCGTATTTTCTATCGCTTGGGGCAAATGCCCGAACAGCTCTGTCATTTCTTCGGGAGATTTTATGTAGAACTGATTGCCCTCGTAGACCATACGATCGCTATCATTAATCGTCTTGCCCGTTTGAATGCACAACAAGATCTCGTGGGCGTGGGCGTCTTCCGGAAAGCAGTAGTGGCTGTCGTTAGTGCAAACCAGTGGCATCCCAAAATCGCCGCTCATTTTGACAAGGGCCTGATTAATGTTCTTTTGTCCGCGCAGCCCGTGATCTTGAAGCTCTAAAAAAAAGTTGCCCTCGCCAAATAATTCGTTATACCGCAAAGCGACATCGAGGGCGGCCTTATAACCCGAGTTTAAAAAGGTCTTCGCCACAGGCCCCGACATACAAGCGGACAACGCTATAAGGCCGCCGCGATGTTTTTCGAGCAGCTCCAGGTCTACCCTTGGTTTATAATAAAACCCCTCTGTAAAGCCCAGCGATGTCAATTTGTAAAGATTGGCAAGCCCTTCGTTATTCTCCGCCAGCAAAACGAGGTGATAGTAAGAATTTTCGCGCGCAAGGCGTGAACTGGCCGCGACATAAACCTCACAGCCCAAAATGGGTTTAATCCCTTGTGCCAAGGCTTCTTTGTAGAAATCTACCACGCCAAACATTACCCCGTGATCGGTCAGCGCTATAGCGTCCATGCCATATTGCTTGGTAAGAGCGACAATCTCTTTTATTTTTGCCGAGCCATCCAGCAGGCTGTATTCCGAATGTACATGCAAGTGTGTGAACATATTCCCTCCCGCCGATGTAAGAGCATATCATCGAAGATGAACCATCTTCGATGAACCCGCCTTCGATGAACCATTTAGAATGAATAACATTTCCAATAAATATATTGTACCGAGTTATCTGAATTATTTCAAGATTGCCAAAAAAAATCTGTGTACAGGGCTAAGTATTTTTTGTATAATGACAACATGATGAGGGGGGGAGGTTATCTCGTGAAAATAGCCAAACTTGTTACCACACAAAAAGAAGAAACAGACAAAGTGATATGCAACAAGTGCGGTCGCGAGATACATAAACACCCTATTGGTTATTTAGATACATTTTTTAGCGCGCAAAAGACCTGGAGCTACGGCACGGGTTATGACGGCGAAACCCACAGTTTTGACATCTGCGCCGAGTGTTACGCCGAGCTTATCTCCCAATTTAAAATTCCCCCTACAATTGTAGAGCGTATAGAGTTTTAGCATAAAAACAATAAAGGACACTGAAAAAAACTCGCAGGCCTTATTTGCAGCCTACGAGTTTTCGTTATTTCTTGCTTTGCTGGGATTATCCAGCGAAGTCATGATTCATCCCGCTTTTTTGAGTATCAACAACTTTTGCCCGGGGAAAATCTTGTTGGCATTTTCTATGCCATTTACTTCTAGCAAATCATCAAGGCTGTTGTTGTACCTCTTCGCTATTTTCCAAAGGTTGTCGCCCGGTTGCACAACATAAATGGTCATGCTGGCTTGGTTATCGAGCGCGCTTTGATCCGGGGCGTTAAACTCTATGTCGTTTACCACGTCTACGCTTTTTTCTTCCAGCACTTGCGCGTTAAAAGTAAGTAAGAAGCGTACTTCCGCCTCACGCTTGCTAAGCATGTTAAACGCGATATGATCTATGCTGACATCCAGGCTTACATTCATATCGTTTGCGGAACCTTTTGTCTCGATCACCTGGCGATAGGGTATCACTGTTTGATAGCTGAATAACGGCGTGTCATCGCTCTCGGCAAGGTATAAAATATCCGCCTCGATAGCCCCCTCGACGATGACTTTATCCTCTATAATCTTTATTTCATCTATTAAAAGGTTACCTTTTACACGGAATATTTGAAGAATGTCAGGGCTGCCGTTATCAAGCTGCACTATCTCTTTCACTGTAGTCTGGTTGCGATTACGGCACACAAGCTGAGGATAGCGCACGGTCTCTTTTTTAATATTCAAAGACCTATCGGTGCTGTAGGCGTCTTCCAATATCTCCAAAGCCTCTGAGCTAAATACCTTGGCGACCACGCCGATAGAAACCTCCACATCTATAACCCTATCTTCCCCATCCGCGTCGGGGCGAACCTGCACGTATTGATCTTGCACAGTGAGATTGACGTCGGCAAACATATCGTCACGCGCTCCCGTTATGTCTACAGAGCCATTAAATGGTATCTCGCTGTCCACCAACTCTACGAAATTCTCATCCGAGTCTCCCTTAAACAGTGTTGACACCAGTAGATCGCCACTGATATTTATCCTGCCAGGGGCTATACGTATATCCTTGTTTGCCAATTGCGTTATGCATTGGATGATCTCTTGAATGTTGGGCTTACCTGATGGCAGGGTTATCTGCTCTTTTATGCCGAAATGATCCAGCTTATTCTCCACTGTTTTGTTTAGCTTTAGCTTGCTTTTAAGCAATTGATTTTCGGGAACGTCCTCAATGTTAACCACAACATCCTTGTCCTCTTGATACTGCACGGCGCAAGCGACGTTGACCACGGCGCGATAGTTGATTTTTCGATCATTAAGCATTTTATAGTCTACGTTGGCAAGCACGGGCTTAATATCTACCCACATATCTTTCGTGACGCCATCAATGTTTATAAAGTCGTCTATAGGCGCGGTGATGCTCATCGAATGTACGGGTTTATCCGGTCCCTTTGCTATGTACAAAACCGCCAAGTCCATTTTACCGATAAAATTTACCCTGTCGGCGGAAACATCGGTACGATCTATCGTAACCTTGGCGTCTGTAGATAAAATCTGCGACATGTCGGGCTTAACGTCAGGCACGATGATGTCGCCTTCCAAAAGCAGCTGCGTAGATTCTGGCTCAAGGTTTTGATCCAGATTTATCTTTTCGCGCGCCAACTGTGGTTCCGCTTGTTTTTCGATTTGCTTTTCCATAAATGCGAAAGCCTCCTTTATATAATCCCAAATGGTCGCCCTTGACATTATATTAAAGAGGCTTAATCAATATACCAACTTATATTGACTTTCACGATGATTATTGTGCTGATAATTAACAGGGGATTATTCCGCTAAAGTGATTTCAACAGAATTGGTAAGAACATCGGTGTAACTAAAGCTGAGTTTGCGTTTTTCTCCGTCGTTGTCGGCCAGTTGTATAGTAAATATGGATGGGTATACGTTAGCGATAATTCCCTCGTTTATCACCGATTTGTGCCGACCTTTATTCGTCTCTAGTATAACACGGCTGCCTATTCTGCGTTCAATATCCCTCTTCACGTGGACCACATCTTTTTTATCAAACACATCGGTTCACCTCGCTTGTATTTATGAGCCTGCCTCGGTATTATGCCCTCGCGGTTGTGTCCCAAAAGACTGGTTTTACCAATCATCGAGCCTTTATTTAGCGGAGCAGGAAACCATAGTAAATATAGTATACCATATTACTAAAAAAAAGTCAAAATTATAGCATAGCAAAATATCCCTGTCAATAGCCATTTATCTATTAAATATGACAAAATTATGGCCCATAATTCACGAAAAGCAATCAATTTAAATAATTCTCATTGTGACATCCCCTCTATAGCGTGTATAATTTTGATTAGAAAAATCTATGTATTACCTCTAATATGGCATTTTCATCATTCGATGCTTTTGTTATGTAATCTGCCACAGCTTTGGCGTCGGGGTTGGCGTTAGCTACGGCCACACCAATTCCCGCCATTTTAAGCATGGTAACATCGTTGCTGTAGTCGCCCATGGCAACTACCTCGCTTTGAGCGATGCCCAGGCGCTCACACAGCGTTGCCACGCCCAGTCCTTTGTGCGCGTTTATGGGGCAATATTCCAAAAGCCAGTTGCTAGAAAAAAACTTACCGCAACGCCCTCCTGCCAAGTCCGCCGTTTCGATATCCAATACTTTTAACTTGTCGCTGTCGCCTGATACAAGTATTTTAGAAAAATCCTCGTCCAGATCGTCAAAATCGTCAACCAGAGTTATCGGCATGCCCGTTGATTTAGTGTACACTTCTATACCCTCGGGCAAACCTACCAGCTTATTCATGTCTTTTGGGTCTTGCCGTATTGAATTGCGCTCAACAAATAGCTTGTCACCTATATATACTGTCGCGTCCGCGCCAAGTCTTCTTAGAACACGCAAAATTTCCATACTCAGGTCACGTGGGAGCCGTATGTCTGATAATCGCTTTCCGCTGCCGGTTTCGTATATCATGCCGCCATTAAACGCAATGGAATATTGATCTGGACGGCATAGGTTAAGCTCGTTTTCAAATGGACGCATAGTCACCATGCATCTGCCAGAACACAAAACAAAGCGAACGCCTTTTTTATCCAATATCTCTACGGCTCGCTTCGCTTCGAACGTTACCTTTGACGCGCCGCTAAGTATAGTACCATCCAAGTCAGATACCAGCATTTTATATTTCATAACCAGATCCCCCCAATGCAGTTGTTAATTTTGAACAAAATTATTGTACCAAGTTTGGGTATAAAAAACAAGCGGCGCGAAACACTAACAGTATAAGATCGGAGAGTCAATGCCATGAGCCAAGATATCCCTCCCAAGCCCGTGCCAGATCCGCAAGGCGCGCAATCCCAAATGTCGGCGGACGTCATAAAGGAGCCCAGCGATACTGATATCGGGACGGTGCAAAACCCAAGGGGCAACATTCAATTCGTAAGTATTATAGGACAGATAGAAGGGCATACAATCTTGCCGCCGCAAAACAAGTCTACCAAATATGAACATGTTATACCCATGCTATTTCAAGCCGCCGAGAAGCCTGATGTAGATGGGATGCTTGTGTTGCTTAACACTGTGGGCGGCGATGTGGAAGCGGGGCTGGCCATTGCGGAGTTGATAGCGCACTTTGGTAAACCTACCGTATCCCTTGTGCTGGGCGGGGGACATTCTATAGGGGTGCCGCTTGCGGTGGCCGCGAATTATTCGTTTATTGCCGAATCAGCCTCCATGACCGTTCACCCGGTGCGAATGAGCGGGACGGTCGTAGGCGCGCCGCAAACGCATTTGTATTTTGAAAAAATGCAAGAGCGTGTATCAGATTTTATCGTCAACCACTCTGACATATCCAAAGAGAGATTGAAAGAGCTTATGATGGACACAAATACCATGGCGTTGGATATTGGATCTGTATTGGTGGGCTTCGAGGCGGTTTCAGAAGGGATCATCAACGAGGTCGGCGGACTGTACGAGGCTATGGAAAAGTTATACGCTATGGTAGGCAAGTCATAAACGCGAAAAGTTCACGTACCAAGCCAGGCTTTTATGATATAAGGTGGGAATAAATAAAAAAGAGGGTCGATTAACTAATTCGGCGCCTCTTTTTCGTATATACAAATCCCGCGTCAGTTATTGTCAGCATCGTTATCTTGCGGGGGCACACGATGATCAATGGTTGACGAGATGGATTTTTTCTTGCCGGAAACAACAATCATGTACAGCGCAAACAAAAGTATTCCCAACGGTATAATAGCCCTGAAAGCTCTATTTACATAGTAACCGTTAAAGAACATCGAGCCGAGATTGCCAACGAACGCAAAGCCTAGCAACGCGATAGCAAATAGTATGATAATCATCTTGTGCTCTTTTATAAAACCCGTTATGTCGTCTACATTGTCGGGCACTTCCACACCTGCTTCGATGAGTCGGCGAATACGATAGCCGTCAAAGAAACTGGCAAACCAAATAACGGTAATCGCGATGCCAAAAAACGGCTCCTCAAATATAGCGGTTAAATAAGATGACATAAAGAAACTTACCATTATAAACAAGCCCCGTTTGATAAGCCCTTCATACATGTAATTGAGCCCAGGCAAAAACGAGAAGATAAACAGCAGCCCGGCGTTCACGCGCTTGTGCGGATACGGGGCGTAAGGCGGGTAAATAGGACGCGGCGGGACGTCATGCGCCTGGTGCGAATGAACATGCCCATGGGGCGCGTGCTCCTGGCTCCATTTTTTTTGCAGACAGGGGATACAAAAGTGGCGTCCGCCAACCTCCGCTGTGCATTCTTCACAAAGCCAGTCTCCACATTCCCCACATGTGTTCACTGCCGTTCTGGTTGGGTGATTTCTACAATTCATAAATAACTCCCTTTCATTTTTTTGTTTTCACGAGCATATATACGGTGATGTTCAAAAAAGGTTTATGCTCTTCTATAAAGTTTGGCGCAATCGAACTGGCAGTTTATCTTGAATATCGTAAATGAAATTTCTTTATTGACACGGAGCTTAATCTGTGCCAATATCTAAATGATATAAAAGTTATATGTTTTGTATGAAGTTATTTAGGAGGCAAAGCCATGACACGCGCTAACTGCAACAATTTCAATAGGGAGATGTGTCGCACACCCGCTTGTATGCAGATGTGTATGTCTCGTTGTGCGCGTAAAGAACGACGGGCTTGAATCCTATCGAAAATTAAAGGGGGCTTTCCAAATGTTCAGATTTTCCATCAAACAGCTTGTCGCAACAGCGATAAGCGCAGCGTTATTTTTTCTGCTTGCGAGGTTTCTATCGATTCCTGTTTTCGCAAACACAAGCCTAACGCTCCAATACGCTGTACTTGGGTTCTTCGCGGCGGTGTTTGGACCAATTACCGGGTTGCTCGCGGGTCTTATCGGCCATGCGCTCACAGATTTGACATTCGGTTACGGCATCTGGTGGAGTTGGGTTATCGCATCCGCGCTCGTAGGATTTGCTTCCGGGTTCCTGCTTTTTAAAGTGAAAATCGAAGAGGGTGAACTGGGTAAGCGTGGAATACTGCAATTTATCATCGGAAGCCTGATAATCCACCTTGTCGCTTGGGGCGTAGTCGCGCCCTTGCTTGATATACTGATCTACGCCGAGCCTGCTGATAAGGTGTTTGTGCAAGGATTGATAGCGGGTGTGGGTGACTTTGCGTTCACGGCAATTGTCGGTACGCTGCTGCTGGTTGGTTACGCCAAAACGCGTGTCAAGAGCGGCAGTCTTGAATAGCCCAGCTATTAAATTTACGAAATTCGGGTTTCGTTACCGTACTCAAAAAAATCCAACGCTGTACGACATAAACCTCGAGATACAATCGGGTGAAAAGATACTTATAACGGGCCCGTCAGGCAGCGGCAAGAGTACGCTCGGCAGTTGCCTGAACGGGCTAATCCCGTTTAACTATCCCGGCGAAGTAACGGGTGAATTGCTTATCGGCGCCAGAAAGCCGGAGAGTATTTTCAAGCTGTCTGAAACTGTTGGGACAGTATTGCAGGACACGGACGCACAGTTTGTCGGATTAACAAGCGGTGAGGATATAGCGTTCGCGCTTGAAAATAGAAATGTGGCGCAGGAATCTATGAAACAACGTGTAATTGAAGCAGCAAAAATGGTTGGTGCGGAGAATTATCTCACACGTTCGCCTTTTAACCTTTCGGGAGGGCAGAAACAACGTGTGGGCATGGCGGGTGTTATGGTTGGTAACGCGCCTGTTTTGCTGTTCGATGAGCCGCTTGCCGCGCTTGATCCGTTGACAGGCAAGACTGCCGTTGCGTTGATAGATGATATCTCAAAACAAACAGGCGCTACGATTATTATTATCGAACACCGTTTTGAGGATGTGCTATACAGGCATATCGACCGCGTCATTTTGATGAACGATGGACGTATCATCGCCGTTATGCCGCCGGGTGAAATGGTGTGTTCAGGACTGTTGGAAGAGTGCGGTGTTCGTGAACCACTTTACTTCACCGCCCTTAAATATGCCGGAGTAAAGATAACGCCGGATAAATGCCCCGGGCGGCTGGATACGCTTATTTTGGAAGAATCGGACAAAGCAAGGGTACGCGAATACGCGTCCACGCCCGGACTTTTGCAAACAACGTTGGATGAAACACCTTTGCTTGAAGTCAAAAACCTGTCATTTGCCTATGAAAAGGGGCAAGCCGTGCTGTCAGACGTCAACATAAAGTTAGCGCAAGGCGAAATGACCGCGATAATAGGCGCGAACGGCGCAGGGAAATCCTCGTTCGCCAAAATACTTGTGGGGTTTGAGAAGGAATCAGACGGAAGTATTATATACAATGGTAAAGATTTTACAGACAAAACAATACCTGAACGCGCTGAAAAAATCGGATATATTATGCAAAATCCCAATCAAATGCTGTGCAAGCCTATGGTGTATGACGAGGTCGCGCTTGGTCTGCGGGCAAGAGGCGTTTCCGAATCCAACACGAGGAAGCGAGTGGAGAAAACGCTTGAAATATGTGGACTTTCGCGATTTTTGTCTTGGCCGGTTTCCGCTCTCAGCTATGGGCAGAAAAAGCGTGTAACAATCGCCGACGCACTAATACTTGAACCTGAAATCCTGATAATGGACGAACCGACAGCAGGGCAGGACTGGCGCAACTATACGCGTATATTGGACTTTTTGAAAGAATTGAACACCGAGCGCGGCATAACCGTTTTGATGATAACCCATGATATGCACCTGTGCTTGGAGTACGCAAGGCGCGCGCTCGTATTCGCGGGTGGACGGCTTCTTTGTGACGCGCCGCCTGCCGACGCGCTCTCTGACCCAAATATTACAATACACGCGAATCTGAAAGAAACAAGTTTGTTTGATCTTGCGCAGCTTGCGGGTTGTACCGATAAAACCACGCTTACGCGGGTTTTTATCAGGGAGAAAAGGAGAAATCATGACAGTATTCGGGTACATTGACAAAAAATCGCCGATACACACACTGACGGGCGCGACAAAGTTGATTATGACGTTGTTACTCAGCATTGCGTCCATGATAACTTACGACACGCGTTTTCTTGCGGCGGTGATTATCACGTCATGCGTATTATTTGCGCTGTCGAGAGTGAGTTTAGGCGAAATCAAAATCATCCTTTCTTTGATTGTTGTCTTTTTACTCATAAACAACATTATCATTTTCTTATTTTCACCGGATCAAGGAACACTCGTCTATGGAACGCGGCATGAACTATTTCGCATCGCCGAAAGATATTCGGTAACGCAGGAACAGCTATTCTACCAAATTAACGTAACTTTGAAATACTTTGCGATTGTTCCTGCCGCAATTGTGTTTTTCCTGACAACCGAACCCGGCGAGTTCGCAGCGTCGCTGAACACACTGAAAGTAAACTATAAGGCAGCGTATGCCGTAAGCCTTGCAATGCGGTACATACCCGAAGTACAGCGTTCTTATCATGAAATTTCGCAGGCTCAGCAGGCGCGTGGGATTGACATATCAAAGAAAGCGCCGTTAAAAAAACGAATGGCAGGAGCGGTCGCTATTGTTTTTCCGCTTGTATTTTCTAGTATGGATAAGATTCAAACAGTGGCTAACGCGTTAGAACTGCGTGGATTCGGTCACGAAAAAACGCGTAGCTGGTACGCGCATCGCAGGTTCAAGGTCGGCGACATAGCGGTAATTGTATTGAGTGTGGCCGCTGTTGCGTGGAGCGTAATAACACTTGCTATAAATGGCGGCAGATTCTATAACCCTTTTTGAGACAGGCAGCTTGTAATGAGTAAATCTTGGCATTTGAGATAGGACAACTAAACTTGCATTATCACCAAGGTTTTGTTGTTGGAGGTGTTGAGGTATAGCAAGCTGAAATCTGTATAAATGTGTATTAAATTACAGAAATTAGTTGAATATTGTGGAGTGACATGGTAAGATATTCAAGGGGTGCTTGCCATGTCAAGATACTACACTCCAAGACAGGCTTCGAATATACTTGGGGTTCGCGTGGAAACCCTGCGGCAGTGGGATAGGGAAGGAAAGATTAAAACCATACGCACAGCGGGGCAAACACGCCTTTACGATATTTC
>JAISGK010000001.1 GCA_031263155.1 Clostridiales bacterium
GCCCTTGAGCGTACTTACGTTTTCTTGCGCCTGTTAAAGCCGGCGTTCAAAAACAGCCATGTCGGCGGCGCGATGCTTAAGCTCAGCTGTGCAAATATGCAGCACGCCGCCGGGGAGACCTATAGTGCTAGGAGCGTACTGTTCAACAAGGGGCAGTATGATATGCACGATGTCGGCGACATATTGCGGACAGAACTAATGGAATCCACAAATCATTTGGCGTGGTGGTTTTTCTGTTTCCCTATCACACAGAACGCAAACAATGACTTAGCGTTGCCGATATTCTTCCAGTACGACGATTTCGACTACAACCTGCGCCATGGCGATTATGAGAAGATTACAACAATCGGCATTTGCCTGTGGCACGAGGCGTTTGAGAAAAAGAACTCCAATTTCAAGAACTACTATACTATGCGCAACCGGCTGATTATTGGCTCTTTGCACGGTGGCGCCGGGTTTAGCAAGCGATACGTAGAACTTCTGCTTACATACCACATTGCCGTATTACTGTGGACGTACAGATATAAAGAGGCGCATCTGTGGCTTAGGGCGGTTGAGGATTATTTTAAGGGATTTGAATGGATTGCGGCGCAAAACCCGCAAGAATTGAATACGGAGATAATGCGCTCCGCTGACCAGATGTTGCCCGCAAATAAACTGCCTATACCCTTTACGTATAAGAATTTGCTGTGGAATGAGAATTACAAAGAAAGCCGTGTACACAGGCTTATTCGTCAAATAACGATGAACGGCTGGCTATTGCCCGCAAAAGGCGATGCGACAGTCGCCGCCGCGAATCCCAAGACATTGTTTGTGGCATATAAAAAGCGTGTTTTAAATTACGACATAGACGCGCAAAAGGGGTTTGTAACAGAAAAGAGCTGGAAACAGTTGTTCGGTGTGTTGGTAAGATTGCTAAAGGTATTGGGGTTTATAGAGCGCGAATTCAATAAGGCCGTAAAAAAATACCAAGAGGAATACCCAACTTACATAACCGAAGAATTTTGGCGAGGATTTTTGGGATTGGAGGATTAGATGCTTTATAATGATTTTGGGTTTGTTTATGTGATAACAGAGCTTCCGATAACAATTGACGCTATTGGGGAAATGTTTGATTGTACTCCTTAAAATATAGCAGACGAAACATTTTAGAAAATATATCAAGATGAAGATGGTGAAGCGCGGTTATGTCAAATTTTGCTGGAACATACGATCTCATAAGTGGTACTGATGATCGTAAGTCATGCTCGGAGGTGCTATCCAATGTTATGCCGAATAACCCGAATCCATATAATCATTGCCGCACTAGCGCTTGCTCTTCTTGCCTGCGCTACGGCCGCCTATGCCTACCTGCGTATTTCCCGCGTTGACATCCACCGCTACGGCCTAGACTTTGAGGAATGGAGTGGGGTACTCACGGAGTATCACGGAAAAAGCGCCGAGGTCTATATCCCCGAAAACGCCGGCATATTTGAAATCGGACCCAAAGTTTTTGAAAATGCTGATACAGTCACAAAGATCGTAGTACCAGAAGGCGTAAAAGTCATCCGCAGGGGCGCGTTTGCCAATTGCTCAAAATTGGAAACGATGATACTACCAAACAGTATAACCGAGATTGAGGCGGACGTGTTCGCTTACGACGCGGCGCTAAAAGAAATCACACTGCCACCGCAGATAACATATATAGGCAATAATCTGTTCTATGGTTGCACGGCGCTTGAACATGTGTACAACGCCAGTGACAGCGCGATTAAGACAGTAGGAGATTTTGCTTTTGCCTTTTGCACAGCCCTGCAAGAATATGATGTGCCGCAAACGGTGATTTCCATTGGGACAGGAGCGTTCGCGAATTGTGAGGCCCTCACCAGACTGTCTGTGTCGTGGCATTGTGAATTTGTGGGTGACGCCGCTTTGTCCTACTGCACATCATTAACGGAGTTCACTTGGCCGGTAAGAGCCGTGAACATGCCCAACAGCGCGTTCTACGGCGATAAGAATTTGCGCTATGTTGATTTGTGTTGGGAGCTTGTATCAATAGGCGCCAGGGCATTCTATGGTTGTGAGTCACTTGACGGAATTGAGCTCCCAAACACGGTTGAAAAAATCGGTGTTAGCGCGTTCAGGGGTTGTGAATCACTAAGCGCGATAACTATTCCTAATAATAGCGTACACATTTTTAATGATGCGTTTAGGGCTTGCAAATTACTCACAGCGATAAACATCCCACTTAGTTCCTCTGTGGAATGGGGTATATTCGCCGAGTGCGATAGCCTTTTGAACATAAATATCACCTATCCCTCTGTTACTGCGATCGCTGTTGAAGCGCCAGAGACGGAAGGAGCGAAGGAAACCGCTCAATCCTCGGCTGAAATAGCAGAGAGCGGTAATTTTACATCAATGGACGGCGTTCTGTTCAGTAAAGATATGACCATTCTGCTTGAGTATCCAAAGGGCAGAATCAATAAGGAGTATTATATACCCGAGGGTGTTGTTATTGTGTCTGCTAGCGCTTTTGAGGGCGCACGGTACCTGGAGACGGTTTACCTGCCAGATGGCATTGACGATATACACATGAAGGCTTTTAAGGATTGCGTAAACCTGAAGAAAGTCGTCATGACTCCGACTCTCCATAAAATTGACAAAGAAGCTTTCAGGGGATGCACGTCTTTAGTCGAGTTTGATATTCCGTGGAACCTTGACGTTATTGCCGCTGACGCGTTTAGGGACTGTTTTGGATTAGAGTGGTTCAATGTAGTGCCGGAGAATTTAATTTACACGTCTATTGATGGCGTGTTGTTCAACAAGGCGGGGACGTCGCTTATCACATACCCGACCGGCAAGCAAACAAAGGAGTTCAATATCCCTGAATCTGTATTGGCAATTGAGGAGAGAGCATTTGCGGGGAATCCTTTTATCGAAACCGTCCACATCCCGGCCAGCATAGGGGCTATTCGCGAAAATGCTTTTTATGAATGTTCAAACCTTAAAAATGTATACTTTAACGGGCGTCCCGGTGAGCTCGAGTTGCAGGTGTTCAGCAGAAGCGATAACGCGGTACTTATAATCGAGCCGGGCGTTTCAGCGGACACGGTAGTTGCTTATGGTAAGACATATAGTATACCAGTTATACAAAGATAGTGAAATTCAAACAAGAAAGGGTGCAGCAATGGTACTCCAAAGCATCCAGTTTTCACCGATTGGCAATTCCCACTACGAAATGTACTATCGGTATTATTACATAAACGCAACCGAGCGCCCACTGGCAATCAGTAGCGTGGCCGACCTGTCGCTGGCAATCAACAACGTGGCCGACCTGCCGCCGATAATTAGCAACGCGACCGAGCAACGGTTTCTGTTGCATCCCGGCTGTGAGCTTAACTTTAATACTTACTTCAACTCGTTTTCAAACCAAAAATGGAGGGAATATACGACTCTCGCAAATGTGCGGCTTGTGTTGCGCCTTAAAGGCACTGTTGAGGTTGCCCTGACAAAGCTCATGCTAAATATCGACGGTCGGGTAGACGAATATGTGTTGGGTGGGGAGGTTGCGACCTCCGACGGAGAGGATGAAATCTCTATCGAATACCCTGCTTATCACAACGATGGCATATTTGCCTTCAAGTTGCGACCGTTGACAGAAGGCGAGTTTTTGGGAGGATACTATGCCACCAATATTGACGAAAATGCCATTCCCGAGGTCAACATAGCCCTTTGCGTTTGCACATACAAGAGGGAAGGATACATTGCTCGTAACATGAAGATGCTGCGGGACAATATATTCTGTAACCAGAACTCTATGCTACGAAATCACCTGTATGTGTATATCGCGGACAACGGGCAAACACTAGATGCCAAGGCTATAACGGATAAATGCGGGAATTGGGAGGGAGGTACATGTATTCATGTGTTCCCCAATCTCAACAGCGGCGGTAGCGGAGGGTTTTCCCGCTGCATAATAGAAGCCCTCGCCGACAAGGAGCGGCATAACCTGACCCATGTAATACTAATGGACGACGACGTGGAATTTACGCACTTCACTCTGGAACGCACATACAGGTTGTTGCAGCTGCTAAAGACTGAGTACGAAGACGCCGCTGTAGGAGGGGCAATGTTCAGACTGCACTCTCCAAACTGGCAGCACGCGGCGGGGGAACTGTGCAAGGGTGGGCTTGCGCAAAGCATCGAAAACGGCATGTGGAATCCCAAACCCAACTTAGACATGAACCGGGTGGGAGATGTTGTGCGGCACGAACTAACAGAAACCATAAACTACACGGCGTGGTGGTATTTTTGTGTACGATTGAACGATGAACTTAGAGCAAACCTCTCGATGCCGTTCTTCTTCCAATGGGATGATTGCGAATATCAGTTGAGAATACAGCACACTATTATTACCATGAACGGCATCTGCCTGCGGCATGAGGACTTTGCCAAGAAAGCCTCAATGTCCAAAGACTATTACATATTGCGGAACAAATGGATTTCATGCGCCATTCATCCGGAAACGGGTTACGGCAAAGGTCAGATGAAACGGCAGATAATCAAGTTCGTTGCCCGTAATATCATGGAGTACCGCTACCGCAGCGCGGATATCTGGTTACGCGGCGCTGAGGATTTCTTCAAGGGCCTGAAATGGTTGGGCGCGCAAAACCCGCAGATACTTAACACAGAGATTATGCGCTACGCCACGCAGATGTCGCCTGTACAGCAGTTGCCTTTCGACTTTGCGTATAACCTGCTGAAGACAGAGCGCGACTACAAGGAGTCAAAACTAAAACGCCTGTGGCGCAGGGTTACGTTAAACGGATACCTGCTGCCAGCAAAAGGTGAGGTAACAGTACCGGTAATCGGAATAAACAAGTCCTTCGTGTTCCGCAAGAAACGCGTGCTAAATTATGACCTTGACTCACAAAAGGGCTTTATTACGGAAAAAAGCTACAAAGAGGCTTGGCGGGTAGTAATGAGGCTGTTGCGGGTGCTGAGGACAATAGACCGGGACTATGAGAAGACAGTAAACGACTACAGAGCCAAGCACCCTCAATATGTTACAGAGGAGTTTTGGCGGAATTATTTAGGTTTAGATCCAAAATCCTAATCAGGAGTCAGTATGTATGATTATCTAATAATAGGAGCGGGGCTATACGGTGCAGTGTTCGCCCGAAAGATGACGGACAGGGGCAAGAAATGCCTTGTCATTGACCGGCGTCCTCACATTGCGGGGAACATTTACACCGAAGAGGTCGAGGGTATACAAGTTCATAAATACGGCGCGCATATATTCCACACAAGCGATCGCGTCGTGTGGGAGTATGTAAACCGCTTCGCCGAGTTCAACAATTATGTCAACTCCCCTATAGCGCGGTATAAGAACGAGTTATACAACTTGCCCTTTAACATGAATACATTCAGCAAGATGTGGGGCGTAAAAACCCCCGCCGAGGCGAAAGCGGAGATATCGCGGCAAAGGGTGGCAGCGGGCATAACGGAACCTAAAAACCTGGAAGAACAAGCGCTATTCTTAGTCGGTCGCGATATATATGAGAAACTTATTAAAGGCTACACTGAAAAACAATGGGGGCGCGCCTGCC
>JAISGK010000038.1 GCA_031263155.1 Clostridiales bacterium
CGCTCCCCCCCCGCTCGCCATCACCCCCTGAGCCGCCGAGCCCCCCTGCCGCTGGGGGGGGGCCGCGGCCCCCCAGTGTAGAGAGTTTATAGGTGAAATTCCGGATACCATTCTCTATAGCCAAGCCGGTTCTTATTTTGAATACGCATTCCCCGGATATTTCGAGGACAGGGGTTATAAAGGCGATGTCTATTGTGAAAATACTGATGATTTGAATTATCCGTTACTCCATAACCCCATCCGTTTGCTTAGGGATAAACGTATGCCAATTTTTAAAAAGCGCAGTTTTTTTCATCATTATACGGATGTATTAAACAATACCCTGGGTGAAGCAGCGGTTGAATTACTTAAGTTTCTGAAAGAGGAAACCAATTATGATACAGACCTGATTTGGAAGTCCGTTATCAGGACGCGTGCCCTTTCGGATTTGGTTCGATGCGCACAATTAAATAGAGTTCTGCCACGCAACTTTCTCACGAACAAGGTTACAATGAGTGAACAAAAAGTTGGACTTGTGTTTCATATGTATTATGAAAACTTATTTGATGAGAATATTTCTTTTGTTCTTAATTTTCCATCAAACGCCGATATTTTTATTACAACCAATTCGGATGCAAAAAAAAACGCAATAAAAAACAAACTTGCAAAAATCGGTCGCGAGGCAAATATAATCACTATTGAGAACCGAGGATGTGATGTTTCGAGCCTACTTGTTGGCGCAACCGACTTTGTATTTAATTATGACCTAATCTGCTTTATGCATGACAAGAAGCCTTCACATGTTTCACCGCCCAGCGTAGATCGTTCGTGGTCATACAAGCTTAATGAGAATATGGTCGCCACAAAAGAATTTGTTGCAAATGTTATTGACTTATTTGCAAGAGAAAAATGGCTCGGGATGGCTTTCCCGACAGCGCCGAATCATAGCATGTACTCATCTTATATTGGCGATGGCTGGAGCGGCAATTACCAAAACACAGAACGCTTGCTTAAGGATTTTGGAATAAATGTTAAAATAAATGAACATTCACTTTGTGTGGCTCCACTCGGTACTTGCTTTTGGTTTCGCCCGATTACGCTCAAAAAACTGTATATGGGCTACAACGGAAAAGGTTGGTCATATAGAGATTTTCCCCGAGAACCCAACCAAACAGAGCAGACCATTTTGCACGCAATAGAGCGTGCGTATGCCTATTTTGCGCAAGATGCGGGTTATTACCCTGTGTATCTATATAACGATAAGTTCACCGAAATTGAGCTAACAAATCTGGAATTCTGCAAAGTCGGATCACAAGACATGCGCAATTGGATGGACCTTTTGGTTCTGAATGCTCTAGGGTATATGCCGAACACCAATGAGCCGACCGTTCAAATTACGGAATGCACACCACCTGATGGTTTAACCGCCTATCGTCAAATTACTATAAATTACGGCGTCAGACACGCGCTGAAAATGCTTGCCATTGCCTTGCGTATTAAGTTTCCGCATATGTGGGGCGCGCTACTGCCGTTTAGACGTATGGCAAAGTTGATGTTGAGGGTGGAGTAATTGCTCTGGCTATAGGCTTTTTGCGTGAGCAGAAACCGCAGTACGCTAAACTTATACTGTGGCTTAAGGTTAAGTCAATAGAAAACCACGGATAGGCATAAATTGTTATCGATTCCTAATTTATCACGCGCTATGCATTATGCTTGAGCACCATTTGGGGGGCAGCGATGAATAAGGCTATATTTTTGGACCGCGATGGCGTAATTAATGAGGATGGCGGGTATATATACAAGCCGGAGGATTTTCACTTCAAGGATGGCATATTCGATTTCTGCCGCGCTGCGGGGGATAAGGGCTATCTGCTTATAGTCTGCACAAACCAATCCGGCATAGCTCGGGGGTATTATACAGAAGAGGAGTACCTTGCTCTTAATGACTGGATGCTTGAGGAATTTAAAAAGTATGGCGTCCGTATAGCAAAAACCTATTGCTGCCCTGATTACCCGGATTCTCCCGACCGCAAGCCAAACTCAGGTATGCTGCTGAAAGCAAAGATGGAATTTGATATTGATATGGCAGGCTCAATAATAATCGGGGATAAAGCAAGCGACATTGAGGCAGGGCGCGGCGCTGAAGTGGGCAAGCTGATATATTTGCAGAGCAGCTACGATAAGCCAAATGGCGCAGATTTTGAAATTATTATTTCTATTATGGAGGTTGTGAAATTCTTATGATGAATAAAGGGTTAAGGTGAGGGTGATGTGTTTGCCGTCAAACGCGGCATTAACAACGGCTCCTTGGCAAGTGATGGACACAGTGAAAATACTGCAAGTGTCGTGTGTCATTTGAGTTTCAAAGAAGTGTGTTGTTTGAGGGTAAGTTGTTTGGGTCCCAAAATATTTGACATAAACTTCACACCATGGTATTATTGTCGCAATTTTCAGGTAATTAGACAGAACGATATTATTTACTCAATTTATAGTATTTATACAATTCCCATGTAACCGTTTATTAAAACTGTTACATGGGAATTTTTATGCCCAAATAGCCAGGGCTTTTAATCCTATGATAGTAAGTTCATTTAAAACTAAATAAATACACCTCGGATAAATCTTTTGATATCAGGCGTTCAAGCCCATGTAACAGTTTTAATATTGTGTTACATAGAACTCGCGAATAAATACCTCATCGAAGATAAAGCAAGCGACATAGAAAAAGGACGCAGCGGGCAAGCTGACAATTTATAGAGCAGTACGGAAAACCGAATGGCGCTGATTGCTAAATTATTATTTCTATGGAGGCCGTAAAATTCTTATGATAAGCAAAGGTTTTAGAGCGCAGGCTTATGACTGGTTTGAGCGCAATCAGATGCTGTGTTGGTGCGCTGGGATTTGCTTTGCGCTGGCCGTGGTGGTGTATTGGGAGTTTATACTAAATGGGGTAGGTATTATATATGGGCAATATGATGGAATTTCAACCTTATCATTTGTTACAGAACAACATAGATTGCTATTTGTTGAGGGTTTGCCTCAGTGGGATTTTAGTTTATCTATTGGAGGAAATAATTTTTTAGGCTTGCACGATATTTTTGAATTTATTCCAATCGTAATTGGGTACGGGATAGGAACTATTTTCACGTTGTTACAGTTGTTGAAAATCGTCTTGTCCGGGGTATTCTTTTTTTCTTATCTTAAAAAAGTAAGAATTACCCAGTACACTTGTCTCCTTGGTGGAGTAGCTTATGCCTTTTCCGAGATAATTCTGATTCGTGGATTTTGGGCACACTATGCAACAGAGGTCTGCCTGTTCGCCATGTTACTTTATGCGAGCGAAAGATTTTTCCAAGATGGTAGGTGGGGATTGCTCATAGTCGCACTTACATTCAGCTTTCGTTCACCAATAAACATGTATTTATATGCTACATTGTTGCTTGCGTATGCAATAGTTCGATTTTATATCCCCAATGGTATCTCAAAAAAGATATATGTATATTTACTTAAATGTGCAGGACTATTTTGTTGCTCGCTATTGGCCTCATCGTTTTTTACATTTCCTTTGATTCGCGGTATGTTGCAATCTCACCGCTTTGATAGCGAGCTATCAAAGGTGGGCGCGGTTTTTACAGGATCACTTTCAATTAAAATGATAGTTGAAAAGATATTCGGTCTCTACTCCCTGGAAATACTCGGTAATGCGACAGGGAGCTATCCTGGGTTATGGTCTAGTCCTTTAGTCGCACCAATGCTCTCCGCAGGGTTATTCTGTTTAATAGGTCTAGTTTTTGCTATTTACTATTCTAAGGGAAGGATTAGAAGCGTATTCGCCTTTCTCGTGATTGGAATTTCTTGTTACATCCTTTTCCCACATGTCTCAAAACTGCTTGCAGCTAATGTCAGAGGAGAATACCGCTTTACTTCTCTTAGCGTTCAAACACTAATCCTTGTAATGGCAGTCTATGGATTA
Organism: Clostridiales bacterium; assembly: GCA_031263155.1. Taxonomy (GTDB): domain Bacteria; phylum Bacillota; class Clostridia; order Lachnospirales; family WQUN01; genus JAISGK01. Next base: position 3,953 of record JAISGK010000038.1, read on the forward strand.
GAAAATCATTTTCAACATTGTAGCTTAAGTAAAGCTAAAGTCATGCTTGCTGGAGTGATTGCATTATTACCGTTAATTGTAGGGATTGTGGCAAATGCGATTTATTCATATTACAAAATCAGCAATAGATACATCGTTATTTGCTCTGTAATCTCGGTGCTATTTGTGGTTGTGTGTTTGTTTAGCCGTAATTTGAGTATTAGAACTTCATCATTTATATGTATTGGCTTGCTATTTTTTCAAATAATTACTGTGACAACCGCATCTTTTCAGAAAGTGTATGATTTTGCGGCAAACGCAAAATTTGCTGTTTTCAAACAAAGTGAACGCGCACTAAGCAATCTTGGAAAAATCAGTGTTGCTGATGAAAATTTGTTCTATAGGATAAGCGAAGGTAATACTATCGATGGCAGAGTCCGCGATCTGCAACAGCTTGTCGGCTATCCCGGTGTACATTATGTTTTTGATAATAATTCATTCGCTGTTTCAGGCGAATTGTTTGAGTTTTTAAGTTTAATTGATTCTGCCGGGAATGTTCCATATAGATATAATTCGCTCAATTCCTTTCTTGGCGTAAAGTACCTTTTCGGCGACTTGCCTGACATTTACGGCTACGCGCCACTACGCGGCACAGAGGGAATTACCATTAACACCCTCGCCCTGCCACTTGGCTTCACCTACGACAAATACTCTCGTGAGGAGGACTTTGCCACGCTTGATGTATCCAACCGTCAGCTTGCGCTCTTGGATTCCGTTATCATTGGTGATGGCGATAACACGGGAGGTCTTGCGCCAGATGTTGTAGATCCTGTTGAAAAGCGATACATCGAAATACCCACCCAAATGCTGCGTTACAACAACCTGAATATAATAACAGAGATAACAGAAGACTCCATTACCTACGACACCACTCTGTCGGACAGTTACACGAATGTAGATCCGTTTATAACCTATTCCGCGCCGGGTTCGGAGAGCGGCGAGCCCGTCAGCTATGCCGTGACCTTTGATATAGACGCAAGCGTATCAGGTACGGGCGTGATCATGACAGATTGGCTGGGTTGGCCGGAGGTTGAAACCAATTCAACGTCATTTAACATCTCTGAAGGCAAGAAGTCGTATTCAATTATGCACTCAGGCGTAATGGAGCCGGAGCTCCGCTTAGACATACCCGAACACGAGGAAGGCACATTCACAGTTTCTAACGTGCGGTTGTATGACGCATCGGCGTACAACCTAGTCTATGAAGAGCTTATAACCGAACGCAGGGCGGAAACCTTTGAGTTGGAAAAATTCAGCAACAACGACTTTGGCGGAGCAATTACCACTACAGGCGATAAGTTCCTTATGGTATCCGTACCATATGATAAGGGTTGGACTTGCTACGTTGATGGTGTTAAGACGCCGCTTGTTAAGGCTAATATTGCGTTTCAGGGCGTGCATCTCACGGAGGGTACGCATTACGTGGAGTGGAAGTATCATACGCCATATCTGTACATATCGCTAACAATCACGCTTGTGTCAATAGGGTTGTTTATTTACCTACATATTAAGCGCAAAAACGTCTTCTCCCTTGATTTTCTTCGTGAGGATGCGCCAAAAGAATGACTACAAGTATATGGTGCATTGGGGATATTTTCTTGAGATTGGAGAATTGCAAGTGAAAATACTTTGCGTCAACTACGAATACTGGTGGTGTGGGGCTCAATAAAGAACAGATGATGAAAGAGTACGTTGCGCTAGACCACGAGTTGTCGCTTTTAAGAGGAGATAGTGCTATGACACAATCGACCAGCCAACCAACACTAACGCTTGTCATCCCGTTTTTTAATGAAGAGGAATCGTTAAGCGAACTCTATTCCTCCATAAAAGAAGTGATGGAGGCAAATGACTATACTTACGAGTTGGTATTCGTTGACGATGGTTCCACCGATCAATCCGCACATGTAGCACAAGAGTTTGTTAAGTCCGACGGGGCGGTCAAGCTGATCAAATTTAGACGCAACTTTGGCAAAGCCGCCGCTTTGCAGGCGGGATTCAAGATTTGCCACAGCGAGTACGTTGTCACTATGGACGCCGATTTGCAGGACGACCCCAACGAAATTCCAAGGCTTATCGGAAAACTGCAAGAAGGTTACGATGTTGTTTCTGGGTGGAAGCTCAACCGCCTCGACCCTTTGGAGAAACGCCTGCCTTCCAAACTTTTCAACAAAGTCACCTCTTCACTTTCAGGTGTAAAGCTACATGACTTTAACTGCGGTTTTAAGGCTTACAGGCGTATTGTCATTGAAACGATAGACGTTTATGGGGAATTGCACAGATACATCCCGGTACTGGCAAGCCGCTATGGTTTCCGTATAGCGGAAATCCCCGTATACCACAAAGCCCGCAAACATGGCAAATCAAAATATGGCATAGAGCGATATTTGCGCGGGCTGTTCGACTCCATAAGCGTTACGTTTGTGTCAAGGTATTCCACAAAGCCTATGTACATATTTGGAAGGGTCGGCTTATTCCTCTCGCTGGCGGGGTTTATTATTTGCGCATACCTGGCAGTTATCCATTTTATGGGTGAAGTAGTAGGGCAAAGACCTTTATTGCTGTTAGGCGTGTTATGCCTAATACTGGGCGTTCAGTTTTTCTCATTTGGTCTAATAGGTGATATGCTTACAAATATCAGCTTTAGGCGCAATTACAGCGATGCACATATACTCGAAATTTTCTCAAACACAAACGTCGATCTGCAAAAGTCAGATGATACACATTTGCGTGCATAAGGGTTAATTTTTAGGTTAAAAAGGTGGTATGGCTTATGCAGGAAACGAGTACAAACAAGAGCAAGTATGAAAGCAAGAATCCACTACAAAGGGCGTTGATAAAAGGGTTCTACCGCGAGTTAACGAAATGTTTGGACGCGGCAGGCGCCTCAAGTTCCGCAAACCTCTACGAAGCGGGCTGCGGCGAGGGATATGTCGCGGCACACGTTTGCGATAGATATCCAAATTTGTTCGTAAGTGCGTCTGACCTTTCTGAACAAGCCACAGAAGAAGCCGCTGAACGTGAACCTCGCGCACGGTTTACAAGCGCCAATGTATGTAATTTGCCTGAGCCGGACAACAGCTATGATATAGTTATTGTCAGCGAGGTGCTTGAGCATTTAGAAACCCCCGATTATGCTCTGAATGAATGCCTGCGCATATCGAATAAATACGTGATTGTGAGCGTGCCAAACGAGCCGTTCTTTAGAATGAGCAACGCACTGGCAGGGAAATATTGGACGGTGGAAGGGGCAGGCAGGCAGGCAGGCAGGCAGGCAGGCAGGCAGGCAGGTTTATCTCTATCAACCAGAATTTCGCAAATCGGCAATTCGCCGGGGCATATTCAGCATTTTAACCTAAATACAATGTTGGAGTTGCTAAAGCGCCATGCCGACATTGTATTGATCAAAAAGCCATTTCCGTGGCTGCTATTTTTAATACAAAAGCGATGATCCTTGGTAATTCCTCAAATAGGAGGTCGTCATGTATAAATAGTTTATGTGTTGTGGATATACACTCTGGTGTTGCTATAGAGGACATATCTGACACCACAGATTGAGAGGATTTATGATTCATATAGTGGCGTTTATAGTTTTAGTAGTTCCTGGGTTAATTGCCGCTCGGTTACACGGAGTAAAAAAGATTAGTGGAGATAACTGGCAGGCCGCACTTTATACCTACCTTTGTTATACCCTATCTATAATATCCCTAAACCTGGCGGTGACTTATGCCATGTACGTTGTCTCTACTGGTAGCCTCTGGCCTAGTGTAACGTTAGTAACCGCATTTACATCTCTTGCGTTTTTATTTAAGTGGCTTGTAATTAGTTTGGTAAGCGCATTTGGGTTGCCCCAGATTTGGAAGCGTTGGCAATTTATTTGGCAGTGCTTCCGCAGGAAGTTGACCGAATTTAAGGATCGCGGAAGAACTCTTCCTCAATTAAAGCTAGAAAAAGGCGCGATAGCTGTAATAATTACATTTGTTATTATATTTATTGTCGGAGTTTGTGTATTTAAAGACTATGGTATATCAGTAGACGAACCTGCGCAGCGAAACCACACGCGGATAGCCTTTAACACCATATACAAGCAAATATTCGACAGAGATTATTACGAGGGTATTACTGATATAACCGAATATTCCGCCAGGTTTTATGGCACGGCCATCCAGATACCTCCCCTACTGATAGAAATCATCTTTAAGCTTAAGGACTCTAGGGATATATTCCTAGTTAAGCATTTTTACAGCTTTCTTCTGTATTTCGCAAGCCTCATATGTTTTTACTTTATCAACAAGCGATTTTTCAAATCAAGGCTCTTTGCAATCCTTGGGGTTTTGATGCTGTTTTTATACCCTCGGTTCTTTGGTAACTCGTTCTTTGACATCAAAAACTTAGCGTTCGCTAGTTTACTAATAATTGCGCTGTATTTTATCCTAGTATTTCTTGAAAAACGTCAGTTTAGTTACGCCATACTTGCAGGATTTTTAGTGGCGCTTGCTACAAACAGCAGGTGGATTGCGTTGATGTTGGTTGGGGCAGTGGCCTTGGTAATACTGCTTGAAGTGCTTGTAGCCAAATCAGAAGTGCGGCATAGGCGCCTGTCGCTTTTACATCTGTTGGTGTTTGCCGCTGTGTTTTTTATAAGCTTTATTCTGCTAACCCCCGCAAGTTGGGCAAATCCGTCAGGCTTTTTGGTCGAATATGTCAAAAGTTTCTCAAATGGCTGGGAGGCATGGGACGGCACCTTTGTTTTTAATGGTGAATTGATAAAGAAGGCGACAATGCCGCGTTACTATGTGCCAGTGTGGATGGGAATTACAATACCCATATGCTATTTATTACTTAGCGCCATAGGTATTGTATCGGTTGTTAAACGTGCCTTAACCGGCGGCATAAAAGCGGGCTTTTTGTCGCATTTATACGAGCTTGTTCCGCTAGGGATGTTTCTGATCCCGGTTTTGGCCACAGTACTAAAGCGAGGGCTTTTATATATTGAGTGGAGGCATCTTTTCTTTTGTTATCCACTTCTGATGATTTTGGCGTTGTTTGGCTTGCATTGGGTAATGGAGTATGGCGGGTGGAAGAAGTGGACGATGGTTGCGCTTGTAGTTTTAACCCTTTTAACTCAAGCCGGGTGGATTGTTAAAAACCATCCTTATGAAGTCGCCTACTTTAATGTAATAGGCAGGCAGGTGGCAGCAAAGTATGACCGCGATAGCTGGGGAGTCTGCACCTATCAGCTGTTGCAGTATTTGGCGGAGAATACCGAAGCAGTGCCAGCTAAAGTTAAAATAGGAATGGACAGACCAAGTTTAGGTATGCTCCCCAAACAGTTAAGGGAGAGAATAAAAACCGTCAGCGATATTGCAGAGGCCGAATACACCACCAGTTATTATAGGAACATTATTGGCAACGCCCACGCCATTGAGGGCTTTGAAGAAATCTATACCATATGGGTAGATGGGTTTAAGATAGGCTCACTCTATAAAAGGATTAATTGACGGGGTGTGAATACGATGACCCTATCCAAAGCAATCCGCAGGCGGTTAGCCGGGCACTGAGGAAATTAACGGCAGGAGATGAGTAAGGATGCGAAGTGATGTCTACGAACGCATATTTGAGATACAGAATAAACATGGTGGTATATTGGAAGAAGAGACATCGTGGAGGATGTAGTCGTCCACACAGTCGATATAATTCGGGGGGGGGGGGACTTACCAATCGCCCTTTGAAACTGCTTGATATCGGTTGCGGTTGCGGTGCTATGCTTAAGACACTTAGCAAATACGGAACTGCCTATGGTACGGACATGTCTGATACAGCCCTAGCTTTCTGCAATATCGAGTATTCTAACAAAGACCAAGTAAAAAAAGGCTATTTGCCGGATGGGTTGCCGTTTGAACCAGAGAGTTTTGACATAATAACTATTCTGGATGTGCTTGAACATACCGAAAATGATAAGGCATCAGTGGCTACGACACTCCGATTGCTTAACCCCGGTGGGTTTATGATCGCGACCGTTCCTGCTTATATGTCGCTTTGGAGTAATAAGGACATTGTTGTTGAACACAAGAGAAGATATACTCGTCGGTCGTTGTTGAAATTGTTAGAAAATGAGAACTGCGAGATTGTTAAAGCAACTTATTTCAACAGCATACTGCTACCACCTATATTTGTATTTCGCAAACTTAACAATATTCTGCGTCCGAACCATATGGAAAATGATAACAACCTGCCGAATGGATTCATTAACGCCCTCTTCCTTAATGTAATGAGAATTGAAAGGTGGATTCTGCAAAAACATAGATTTCCAATGGGAGTTTCTGTCATGGCGGTAGCTCGGAAAAAAACTTAGAGTCTATCCAACAACGACAGTTTTTTAATGACATACACAGCCCGAATATCACAGGGTTTGAAATTCGGTGCAAGATACGCCGCCTATTTGCCGTTTGCAGATACTGCGCAGAGCAGGAGTGGTTTGACTGGCAGCCTGCCGGTGCAACTCCCAAGATCGATGACTGGGTTGACGCAGAAAAGAGGTAAAACATTATCAGGAAAATGATATCAATTATCAGGAGCAACCGCATTGCCGATATGCTGCTTAAGCTGTGTGTCGCGGCAGTTCTCTTGGGGCTTATAATCAGCAAGGTGGATTTTTTAGGCGCGGTGCGCTCGCTTTGCGCAATTACATTTTGGGACATTGTCGTGTGCGGGCTGATATACAGCGTTTCGGTGTTTGTAGCCGCCGCAAGTTGGAAGGTGCTTGTTTGGGATTGTAGATTTGCAAAGCTGGTTAGTGCTATGCTTGTAGGGCATTTTTATTCGTTTGTGCTACCGGGGCAATTGTTCGGCGAGGCTTCGAAGATGCTTTATCTTGCGAAAGGCAACCCCAAAGGCACAGCCGAAAGATATTCAGCGTCAATCATTGTTGATAAACTCACCAGCCTATTGGGGCTGTTGCTAATCGGCGTTATAGGCATTATTGTAGATTGGAAAATAGAAGGTGTACGATATATAGCGATTTTACTTGCCGCTCTGTTTATCGCCGTCGCCGTCGCGCTCTTCTTGCTTCGCTTTGATAATGTGTGGAGCTTGGTTGGAAAGATTAAGGAATGGTTGGACAGGTTTCAAAGACTAAATAAGCTCTCTGCGTTGGGTATGCGCTTTTTTTCCGCTTGGCGGAATTTCGCTAGACAATCGGGAATAATCCTTGCGTCAATAGTTATAGGCACAGTTTTCCAGTTGATACTGGTATTGCTCAATTGGTATGTTTGCCAGGCTTTGGGCATCCCGATCTTGTACCATTCGCTATGTTGGATACATGCGGTAATGTCGCTGGTCGCCCTGCTGCCGATAACCATAGGAGGCATAGGGGTTAGAGAGGTAGGCTATGCAGGGCTGTTCGCCTTGCTTGGGCTAGATGTTACAAATGCCGTTTCGGTATCGCTGATTATGTTCGCTGTAGGCGTGGCAGTTGCTTTGGTCGGCGGTTTGGTGGTGTTGAAAAATATGCTCATCAAAAGAAAGAAGAATGGAAATGAGTGACCTGAAGTTGGCGCTGTTTACTGGGGGAGGGGATATATCCGATAACTTCCACCCGATACTCACTGTAGCGTTCTTACTTTCGGGTTGCTTTCTGCTAATATGGGCAGACTCCTTGCGCGGCATCACGAAAATAAGAGGCGTTACTTGACGCCTCTTAGAATACAGCATATGATATTTACCCTACCGGAGTAGATATTATCTACTCAAGCCAGCGTTCCAATGTGCGCCGCATCGTTTCGCCCAATCCGGCGCGGGTTACTCCGCTGCATGTAACCAACTCGCTGCGACCTACCTCTTTACCCTCATAGTAATATATTATTTCGCCCGCCTTTGTACCTTCTTTAAAGGGGGCTTTAAGCGAGCTTACAGATTCTATCTTCTTTTCCATCTCTGTGCTTTTGCCCTTGGGTATAAGCGCGTGTACCTGGGCGCTAACCTTAACTTTAACGCGCTCCTGCTCACCCTTGTTAACCGGAACATCGCCAATAACTGTCTCCGTCGCGTCGCCGTTGGCCATAGCGTAATTGGCAAAGCCGTAGTCCATCATCTTTATCGCCTCGCCGAAGCGGGTATTGGGGTCAGGGGCGCCCAGCACAACAGCGTTTAACGAGAGCCCGTTCTTTTCCGCTGTGGCGGATATGCAATACAGGGCTTTGGAGGTAGATCCCGTTTTTAACCCTGTAGTCGCGGGGTAAGATTTTAGTAGTCTGTTGGTGTTGCTTAGGCCAAACTCATCCTGCCCGCGCGCTGTTTTGTGTATAATCTTATCCATCCAAATGGTAGAATATTCGAATATCTTGGTATGCTTGGTTATCAACTCACGCGACATAATCGCTATGTCATAGGCGCTGGTGTAGTGTCCGTCGGCGTCCAATCCGCAGGAGTTCACAAAGTGCGTGTCGTTCATGCCCAATTCTTTGGCGCGATTGTTCATCATGGTCACAAACGCGTCCTCGCTGCCCGCTATAAACTCCGCCATAGCGACGGCCGCGTCATTGCCCGAAGCTATTACAATAGCCTTCACTAGGTCTCTAACGGGCTGCGTCTCCATCGCTTCAAGGTATATCTGTGAGCCGCCCATACTTGCGGCGTGTTCGCTGGTGGTTACAATGTCGTCCCAATTTATCCTGCCCTGATCCAGCGCCTCGAATATCAGTAGCATACTCATAACCTTTGTAACAGAGGCGGGCGGCAATTTCTCATGCTCGTTTTGAGCCAGCAATATCTTCCCTGTCAGCGGCTCCATCAACAAAGCCGATCTGGCGTTTACTTTCAGCTCGGGCATAACGCTTCCCGCTGCGTTTTGATCGTCCTGCTGAGTTTGCGACCGGGCGGGCTCTTCAGTGTATGCCGCCACGGGAGCGAGTATTGCGCAAAGTAAAACAATAGCTGTTACTTTAGCGATAATTACGGTGCGTCTTGCCAATTTCATGTCGTCCTCCTATAGCGGTTTTGCACCCGCAAGTTATTCTAAAGATAGGTTGGACGTTTTTTTCTAAAATATGCAAAAATTTTCTTGATTGGATTTTCACGCCAATTTAAAATCAGACAGCATCTTTCTAAATTCTTCAGACTGGTGTGACAAGGGCGACGCCACATGCGGCGTTTCCTCAAAAATAGCCGTCATAACGCGTAAGCCCTCAGATGTTTTACCTAAACGTATATTTATGTCATTTATAGCGTGTGCTTGTTCAAGAGATTCGGGGGCTATTTTAGATACGATGGCGATTACGGCGTCCAGGCTCTTCCCAATTTTTCTCATTGCGTCACTTGTCGTGTTGGCAATATCGGCGCTTACGTTTATTCCATCTATATTGTTCAACAACAGCGCGGAGGCTTTTCTTGCCACCTCGCCGCTGCGTGAAGCCAGGCCCCGCGCCTCCCTCGCGACTACTGCAAAGTTTTTGCCGTATACGCCTGACCGCGCGGCCTCCACACTCGCGCTAAGAGCAAGCAGATTGGTTTGAAACGCGATATCGTTCGCTGCTTGTATAATATCTGATATGTTGTCTGACGACGTCTTTATGCTATCTATAGCGTTGATCAGATCGCTTGTGGCCAGCGCGCCCCGCTCCAGATCTTCCGCCGCCGCTAGCGCGAGTCTTTCCACCTGTTTGGCGTCGTTGCCGCTGTCATGTCCCTTTTGAATAATATCGGCGAGAGACTTTGCCAAATCGTCCGCAAATTCGATTTGCTTCGCGGATACGCTGGATAGGCTCATACTTTGGTTTGACAATAAATTCAGGCTGTCGTCTATTCTGTCAGACGCTTCGTGTATCCCGCCCATAACCTGATTAAGCATCTTCATTGTCTCGTCGCTGTATGTTTTTATCGGTGCGAAATCACCAAGGTATTGACCTTCCACACTTTGATCAAAACGTTTATTGGCCATGCGCTCCAGCATGGCGGTTATCCCGCTCACATAGCCTGCCATGGTGAACATGGCAGAGTTTACAGCATTTTTAAGGGTAAGCAATTCGCCCTGATAATCGCCTGTCATGCCCACACCCAGTTTGCCCTGGGACATATTGAGCATGACCACATTGATCTCACGCAGCGGCATGGAGACCTTATCTAACAGGTCGTTAAGCGCGTGGGCCAACATTTGCCAGTTGCCGTTAAGCTTATCAACGCTAATGCGTATATCCATCTCTCCTTTTTCTATAGCGAAGGCAAGCTCTTGTATCCCACTTATGGTGAGTCTCAGTTCATGGCAAAGATTGGCTATAGTCGACGACACCTCATTCTTTTTGCCGGGCATTTTTGGAAGGTCGAATTGTAGATTACCCTGATTTACATTGCGCAGGGCCAATATCACCTTTAGCATATCGTTCTTGGAACACTCAAAAGCTAAATTAAGGGTATCGACGGCATAACGATAGCCGCCCTCGTAGCCGATAGGATCTATTCTATAATCTAAATCGCCCAATTCGTTTTGGTGGTACGCGAGGTCGTTTATATCACTCACAAATTTTTTGATAACCCGCAAAATCTTCCCGGCCTCATGCGCTAAAACGCCTATCTCATCGTTTCCACCCGCAAATATATCTGTGGAAAGATCACCTCGGGCAGCTTTCTCTAAATCCATTTCCAGCCGGCGCATGGGTCGAAGCGCTTTTGATATCACAATAGAAATAATCGCGAACATGATGACAACCGCGATCCCCGACACAAATAGGGCGACATTGCGAATGGAATACAGATCGTCCATTATCTCCGCTTTCGGAATGGATGCAACCAAAAGCGAGTTACCCGCTGTTTGCAAGCTAGAGTAATATTCTTTCGCGTTTATTGTGATCCACGATGGCGATCGGCTTTGCAAGGTAGGCAGAAACGCCTCGCTGGACACATCCGCGCCTATTAGCGAAGCCTCCTGATGCGCGGTGACGGTTCCGTCTTCTATGATCATCAAGAATCCGCCTTCTCCGATTTTCGCGCCGCTCACCATATTTTGAACATTGATAATAGATTCCACTTGGGACAAAGCCGGGGCATAGATCCCTATCTGCACGATGCCAGGGGCGTCCTTGCGCGCCACACCCACGTACTGAAACGGCATATCACTCACGTCGCCGGCCTGCGGTTTTTGCGCCAACTCTAAAGACGGATCATCTAAAATAGTTAAAAACGGCGCAGTCTGTTCGCTGCCACTAAATTTGAATCCATAATAACCAGGCGTGTTGCCCCATCTCAGCACCCCTTTACCATCCGTTACATGCACCTCGTCCACCGCAAAGAGTTTTGCCAGGTATTGCATGTTCGCGGTCTCAATCATTTGGGGGGAGTTTTTTATAATCTCCGCCAGCGCCTTTGCCAGCATAAGATGTTTCTCGCTCATGTTATCTGTCATAAAGGAGGTCAGGTTCTCGTTAAGCGCAATCATTTCGGAGAGACTGTTCAAATGGGATTTCATGCCCGTTTCGTGGATAGCTAATATATCTTTTTTGGCGTAGTAGTAACAGGCAAATGATATCGCCAACACAGACACAAGAAGTATAATCATAACCGGAATCAATATCTTATTTTGGATTTTCATGACTACCCCTTAACAAAATCTTCTATATCTGTTTATTATGCGCGTGAGAGCAAAAAAAAATCCCCCGCAAAGGGAACTCAAACGGCGTTAGCCGTTTTATACTTGCGCATTTGTCGTATATCTTTGCCGAAAAATCTCATCCCATCATAATAACCTATCAAGCGGCTTGTAATACGTTCGCTGTATGTGGCTCTAAGTTTATTTAGATCCAAATTGGTGCTTATTATGGTTGCCTTATTGTCCAGCAAGCGAGAATTTAATATGTTAAACAGCTCCGAGTTTGTAACGACAGTGGAAATCTCCGCGCCCAGATCGTCTATTATCAGCAAATCTACCTCATTTAGCATCTGCGGCATTACATCGTCCGCAGACGATTGACGGTTAAATCGAATATTTTCTATCGCCTTGAACAGACGGGGCGCCGTGTTATAAAGCACAGAACGTCCGTTATCAAGCAAATCTTTCGCTATGCAGTTGCATAGAAATGTTTTGCCCAAACCTGTGTCGCCCAAAAATAGGATATTTTGAGCCGTTTTGCCAAATGCGTCGCAAAACTTGCCGCAGGTTTCCAGTATCGCTCGCATATTGTCTCGCGGAGAGATGCCCCTGTCTTTATCGACTACCAGCGAATACACATCAAGGTCGAACGTGCTAAAATTTTCTTTGCTTAGGATTGCGCCAAGGTTGGAGACATTATAAAATTTCTCTGACAGCCGGCGTTTAAGGCAATCGCAGCGCTTGTTGTTCACAAATCCGGTATCGCCGCACAGAGCGCATTTATACTTTGGCGCAAAGCCGGAAACGCCAAGCGACTTAAGCAGCGCCGCCCTTTGTTCCGTTAAAACCGTGTGCGATTTGCGCGTCTTTGATAATTGCGCCGCCGAATCTCGCGAAAGCGCAAGCCTTGCGATTGCCAGCCCGGTTTTCGCAATCTCTCCGTCTATCTCTTCCAGTTTTGGGCAATTTCTATAGGCGTCGCGCCTCGCCTGCTCGGATTTTTTCTTCGCAAAGTCGCGATCACGCTCGTATTCTCTCATTATTTCCGCATAAATAGAATTAGTCATATGCTACCTGCCAACCGATCTTAATAGCCGTTCCTGTTCCATGCGTTCTATCTCACCAAGGTCGTCGTCACGCTGAGCAAAGTTTACAAACTTGTTTTGCTTGGCCGTTTGCGCCTGATGCTGGGTTTGCGACCCCGAGCGCCGCGATGCTGTCTTTAGCTCCGCCACATTTGCGGCGTGTAAAGACTGCTCGCGTTTTATGTCTTCTATAGTGCGTATATCTTTCGCGTACCAGTCACTCAGCACTTTATCCACATAAGTGATACGGGGTCTGCCTATCTGCACGCTGGTAATGTCACACGCCTCGACAATTACATCTACCGGCATGCTGTAAGTATTTATCCATTTATCTATGTAGCGCTTCTGCGACGCGGATGGTTGTCCACTGCCTCCCAGCGCGGCCATTATGTCCTTTACCTCTCTATTAAAGCTGCGCGTATACTCAATCGCGGTTGAAACGTCATTAACGCCGTTGTCAGCCCATTCTACCGCTACCTTTTCTATATACCGTAACTCTCTATGGCCACGATCGGCGCAATATTCAAAAAGGTACTCTATAACTTCGGCAGGCAAACGCAACCAGTCATAAAACCCGAATATGATGTTAAGATCGTTATGTGTCAACATCTTGCCCATTGTCTTTTCCGCGTGCTGCACAATCGCTTTCAGCTTGCTGTCCATCTGCTGGTATCTCTCCATCTCGAACACAGCGTAGTGAGGTCTTTCGTTCGATACCACTGCCGGGGTCATCGCCGGGTAAGCGCGTGTCCTCTCCTGCTGTGATTCGTTCGCAATCAACCCCCTCACCATCTGACCGCTCGAATCTGATTTGTCTAAATTCTGCTGTATGGAGGAGTTCGGGCAATAGGGGCCTGTCAAGTTGATCTGTCGAGTTTTTTTTTGCGCCGAAACACTAATATCTAATCGCGCGTCGTTTTTGGGCATAGGTAAAAAGACGACATCCAGCTGATCGTCATTGCGAATCAGTTGCACCAGACCCTGGCGCTCCCAATATTTCCACGCGTTTTCAACATCCGACTCTAATATGTTAAGGCTCTCGGCAAGCTCGGAACTGGAAAGACCGCCGCCTCCCGCGCACAGTCGCGCGCCGTATATGTAGATGAGGGAGTAAACGGGATTGGCGCGCAACATATAATTATCAATAAAGAAATTGGAAATAGGAGTTTCACTGTATTCACGTACAGTCATGTTAATACGCCCCATGGGTACCTCTCCCCTTTTTATCTCCGCAACCCAGTGTCAGTAACTTGGACTGTAAACTAGTGTACAATTATTTGGAAATTTTGGACATAGAAAAGTTACGCACAGGGGGTGTGCGTAACTAGGCCACACGCCAAAAACCGCAAGGGCGAATCTGGCGCAAGTTCAATGTAAAATAGGGGTATGGAAATTTTGAGGCGAATATTAATAATTCATGCCGCCGCTGTTGATAATTATTCCCGAACAAGGGATTCGCCAAGCAAATAAACGTCTCCCGCTCCTACAGTTATCAACAGATCACCTGCTCCGCAGTGTTCGATTAGGAAATTTCGAGCAAGTTCGACCGAATCGCAATAAATCGCCGAAGTTCCTGTCGAATTAATGCGGTCTGCCAAATCTCGGGAATGTATAAGCCCAGTGTCTTTTTCTCTGGCGGCATATATGTCCATAACCAGCACCACGTCAGCAGAGCCGAAGGAGTTGGCAAACTCGCTTGCCAGGGCTTTCGTGCGCGTGTACGTGTGAGGTTGAAAAACGCAATATATCTTTTTGTGCTTGGATTTAGACGCGGCGGTAAGGGTCGCAACTATCTCTGTGGGGTGATGCGCGTAATCGTCTATGACGCGCGCGCCATTAAATATCCCCTTGTCCTCGAAGCGTCGTTTTGCTCCGTCAAAGCTGTTTAAGCCGGCGGCCACAGATTCGAAATTGGCCCCGGCGGCCATAGACGCGGCGGTAGCCGCCAGGGCGTTAAGCACATTATGCTCCCCGTGAATCTTTGGCGTTACATCCCCCAGTCTTTCCCCGTTGTGATATATGGTAAAAGCCGGGTGGCCATCGGTATCGTATTCCACACCGTCGGCGAAGAAATGATCCGCCGCGTGCCCGTCATAATCGTCGCCCTTGACAGATCCTTTTTCCATTCCGTAGGTAATAACCTTGCACTCTAGCCCCTCGTACACCTCTTTATCCACACCTTCGAAGACAACTAGCGCGCCATCGGCGGGTATCTTTTTCGCGAACTCACGGAATGACTGCTTTATCTGCTCTAAGCTCGAAAAATAATCCAGATGATCCGCGTCAATATTGAGTATAACGCCTATTTTGGGGTAAAATTTGAGAAAATTATCACAATATTCGCAGCTTTCCACAACAAAGTATTCCTTGCCGCCCAGTTTGAAATATCCGCCTATGGATGCAAGGTACCCTCCTACTGATACTGTGGGGTTCATGTTAGCGGCAAGTAATATATCCGCCACCATAGATGTGGTGGAGGTTTTGCCATGCGTACCCGCCACACATATGGGGCAATCGAATTCGCGCATGATCTCGCCCAGCAGCCGCGCCCTATCGACTATCTTTATGCCCAATAGGCCAGCCGCTTCCATTTCAGGGTTATCGGGCTTGACAGCGGACGTGTTAACCACCAGGTCAATATCGGGGGTTATATTGGACGCGCTATGCCCTTTATAAACAGTAACGCCCAGTAATTTTAAAGATTCGGTTATTTCAGAGGATTTTACGTCTGATCCACTGACGATCCATCCTTTGCTGCGCAATATCTCGGCCAACCCGCTCATGCTGACCCCGCCGATACCTATAAAATACGCCTTTTTTATATCGTTGCTCATAAAACAACTCTCCTTCTTTCAATAAATTTTCCGAATCTAGCGTGTAAATTTTGCATCAAATCAAATATCTTTGCGGGCATTGCGCCCGTATTATACATTTTAGACTATGCTCAAGAAAATAAACTGTTCGTGGCCAACTTCATCATAAATATGTGAACTTTATGCCAAGCAACTCACAAAAGCCCTTACGCTTGCAATTTTATAACATTATGTTAAACTGTTTATTGATGACTTAATCGAGGAGTTGTTTAAGGTGAAAAAGAAAGAAATGATTGCCATGCTGCTGGCGGGCGGACAAGGCAGTCGGCTCGGTGTGCTGACAAATAGCAAAGCAAAGCCCGCAGTGTCGTTCGGCGGCAAGTACCGCTTCATAGACTTCCCTATGTCCAACTGCATCAACTCCGGGGTGGATACCGTAGGCGTACTCACGCAATATCAGCCGCTGCTGCTTAATAGGCACATCGGAATAGGTATTCCGTGGGACTTGGACAGGAGCAGCGGCGGGGTTACCATTCTTGCTCCCCATATGAAAGGTGAACATGGCGAATGGTACTCTGGCACGGCAAACGCTATTTACCAAAACATCGAATTTATCGAAGAATATGACCCTGACTATATACTTATCCTCGCTGGCGACCACATCTATAAAATGGACTACAGCAAAATGCTGGACTTTCATAAGCAAAAAAATTGCGATGCAACCATAGCTGTGCGCGAGGTTCCGCTTGAAGAAGCGGATCGCTTTGGCATTATGAACTGCAACCCAGATGACAGCATCTACGAATTTGACGAAAAACCGAAAAATCCAAAGAGTAACCTCGCGAGCATGGGCCTTTATATCTTTACTTGGAAAAAACTGAGGGAAGCCCTCGTCGCTGACTATAGAGATCACGATAACAGCGATTTTGGCAAACACATCATACCTCGAATGTTGGGGGAAAATCAAGTAGTGTTCGCATACAGATTTAATGACTATTGGAAAGATGTTGGCACTATCGAATCATATTGGATGGCCAACATGGAGTTGATAAAAACCTTGCCCGATTTTAATCTTTACGATGATTTTTGGAAAATATATACCGACAGCGAGCACCAATCGCCTCAATACACAGGCCCCGAAGCGGATGTTCGCGCCAGCCTTTTGGCGGATGGCTGCGAGATTTACGGCGCGGTGTACAACTCTGTTCTTGGTGCGGACACCTTTGTGGGCGAGGGCACGGTCATACGTGACTCGATTATCATGGAAGGAGGGCATATAGGCAAAAATTCGCGCATAGAGCGAGCCATCATTGACGAGCAATGCGCTATAGGAGACAATGTGGTTATAGGCGAAGGAGACAATATCCCTAATAATCTTAAACCAAAGATTTATGACACGGGCATAACCGTTGTGGCTGAACACGCCGTCGTGCCCGATGGCGTTACAATAGGTAAAAATTGTGTTATCGCCGGCGTTTCCTCACTTGACGAATACACAGACAACCGGCTTTGCAGCGGGGGTTCCATTATTCACGAGCCGGGCGCAAACAATAGCTGAGCGGAAAGGAGGACGATACCAAAACCCGCGTAATGAACTTTTGGTATCAATAATATCATGAGGGCAATAGGCATTATTTTAGCCGGCGGCAACAACGAACGCCTGGGCGAGCTTACCGAGATGCGAGCCACATCCGCCTTACCGGTGGGGAGCTGCTATCGCGCGCTGGACTTTCCCCTTTCCAATATGTCCAACTCGGGGCTGGATAAAGTCGCGGTCATAACACAGTACAACTCCCGCTCGCTTCACGATCATCTCTCCAGCGCCAAGTGGTGGGACTTGGGACGCAAGCAGGGCGGCCTGTTTATCTTCTCGCCCTACCTGAGCAGCAAAAGCTCGTTTTGGTTTCGCGGTACAGCGGACAGTATTTATCAAAATATTACGTATCTAAAACGCTCTAATGAGACATATGTCATCATCGCCTCGGGTAACGCCGTGTACAAAATGGATTATAACGACCTTGTTAACTACCATATTCGCAAAGACGCCGATGTGTCTATTGTATATCGCCACGCGAACGACGGCGACGACCTGCGCCAATACGGCGTAATGGAGTTCGACGCGTTCGACAGGCTCACAGATTTGGAGGAAAAGCCGCTGGAGCCGCAAAGCGACTTTATCTCTATGGGTATCTATGTTATTCAACGCACCATGCTTATTAAGCTGCTAGAAGCCATTCAGGCGGAAGAGCGCTACGACCTCGTGAAGGATGTTTTTATCCGCTACCGTAAAAAACTGCGAATATATGGCTACCGGTTTGACGGATACTGGAATTCGCTTAATAGCATTAAGTCGTACTATGATTGTAACATGGACTTCTTGCGCAAAGATATTCGCGACCTGTTCACCAAAACAACGCCATACATCGCCACCAAGCCAAAAGACGAGCCCCCCGGCAAGTACAACTCCGGCGCGATGGCTAAAGGCGCGCTCATTGGCAGTGGCTCTATCATAAACGGCTATGTGGGTAATAGCGTGTTGTTCAGAAAAGTGTTCACTGGTGATAATTCATCCATACGCAATTCAATTGTTATGGAGGGCAGTTATATAGGTAATAATTGCGTGGTCGAACACGCAATACTAGATAAAGAGGTCATACTTTCCGATGGCAAGCAAGTAATCGGAACGCCGGAGCATCCCGTCATTATCGCAAAAAGCACTGTATTATAACGTTTTGGCGTGTCGTATTCTCGCGTATTGTTTGAGCTATATAGCAAAAAAATTCCCTATAAGCTGTATATTCGCATTTTATTATTGATTTTTTTTGCGATGGACTCTATAATACTAGGAGCAAGAAAATTTTGGCAGGCGGTAGTTGGCGAAGCGAAATGTCTAACGCAGGGGGAGAAGACAGTACAAATGGACATCACTGACGTGCGGATCAGGAAGGTAAACCGCGAAGGCAAGATGAAGGCCATTGTGTCCGTTACATTTGATAACGAGTTTGTCGTTCATGATATTAAAGTCATCGAAGGCGACAAAGGTCTCTTTATCGCGATGCCCAGCCGTAAAACTCTAGATGGCGAATTTAGAGACATAGCGCACCCCATCAATTCTTTGGTGCGCCAACGTATTCAAGATGCGGTACTGGAGAAATACGAACTGGCGTTGTTGTCGGACGAGGCGGCCATTGCGGAAGTCACGACCACATTGTGGAATTAAACAATAAACACGCAAAATTTATTTGCTGCCGCAAAACCCAACTGCCTTTGCGAGGCGCGGGTTTTACGACAGCCTTTTTTGTTTGTCTATGCGTGAAGACGCCGCCCTCTATCGTTACGCGTTATCCATTATCCTGTTTGCCAGCGACAGAAATACCGCCGACCCCCACGACATAAGCGGAGCGCGTATCTGCCCCTTGTCTTCTGAAAACGGGATATCTTGCCAGGTTTTGGGTTCCTTGCGAAAGGTGCTGTAACCCAGCGCGGGGCCATTTACTAGCACGGCGTTGAGATAACGCGCCGCTATTAATCGGGCGGCGTCTATTTTACCCGCGTCGAACAAGCCGTTGATCATTAACATATTTACCGGCGCTATAACGGGGCCTCGCGTAAACGAAAACACACGGAATTTCTCGCTCTTTTGCGATTCAGACGTGATGCCACAATCGGTGAGAAAGTCTTCTTCGTCTGTCAGCCGCGCCGTGATTTTGTCTATAATATCTTTCGGCAAACGCGAGCCCAGGCAGATGGGCTGCAACTGCGCCGCGCAACCGCACTTGTGCAGAGCGCCCGTCTTGGTCGCCTTGCCTAAAAATTGCTCGCCGTCCCATAATTCATTAATCAAAAAGTCAATAACCCGCTGGCTTTCGCTTTGCCAACGCTCCGCTTCATCCGTTTTGTTCAGGCGTTTGGCAAGACGAGCCAACGCCTCGTTGGTAAACACCATATAGGCCATGAGATCGGGCGATTGCAACGGCAAGCCCGCCTCAAAAATGGTCGCTTCATCATACCCTGATTCGTCTGGGTGATAATACGCGGGCAAACCTGTGTGCGCGTGGTCGTGGTTGGTATACCACCATTCGCGATATTTTGACAGGCGGTCATACATACGCTCATAATCTTCTATCGCAAGAGGGGTTGTGTCAAAATTGTCCAACATGTAGCAGATGGTGTAGCCAAACAGCGGCGGCTTTGTGGATACCCATATCGCCTGGTTCATGTCGGTTACGTTATCGGGCAGTCCGCCGCGCTCGTCTTGAAAATTGAAAAACGACAGAATGAGCCGCCACGCCTCTTTTATATTTTGTCGCATCGCCAAAGCCGCAAAGCATTGCTGCCATCCAGAGGCGCAAACAAGCAGCAGTTTGTGCATGTAAACGACTGTGTCTGTGAGACTGCCTTGAGGGCCCATGCGCGATATCCACGCTATCCACGCGGCGCGGCGGGCCATTTCTTTATACACAGGGGCAACCTTGGCGTACACCGTGTTAAATTGTTCAAACTCCGCAAGCATATCGGCGCGAGCCTGGTCAAATTCCTTGTACGACTCGAAGGTCACACCGTTGGAATAATATTCGTGTATGGCTACTTCGCCCGCGCCGTCGATGCTCTCCATAATATCAATCTTGTAAGGGAAGGGAGAGACCTCTCTAAAATTCCATTGGGCCTCGGTGGTCATTACCCCGCTTATGCGCTTGAACAGCAGCTTGCCTTTGAAATTAAACGCCGCCTCCAGCTCGTTACCCTCGCGTCGTATTGCCGCGCCTTCATGCATCTCCGGCTCGTGAAAAACGCGCGCGATAACCCCGCATACGCGAACGCGCAATACCTGCGGCGTCTCGTATGTAAACTGCGCGACGCCTTCTGGGGTCTTTACGGTAAGGCAGGACTCGTCAGAATGGTAAATAAACGGCAGCTCGGTTCCCGCCTTGCCTATAAAAGCTATACGCATGAGGTTGGGTCTGTCCAGCACAACGGCCTCGGATCGGCAATGGGTCAAGTAGAGTTGTTTGTCGCCACGAAACTGGTATATGGACAAAAAAGCCCCCGCGCGCGAAAAAGGCGCGTCTTCCAGTGTAAACTGTCTGTTCGTTCCAAATAGTATCATGCCATGACCCCCTTTTCCGCCTTGTCAGCTTTGGAATCGTTGTATAGCATCGCTCCAAGCACAAGAAACACCGCAGCGCCCCACGAGCTATAAAAACCCGGCATCATACGACCGCCTTTAAACGGCGGCAACACAGGCTTAAAGCCTGTAGGCCTGGGATCTTTCTGCGGCGGGCTTTGCACTATTGTCTGCGGCCCCACCTCAAGCGAGCGTTCACACCAGTTGTACGCGTTTTTGAGCGCCACTTCTTTTTCGCCGGCGTTGTATAACCCCACTGTCATCATCAATTGAACAGGCGCAAGAATGGTGCCCAGCATAAACGACCCATAAGTTACGTCATAATACCTGCTTTGCTGGCTTTCGGACGCGAAACCGGCAGGCATGAAAAAGGTGTCTGTATTACCCGCCGCCTCGCCAATTTTACGCCTTATCTGTTCGGGCAGCCGCTTGCCCAGTATAATGGGCTGGTATACGGCGATGCTTTCTTCGTCAACAACCTCGCGGGTCGTGTCCATAAAGCACACGAATTTAGCGCCGTTCCAATATACCTTTATCATGGTGTCCAGCAATTCTTTTGAGCGAATGTCATATGCCCGCGCTTCTTCATGCTTGCCCATGCGGGCGGCGAGTTTGGCAATCGCTTCAAACATCAGCACAAGGAACGCGCACAAATCGGGGGTGGATGTGGGCATACCCCTGCGGAAAATGGAGGCGTCGTCCCAGCCGGATTCGTCGGCGTGCATATACGATGGTATGCCGTCCCTATCCCTGTCCCGCAGGATGAACCAATATTCTGCCCACTTTTTCATAGGCTCGTACAGTTTTTCGCAATGCGCGGGGGTAAGGGCGTCTATACCCACGCGATCCAGGATATAGCTGAGAGCGAAGCCTTGAAATACCGGTTTCGCGGCCAGCATGGTCACGTAATGATCGCTTACGCTGTCTGGCAGCATACCAAATTCATCCTGCACGGAAAACATGGAATACAACAGATCTATCGCGGTATCCAAATCCTTCCACAAAGCCATGGCGTGATAACTCTGATGCCAGCCCATAGCGCGCACCAGCGGCCCGTTGCGCATCATAAATACCATATTTGTTTTTACCATGCCCTTGGCGCCCAGGTAGCAGCTCCAGATAACGTATATGGCAAACAAGCGAATATGCGCGTATTTATCTGGCACAGGCTCATATTTCATGGCCCAGGCATAAAAATCGTCCCAATTCTCTTTAACGCAATCGTCAAAGCCGCGTGGCGTTGCTTTCTCCACAGTCGTTTCGGCGTAGTGGATGTAGCCATGGGTCTCGCCGTCTTTGTCTGGCGTCCAGATGATCTCGCCGTCGTCGGCTTTTATGCTCCACGCGTCCCAGCGGGCATTGTTTGTTTGCGCGCCCTTTAACGTTTCCCACAAAAAAGACCCTATCAACGCGAACGACGCGCACACGCTGCCGTCCAAACGGTCGATAAACAATTCGTGCGGCCGCGTTTTTATAAAGAATCTGACGCCAAGGCCCCCTGTCGAGCGTATCTGCATAGTGTTAACGCCGTCGTAACACATCTCGATTGTGCCTCCCTCGGCACACGTGCCTCTGTCGGTACACACTTTAAGAACGCCCGGGTTTGCCTGATATGTAAAGGGTACTGCCTCGCCGTCAACCAGCGGTTCTACTTGCACAAGGTTATAGCGGTTGTATCTTTGCATGTCGTAATAGCTGTTTGATATAGAAAAGAAGAGCTTTTGCGGCCCTTCCTCCTCGGATATGTCATAGCCGTAAAGCACCATCAAACGTGACAAGCGACGACTAAACGGTATCATTGATATATCGAGATTATTTATGGAAAAATCCAATGCCCATGCCCCCCAAAAAACATCACAGCAGAGGCGACAACTCTCGCCTCTGCTTATACAAAAATAGATTGTCAGAATGCGCTTCACAAGAACACAGGGAGCCAGGTCTCTTAGCTATTGGCGGCCATAAATTCTCTAAGCTGTGTCTTTGTCTGTTCGAGAATCAAATCCATACCCGCTTGGTTAAGCAAGCTGATATACTCGTCAAGTTTGGCTTCTGTTTGGTCGCCGAACACTCCCAGGTCAAATGAGGTTGCCCATTCTTGGTTAAGTGAGTTGATCAACGCGCTTTCAGCTTCAAATTCGCTATTGTCTACAGTAAAGCCGTCCACCGGGAAACGAGCGGGGTCTAGGTTCGCCTTGTCGTATTCTTCGCGTATCGCGGCTACTTTTGGCACAATACCGCCTTCACCTGGGTTAAGCTGGCTGCGCAGACACCACGCCCAGCCGCTCCACGGGTAAGCTTCCGCTGCCGGGCCGTTGCTGTGCGAATTTGTGGCTTCGTCATAGATATAATGCTCGCCGGGTATGCCGCCTTGCAGCCAGTTGTTAATATCATAATCATTCTTCATAACGTCTACGGCCAGCGCGGCGCGCTCAGGGTTTTTGCTGAATGACGTAATGGCCAACGCGTCATAGTTGTAGGGTGATATACGCGTGTTGCAGCCTTCTGGAAGAATATTGAAATATTCTACTTCTACACCCTTGGCTTCCATCTGTACTATATCCTCGTTCGCGGCTTTATACATGCATATGTCAGACGCGCTTTTACCCTCTTTAAATAGATCGGTTATATGTGTTACGCCGGTTATGGCATTGGACGGCCAAACGCCCGCTTTTGCCCATTCAGCCATGCGCAGGCAATACTCTCTGTACTCTGGCGTCTCTACAGAGTTAAACAGGGAATCGGGGTTAATGACGCCTTCTTCATCGGCGTCCCATAAGGCCGCGCCGACTGTTTGCCAGTTATTGATACCCTGTAAAAAAGTAAGCGTCATTGGTACTGTGGGGTTGGCATACATAGCGAACATGCCCGTTTCTTTCTCGCCTGCCGCGACAGCCAGCAAATATTGCTCAAATTCGGCGAATGTAGTTATTTCAGGTATGTTGTATTTATCGCGCATATCTTTGCGCACAACCACACCATACGCCTGCTCATAATCAGACGCGTTGCGGGGTATTTGATACAGTTTGTCACGATAACTCGCTTGATTCCAGCTATTGGGAATTTGAGACTTCATGGTCTCGGGCATCCATGTCGCCAAAAAATCATCGGTCAGCTCATAGAAAGCTCCATTGTCAGCGTGGGTAGTAAACGGCCCGATGTAGGGGTGAGTCATGATAATGTCTACCTCTTCGCCGCCGGCCAGTACCAGGGGGTACTTGGTCTGAAAGTCTGACAGCGGGATAACCTCTACCTCGAATGTTGTGTTAATAAGCTCTTTCATCCTGTCGCTCGCCATGCTGACGACGCGATCATGATCGGTGCCTTCGGTACCGACAGCATAGAATATGAGATGAACTTCCTTGGACGTGTCGAAAGAGGCCCAAGGATTGTCCGCTTCATTTTCAGCTGAAGCTGGTTCGGTTGATGCTTGCTCGGATGAAGCCTGTTCGCCGCTGCCGGCGGTAGCGGCGACGTTTGGCTCACTGGCCCCAGACGTGGTCGTTGGCGCGCCGCCCGCGCACGCGGACACCGCTATGAGCAGCGCCAAAAGCAATGCCGCTATTGAAAAACGTTTCATAAATATATCCTCCTTTTATAATTAGGGCGTTGTCGCCATAAGATTTAGCGCAAGCCCAAAATTAACCCTTTACCGCGCCGATAGTAAGACCTTTTACAAAGTACCTTTGCACGAATGGGTACAAAAGTATAATAGGCCCGGTAGTTATAACTGTCATAGCCATTTTGAGCGTTTCGGTCGGCAACGATATGCGTATGGTGCTGGCGGAACCGCCCAACGATACCAGGTTTTTTAACGCCTGTATGCTGTTAATCATTTCCTGCAAGAAGTACTGCAAACTCATCTTCTCTTCTTTTGTTATGTATAATAGTGTGCTGTACCAGTCGTTCCAATACGCCAGCGCGGAAAACAGGCCCAGCGTAGCGACAAGCGGTTTGCACAGCGGCAAAATAAGCCTGAAAAATATTAAGATATCGTTTGCCCCGTCTACCTTTGCGCTCTCGGTAATCTCATACGGCACGCTCGTGATGAAACTTTTGGCGATAATCATGTTCCATACCGAAAACATAAGCGGCAGCAACAACGCGGCGTAATTATTTTTAAATCCCAAATATCTTACACACAATATGTATGTTGGAACCAACCCGCCGTTAAAAAGCGTGGTGAAAAAGAAAAACAATGAAAACCCATTGCGTTGAGGGAAGTCCCTGCGTTGCAGCACATAGCCGGTCATGGTAGCTATAAGCACAGCGCAAGCCGTGCCAATTACCGTGACTGCTATAGTGTTGCGATACGACCAGAAGATTCGTTGCGGGTTACCAAACGCCAGAGAGTATGCTTGGGTAGAAAACTCTTTTATAAAAAATGTGTACCCGTTGCGCATCAGCGACGCCTCGCTGGTAAAAGAGGTTACCAACACCAGCAGAAACGGCAGTACGCACGCCAATCCAAACAGCGTGACCAACAAATATCCAAAGGCGTTAAAGATCATCTTATCTTTTTGAATGATTTTACGCGGCGTCATTCTTTAACCCCCTTTTTAGAATAGAGAATAATCTGGCTGCAATTTTTTAATGATGCCGTTAACGGTCATGATTGTTATGAAACACAACACAGACTGAAACAATCCCGCCGCGCTCGCCATGCCCATATCACTGGTAGAGGCCAGGGCGCGGTAGATAAACAGATCCAAAATATCGGCCTTTTCCAGCAATGCGGCGTTGTTGCCCACCAATTGGTAAAACAGTCCGAAATCGCCTCTAAACACCTGACCCAACGCCAGTAGAAACAGGATGATCATAGTGGGCACAAGGCAGGGCAGGGTTATGCGCCTTATGCGCTGCAAAAGGCTCGCGCCGTCTATCTGCGCCGCCTCGTGCAACTCCGGGTCTATGCCGGTAATGGCCGCGAGATATACCACTGTGCCGTAACCGGCGGTTTTCCAGGCTCTAAACATAACTATCAGGTACGGCCATAAGCCGGGGGAGTCGTACAGGTTAATACGGGTGCCGCCCAAAGCGGAAATAACCCCGTTGATCATTCCATATTCGTAGCTAAATAGCGCTTGAACAATGGCGGCTACCACAACCCATGATATGAAGTAGGGTAAAAACATAAACGATTGAAACGCGCGTTTAAATACGCGATTGCCCAGCTCGTTTATAATAATGGCAAAGCCAACTTCTAGAATAACGCCCACCGATATAAACGCCAGGTTGTATAACAGCGTATTGCGCACCAGAAACCATAGCTTGTTAGACATAAACAGAAATCGGAAATTTTTAAGACCAACCCAGTCGCTTCCAAAAATACCTTTAACATAATTAAAATTTTTGAAAGCCAATACTATGCCCGTCATTGGTAAATAAGCGAATACAATTACATAAATAATGGCCGGAAGCAACATGATTAAGAGGAAACGGTTGTTCCATGTGGTACGGAAAAATCTGCGGTAATCAAAATGTTCACGCTTGCGCTCCGTCGCGTTTTGCATTACCAAGCCCCCTTTCCATTCAACTTTACTGTATACATTATATTAAAAAAAACAACGGCACAGCTAATTGAATAGCTGTGCTGTTCATAAAAATCTTGCGGTCATATCGAAATTACTGATATGGTTTTGCGCAATATCGCTTGCGCATACATTAATTATTTGGAATTATGCACATTATTTATAATTTTATCGCAAAAATTTATGTAGAACTGACAGCATAATTAATATATAATACTAGTGGGCAATCCATACATAAGCCTAACGTCTAAACGTGTGTTTTCCAAATTTGGTATGGGCGCGCAGCGGTTGGTGGGTATGATTTCGTAGGGGCGCGCAGTGCGCGCCCGTCATCACCCGATATCGACGAAGCCGTAGAGATGCTTGCGGGCGCGCACTGCGCGCCCCTACGAAGGCAAAATCCTTTTGTGAAAACGCACAGTTAGAGTTTTTGAGGGAGCTAGGGCGCTGGCTGCTCGCCTTTTTTAAGGCGAATGGTAACTGTAACGCCGCTATCTGTCCAATCGCCATCGGGCGGGCTTTTAAAGCTAAGTCCATAGCCCCGCCCATAATAGGCTATTAACCGCTCTCGTATGTTTTTTAAACCGTAATGGCTGCCTCCTACAGACATATCGTTCGCCAGCTGCAAGCCGTGAGAAACCTGCGTGAGCCGCTCGGCTGACATGCCAACGCCGTTGTCTGTGACCTGTATGATCAAGTCAGGCCCGTCTTCACTCGCGGTTATTTTTATTGTGCCCTTGGGATCAGTTTTTTTAAGAACGCCGTGTTTTATCGCGTTTTCTACAATGGGCTGCAATATTATGTTGGGTACCGACGCGCCTAGCAGGTTGTTTGGTACGTCAATTACAAGGGTTATGGCCCCGCGATAGCGAATGTTTTGGATACTGTGGTACGCTTCTGTGAGTTTTATTTCGCCGGCAAGATCGCCTATGTCGCTGCCCCTGTTAAGGCACAGCCTATAAAATCGCGACAATAGCTCTACTATGCGTTCCACTTCTTCCGGCTTGCTCTCGTAGGCGTAGTAGTTTATCATCTCCAGCGTGTTATACAAAAAATGAGGGTTTATCTGCGCCATCAGGGCTTTCATTTCAGCCTTCTTTTGGTTCTCGGCGGCAAGTTTTTGCGCTATGGTAAGCATTTTTAATTCTTCGGTCAAATAGTTGTAGCTTTCGACCAAGGTACCCAATTCGTCGCCTTCGGTTGCGTTTGGCAAAGGTTGAAGCGCCCCGTTTTTGAGGTTGCGCATATGGTTAGACACTATACTTACCCGATGGCTTATACGGCGAGAAAATAGTACCGATATAACAAATATGCCTACCCCGCAGACCAGAGCGCTTATAAGAATACTCGCCCACTGCCTGTCGTCCAGTACGCTGTTGTATTTCGCGCCGTAGGGTATTAGCATGATAAGCCGCCATGGATTTTGCCTAAAAGCGCGCGCAAGCGCCTGATAACGCGTACCGCCAATGACAACATCGCTCCAGGTGACCGTGCTGAATTGCTCGCCGGGTATGCCTAGCGCTGTTTCCACTACACTTTCGCCCGACGACGCGCAGGTTATAATATGACCGTCGTCTTCCAAAAGGATTTGCGAACCTTTTGTCATGGGCAGAGAATTGGCCAGCGTATCGCGCAGGAGGTTTTCGGCAAAGGTTATTCGCAGTATGGACATCGTTTCATAATAATCCGCAGGTTTGCATACACGCACCAGGTATGAAAGCGTTTCGTCGCCCTTTTCGTATTGCCAGGTATTCTTGTATGGCTTGGATACCAGCGACTGATACCACTGGTCCTCGCTGACAGATTTAATTGGAAAATAGGTGGTATTGTCCAGTATAAAGTCGTTAGCGTCGCTAACATACATTAAAAGTCGCATGTTCCATATGTTTCTGTTCTCTATAAAACTTACCAGGGTATTGACATGACTTTTGATTTTGGTTTGCGAAAGGGCGGGTTGTGTGTCCAGCCCATATTGAAGCAGTTCACGCGCTGAGGCGTCAATTTGCAGAGTTGTTACGTTGCGGTGTATGTAATCGAAGTTATTGGACAAAACCGCGTAGAGCAAATCGAATGAGTGAACAGCGGTGGCGCGGGATCGGCTTGACATTGTGCTTGTAACATAGATATTGAACAGGGCCAGCGATATAAACAGCGGCACAAATACCGAAAACATAACCAGCGCGTGAAGCTTTGTACCCAAGCGCATATATTTTATATGGCCTTTAAACAGGCGATACAGCCGTGAAGCGAGCATAACGCCATGAGGCATAACGCCATGAGGCGTGGCGCTGTGATTTTTATCGCTTAGATCTTTATTGCTTGATCGAACGCTCATGCCTGTTTGACGCCGGGGCTGTAGCCCGTTTCGCGCTTAAACGCGTAAGAAAAGTAATTGGCGTTGCGGTAACCGACCAGACGGGCCAGGTCTTTAACCCTATATGCCCCCGTTTGCAGCAGTTCTTTCGCTTTGTCTATGCGTTGACGGGTAATATATTCTCCAATTGTCGTACCCAGCGTGTCTTTGAACAAGTGGCAGATATATGTAGGTGTAAGGTGTATGTCGTCTGAGATCATGGTGACGCTAAGATCAGGGTTGTCATAGCTTTGCTTAATAAATCCAATGATATGGTTAACCGTACTGTTGTTGGTTTTGTGTTGGGTTTGTTCGTAATATCGTTTGACGGTGTTAAGCGTAAAGTCGCATAAATCATCCAGAAAAGGCAGGTCGTGTATGTAGTCCCATACGTCGTACTCATCCGCGAAGGCGTCAAGGATTTTGACGTTCTCCCTCGCGGCGGCGCGTATAACCATGCCCAATACATTGGAAAAAAATCTTACGACCTGACTCGGCGGTGTGGCGTTGCGCATCTTTATAGACGACGCCAGATTGGCGAGCATGTCGTTAAAATGCTGGGGCTCCGCTTTTGTAAGGGCTTGGGAGAAGTTCGCCAGCGGGATGTGTTCCATATCGTAAGGGGTAAGATCGTAGTCGCGATAGTGACAGATGCATCCAGGGCCGTTATAGTAGCAATAAGACAGCGCCTGCTGGGCGGTGGTGTACGACTCGGGAAAGACATCGGGCAAACGTCCAGATTTGCCAATCGCGCATACGCTTTTAATATTTAGGTCGCGCAGGCGATTAATGAGGTTGTTGAGGTATGGCTCTATCTTTTCGCGGCGACGGAACGAGTAGCTTCTACAGAATAGGTGTACTGCGGCGCGATCGTGCTTTACAAAGCCTACAGCGACAGATTCGTTATCATGAAACACATCGTTAAGGACGGCGGCAAAGCTGGCGTCATAAAGCGATGGCTCATCATAAAGCGGTGGCTCGCCGCCATGTGATTGATCATCGTCGCGCGATTGTCTGTCGCCGCGCAATGGTTCGCTGGGCGTATTGATAAGTCTTAGCGCTACCGATACATAATATGTAAAATCGCTGGAGCCTGAAAGTTGCCGTACAGATTCCGCCGCCTCACTTACGGTGTCTGACTTTGTAAGTCCCCTTGCGGCTGATATCAACTGCTCCTGCCGTGTTTTGCTCTGATACTTGTCAAGGTCGCTCTTTAAAAAATGTTCGCGCCGTAGATCGCTTGCGGCCTTGCGTATAGAATCCGATAACTCCTGTATATTGATGGGTTTTTCGACAAAATTAATCGCGCGCAGGCGGATAGCGCCCCGCAGGGCGGAGACATCAGAATACCCGCTAATGAAGATGATTTTGCAGTCAGGGTTAGCGCGGGTAACCTCTTCCGCCAGTTGTAGGCCATTCATATTAGGCAAACGTACATCGGTTAAAAGAACATCAGGCGAGCAGTCGTTAAGCATACGCACTGCCTCCACGCCGCAGCTTGCCTGGCGCACATCGTCTATGCCAAGGTCATTCCAGTTAAGCTGTCTTAGTATTCTTTCGCGTACAAAGAATTCGTCGTCAACCAAAAGTAAGCGCATAGTTTCACCCCACATGCGGCATGTTATAATATATTTATGCGTATAATTCTACATTATTTTAGGGTTTTGTCAAGGACGTTAACGCCTTACGGGCGAGCGCCTTACAGGCGCAGCGGGAATTATCATATTTCAGATAATCGCAGATAACCATATAAAATGGAGGGATGGAACATATGGCGAAACCTTATTACGGCCTAACGGCGGAAGCGCCGGTTTTTGAAGGCATGAGCCAGTACCGCGACCCGCTTAACTATGAGCTTTGCGGCAAAAGGACGCGTCTGGTTTTTGACGATGGCCAAACGTACATCGTTAACTTTTTAAGCGGCAGCACATTATCCTGGTCCAGGTACGGCGCGCAGGGGTCAGTGGAGTATTACGAATGTGCCAAGATCGCGGACGCCTATTTTGTCAATTTTGAACTTGCCGACGCGCCCCCAAGGGTTAATATAACGCTGGTATTGGACGCTCCGCAGCGCCTTGTTACCATGGTAATCACCAAAACGGATTATGATGAGCAATACCCTTACATGTGCGAGAGCGAATATTTTTTTGGATACATCGACACGCCCGGCTATCCCGCGCCCAAGCACAGACACGCCTTTACCGCCGACTTGGTGGGCAAGCGGATACATTGGCACTATAACCCCGGGCTGGAGATTATACATGTATACTATTGTACCGATTATTGCCGCGTAACATTCCCCCCGGCTACAGCATGGGGCGACGCTTCGCCGGAAGAGTGGGAAGCGATGTTGGAGCGCGCGCCATACGATGAAAAGGCGGCCTATATTAAGGTGCGCGATGGGCTGTACCTGGTTAGCGTGCTAGAGCAAAACATGTCGCGCAGGGGTCTTACCGGCAATTCATTGCTGTTTCTGATAGACGCCAAGCGCGTTCATGATGTGGGCAGGTCGTTTGGCCACGCGGGGCTGCAAGAGGGCAATGTGCATGGAGAAAACTACATCTTTGGGGCCTATGGAAATTTTGTGTACAGCGATGGCAAGCTGGAAGCCAAGCCCAATATCTATTTACAACAAAACAAGCCAGGCGAGGTGAATTAATGGCGCTTAACCTTTATCCCCAATTTACAGCGGAAGAGATTGATGAAATAGTTCGCCAGTCTACCGACTATATACACGGCGGGCTGGAAAAAATGCGCCCTCCCTATTATGAAAAGCTGACGGGCACGCGGTTAACATTGCGCTTTGACAATGGGCGCGCCTTGTACTACTCTTTTTCTGACGCGCATACCTTAACGTGGAGCGACGACGCGGGCGAGCCGAAAGAGGAATATTACGACGCGCTTGAGGCGGATGACGGCATAATCTTTTTTGAACATATTGTGAAGGGAACAAGCCCGCAGCAGGCGCGTATGATTGTTCTTGACACACATGAAAAACTGGTGACAGCGTTTTTTGCCCAAATTGGCAATGAGGTATCCACACGCGAGGTGGATCGCGATATAGTGTTTGGATACATAGACGATGGTGGATATCATGAAAAACGCCATTCGCTTACGACCGATCTGGTAGGCCGCTCCATAGTATGGACATATTCGCCAGAGTTTGCCATTCAACATATCTATGCCTCCCAGTGGTATTCATGTTTTGTTGATTTTAACACCTTTTACGGCGGGAACCTGCTTAGCTCGCCCTGCAACTATGTTAAAATAAATGATCACGTGTATATATATTCGTGGGTAGAGACAGAAGGCGCGGGCGTGCAAGGCTTTGTGCTGATGAACCTGTTTGACATGCATGATGTGGGATGCTTTTTTGGCATTAACGGGAGCAGCAAATTTGAGTGCTATACATTTGGGGCGACGGGCGAGTATGTGGGGCAGCTTGCCAGCCTGCATATCCCTAACGATATGAATAAAGATTATTCATGGCCTCCGTTTATCGATCAGTCTATTGATGAAGGAGGAGAGGGATGAACCAGTTATTACGCCCATACAGACCGCACAGAATGGCCGTTGAAATGACAGAGCGGGAAGTGTTTGAGCTTGCTGAACTTGCGCAATTGTCACCGGAATATAAAACCGGTGATCTAATAGGCAAGCGCCCGGCTTTCTCCAGTGCCCTGGCCGGAATGGATATGGCCCTAAAGGCTGACAACGGCGGGCCGGAGATAAAGTATAGATTTGTGGACGCCCATAAAATGTTATGGGACGATGGCGCGGGGGAACGCGAAGAATACTACGAGGCGCTGCAAATTGACAAAGCGGTGTACCTTGTCGCGTATCTTCAAAAAAACAGCCGCCCGGTTACAAGCTGTAGTATTGTACTTGACCTTGAAATGAACCTGCAAACTATGATAATATCTCCCTTGGGAGCGTCTCCCTTATCGGCGCGGTATGTAGAGCAGCGCGTTTATCATGGTTATATTGAGCGTGAAGGGGCGCCGCGTCCAGTCGCCTGGCGGCATCAGCCCACGCGTGATTTATCGGGGCACAGTATGGGCTGGTCGTACCGCGATGACATGACTAGCCAGCACATCTTTGGCTCGCCATATTCCATAGCCTGGGTAATATTGCAGGGCCCCGGATCAGGCTTGCTTGGTTGCGCGCCCGCCAAATATTTCAGGATAAAAGAGCATGTGTATCTGTACACCTGGGTAGAAACGTTTGGCTCTGGCCAGCAGGGTGTCGTTTTGATGAACAAAAAGATTATGCATGACGTAGGTACTTTTTATGGCATAACGCATGGACAGCGCTTTGAGTTTTATACCTACGGCGCGCGGGGCTACGACCTTGGCGCGTATGATGTAGCACGGTTTTTTAAATGGTGACAGTCACCCATGGTGATTAAGTCACCGTGGTGATAAAGTTACGCGACAAGTCACCTCACTATACTTTTTAGGAGGAAATAGAATGAAGGACGTTTTAGACTTTATCAAAGAAACAGGCGTGGGCTATATCGCCACTGTTGAGGGCGGCAAGCAGCCTAGAGTACGCGCGTTTGGATTTGGGTTTTACGAAGACGGCAAGTTCTGGTTTTGCACCAATAACACCAAAAAGGTGTTCTCACAGCTTAAAGAAACGCCCTATGCCGAGATAATGTTCACCAAGCCCGATTTTTCAAAGTACCTGCGGCTTAGTGGCCATGTGGTGTTTGAGAATAGCGTCGAGGCCAAAGCAAAGGTTATGGACGCGATGCCTGGTGTAAAAGGCATATATCAAACACCAGACAATCCAATTTTCGAGGTGTTTTATCTTGAAAACGGCGAAGCCGTACTTGAGGCGTTCCCGCCGACGGCGCCGCCCAAAGTGGTAAAATTTTAATCAATCCCATCCAATCAACTTGATGCGATTGACAATAGTTGGGAAAGAATCTGATGGCGAGGTGTTTGCATGAAAATTGGTATTATCGGCGCAAATGGCAAGGCAGGGGCGCTGATTGCTAAAGAAGCCCTCGAACGCGGGCACGAAGTCACGGCGATAGTGCGCGATAAGGCTAAAATAGAAGGAAAAGGTTTTCAGCAAGTGATAGAGCGCGATATTTACGACCTTGATCCGTCCGACATAGCCCACCTGGATGCCGTAGTCAGCGCGTTTGGTCTGCCGTTTGGCGAAGAACACCACGACGTTTACAAAAATGCGCTGGCAAGGCTTATAGAAATTTTTAAAAAGATACCGCAGGTTAGATTGTTAGTGGTGGGCGGGGCCGCGAGTTTGTATACCGACCCGCGCAAAGCGCATCAATATATTGAGCAGATACCAGAGGCTTGGCGCAGAGACCCTGCGGATATGATGGAAGGGTTTAAGCTGCTGCAAAACAGCGACGTTAACTGGACGTATTTTTCTCCCGCGTACATGTTTGATTATGGCGGCAAGCGTACAGGGGCGTATACCCTTGGCGGCGATTTCGCCATAACCAACGCGTCCAACGAAAGCTATATAAGCTATGCTGACTACGCCATTGCCATGGTAGACGAGATAGAAAACGCGTTTCATGCGCGTCGCAGGTTTACAGCCGTTTCAGACAGCAAGCCTGACGCGCCTGAAGGCGTTGCGCCCGAGCCGGAGAAACCAAAAGACGAGGGAACACAGCCAGCCGCCGCGCCAAATCCCGATGGATATTATGGCATTTATGACAAAGAGCCAAGTTTTGAGGGCATGTCGCAGTATCGCGCGCCGCTTAACTTTGAACTGGCCGGTAAAGAGTTTAAGCTGGTTATGAATCTAGAGAAAGACTTTTATGTAAAATTCCTTAGCGGTACCCTGTTAGAATGGAACGAATGGGGAGCGAGCGCGACAAAAGAGTCTTATGAGTGCGGCAAGGTAGATGAGCTGACATACTTTGTTAATTTCGAACTTGCCGGGGTAAAGCCGCGAACCAATATAAGCCTTGTGTTGGACATGGAACAAAGGCTGGTCACTTTTGTTAGGTCTGTCACTAACTTTAACGACAAGTGGCCCTATTTGATAAAGAGTGACTTTGACTTTGGCGCTATAGACCTGGAGGGATACCCGCTGCCGTTTATACGTCACGGGTACACGGCGGATCTGGTAGGCAAGCGTATACATTGGCGGTACACCCCGAAGTGGGAGATCATTCATGTGTACTACAGCCCATACTATATGCGCGGTACCTTCCCGCCAGACAGCCCGGCCCTAAGGGGTATGCCTGCCCCCACCCCGGAAGATATGGAGAATTGGAGCAAGTATCCATACGACGAACCGACAACGTACATTAAGATTAAAGATGGCGTTTATCTTGTTAGCTGCATAGAGCAAAACATGTCGCGGCGGGGTGCAACGGGCAACAGCCTACTGTTCCTTATGGATACAAAGCGCCTGCATGATGTTGGCCGTTCGTTTGGGCACACAGGGCAAAAAGAAGGCAATGTGCATGGTGAAAACTATCTGTTTAGCGCGTATGGCGAGTTTGTATATTCCGACGGCGAGATAGAGAAGCAAAAGAATGTGTGGATACCCTGACCTGATCAAAGACCCCCCGTCTTAAAAAAGCGGGGGGTTTTATCTATTCGTTTAAGTCGGGTTGTTTCCAAAAGTATGTTGCAATATTCGGTATCGCGTTATATGATAGGGAAAATCTATGATCGGGCGTGGTATTGTAGTGGGGCTTGGCTGAGGTAAAGTCTGGCCAAGTCCAAAGAACGTGCCTAAGCCTGTAGACGACAGGACGAAAGCCGCGAAGCGGAAAAAAGGGAATACTGGGGAGAAAGAAAAATGCCATTAACATGGGATGAGATACAAGCTAACGCCATCACCTTTTCTAAACGGTGGAAAGGATTCAAAGGCATCGAAAAACAGCACGACCAGCAGTTTATTACTGAGCTGTTGGCGTGTTTTGGCGTAAATTCGAGCGAGGTCGGTATCTTTCAAGAGAAAGCGGGAACAAAATGGATTGACTACCTTTGGCCGAGTATGCTAGGAATTGAGATGAAATCACCAAGTGAAAATCTTTCCAACGCCAAGACGCAACTGTTCAACTATCTGCCCAAGCTACAGGCGGAAGCGGTTCCACAATACCTTATAGTCAGCGATTTTGTGAATATACACCTATATCGTCTATCAACGAACGATATACATATGTTCAAGACCGCCGACCTTCGCAAGCACATCAAAAAGTTTGCCGACATCGCTGGCTACACGACCGAGCGCGTTCACGACGACCAGGTTGAGGTCAACGTCAAAGCCGCCGAAAAGATGGCGAAACTTCACGATGCGCTGAAAACGCACGGTTACGAGGGGCACGAGCTTGAGGTGTACCTTGTTCGTCTGCTGTTTTGCCTTTTTGCCGACGACACAGGCATTTTCCCACAGGACAGCTTTTCGGTGTATGTGGAAGCCTCAAAGCCTGACGGAAGCGACCTTTCGCACCGCATTTCAGACTTATTTGAAGTTCTTAATATGCCGGAGGAAGTCCGTGCTAAAAAAACGCTGCTCTCTGAAGAATTGCGCCGTTTCCGCTATGTTAATGGCGGCTTGTTTGCGGAACGGCTCGCGCCCGCCGATTTCGACGCGAAAATGCGGCAGGCCCTGCTTGATTGCGCCAATTTTGACTGGAACGCAATAAGCCCCGCTATTTTTGGCGCGATGTTTCAAGGTGTTATGGACAAAGGCCAGCGGCGCGAGATGGGGGCGCATTATACCAGCGAGGAGAACATACTCAAGCTCATAAATCCGCTATTTTTGGATGAATTGTGGGCGGAGTTTGACCGCGTGAAAACAGACCCGATCGCCCTTGAACGCTTTCACGATAAACTGGCAGATCTGCGATTTCTCGACCCCGCTTGCGGTTGCGGAAACTTCCTCATCATCACATACCGCGAGCTTCGCAAGCTGGAGCTTGAAGCCTTGAAAATGCAGTTCTCGTCTAACCAAATGATATTGGATGTGTCGCCGCTTTTGAAAGTGAACGTGGCGCAGTTTTACGGAATCGAGTATGAGGAATTTCCATGCCAAATCGCGCAGGTAGGTATGTGGCTAATAGACCATCAAATGAATCTGCGCGTGTCGGAGCAGTTCGGGCAGTATTACGCTCGTTTGCCGCTGACGCAAAGCGCGATTATTGTTCACGGCAACGCCCTGCGGCTAGACTGGGAGGGCATTGTGCCGAAGCGCGAGTTGTCGTATATACTCGGCAACCCACCGTTTGTGGGACACCAATGGCGTAACAAAGAGCAGCAGGAGGATATGGGTATTGTTTTTGCGGCAGAGCCAACATATGGCAAACTTGATTATGTTTGCAGTTGGCATTACAAAGCCGCGCAGTTTATAAAAGGAACGCGGATTCAAGTCGCGTTTGTGTCCACTAACTCCATTGTTCAGGGCGAGTCCGTAGGTGCTATATGGAAGCCCCTGTTTGCTATGGGCATTGAGATTACCTATGCTTACTATACTTTTGTATGGACGAATGATGCCAAGGGCAAGGCTGCTGTTCATTGCGTTATCATAGGATTTGCAAATCTTGGGCTTAGAAAAACAAAGCAGATATTTATAGACAATCACACAATATCCGCTGATAATATTAACGGATATTTACTCAATGCCCCAAATGTGTTCATACAATCCCGCAGCAAACCATTATTTGCCAAGTTGCCAGAAATGTCTAAGGGAAGCCAACCGACTGATGGAGGCAATCTAATCCTCACCGTAAGTGAGCGGAACGAGATGATAAAGTCCTATCCACAAACAGAGAAGTGGATTCGGCAATATATGGGCGCAGAAGATTACATTAACAGCAAAGTCCGTTACTGCTTATGGCTAAAAGGCGTTGCACCCGCAGAATACCGTTCTGTTTCCCCGATAATGGAACGACTCTCCAAGGTTGCCGATATGCGCCGTAAAAGCCCGACCGCTTCGGTCAAACGTGATGCCGAAACGCCAATGTTGTTTACGCAAATACGCCAACCGGAAAGGGACTATATAATTGTGCCTCGGGTATCGTCAGAACGCCGCCGTTATATTCCGATTGGATTTATGACGCCTGATGCTATAGCGACTGATGCCGTGCTTATTATCCCTGGTGCCACAGTGTATCACTTCGGCGTATTAACATCGAACGTGCATATGGCTTGGACGCGGATAGTCTGCGGGCGCCTCAAAAGCGATTACCGCTACACTCCTGCTATTTACAACAATTTTCCGTGGTGTGAACCGACAGAAGCGCAACGCGCCGCCATTGAGAAAACTGCACAAGGGATATTGGACGCACGGGCTTTGTTCTCGAACAATAGCCTTGCAGACCTCTACGACCCGTTAACAATGCCGCCGGAGTTGCGCAAGGCGCACCAAGCGAACGACCGGGCGGTGATGAAGGCATATGGTTTCACCGCGCAGAACACACCCTCCGAGGCGGCTTGCGTGGCTAGGTTGATGGAAATGTATCGGTCGCTGACGAACGGGGAGGGTAAATAGTATGCGTAAGCGCATTTCCGAGCAGAATACGTTTCCCAACTTCAATCTTTTCAATGAATATCAGAAGATTGAACGTTATCTTTCCGACATCAATGTTGTGGATGTAAAAAATATTTGGTTGACAGGCGAGGTCTACTACACCTGCCTAGGAACGATTGAAGCCCTTGCTGCACTCAAATTCTTGACTTGGAATCTTCGCGGTACGTTTCTATCCATTGAGGAAATGAGGTGTGGGCTTGGTATAGACAAGCAAACCTTGAACAACAAAGAAATTAAGCCCGATAAAATCCTTGATTACCTACAGTTCGCAATTAACTGTCTACACAGAGCGGTGGAGATTGTGGAGGAATCGGAGGGGAAATATATCTTTCAGAACAATGACTATATACCTGCTTTGCATGAAAACATTCAACAATTATTGTCAGTTCTTAACGCAAGATGTGAGCTTGAAGAAAATGCGGATGGCACTCAGGAGGCCGTCGTAATTTACAACAACTCTCTTGCTGACGAAGTAGCGGAGAAACATCCCGATGTTACC
The DNA here is from genome assembly GCA_031263155.1 of Clostridiales bacterium. Lineage (GTDB taxonomy): Bacteria > Bacillota > Clostridia > Lachnospirales > WQUN01 > JAISGK01. The sequence continues at coordinate 42,495 of JAISGK010000038.1, forward strand.
CGCAGTATATACGAGTACAGACATATTGACAACAGAGGTAATTTGCAGCGCAAAGGGGAGATACTCTGTACTCTTGCAAAGGACATAGAGCCACACGTCAAAACCCTGAAAGATTCTATTTACGGTAGTTTGATTAAAGATACAGAATTTTTGTGGAACAGCATAGGCGCACGACACAATATAGAATTGGACAAAGGTAACTCTGTGTTTGCCCATATGAACGAAGAAGAATTAGAAACGTGGTATGACAAAGCCTTTGAGTTGTATCTGTTGTCAAAGTATGCCATTCCGAGCCTTGACATTATGCGCGAGATAAAAAAAAATAAAGCAAAATTAAATCGTCAGTTTACCATACATAAGTCAAAAGTGAGGGAATAAACCTATGGCTACGCGAGGCGAAAGCATAAACCTACTCAGGATCCTGTCGGGCGCTTCGGTGTTTGTACTTGGCGCGCCGAATACGAATGTGAGGGTGATATAATGGGGATTATGAAAAATACCGGCACATTATTTGAGGGCGTGGCGAGCGTCATAGAGCAGGCCCGGTCGTTTGCGGGTCGCACCGCCGATTTGACCATGTGCGCCGCCTATTACGAAATCGGGCGCAGAATTGTTGAGGGCGAGCAGGACGGCAATGTCCGCGCGCAGTACGGGCGGGGGCTTATTCGGCAACTGTCCGCTTATCTCAATGCGCGTTTCGATAAGGGATTCTCAGAATCTACGCTGAAATACGCAAGACAGTTTTATACAATATATTCCGATTCAATTCGTCAAACAAACTTTGGCGAATTGAATCCATTCCGGCTCAGTTGGTCACACTATCTTGTTTTGATGAGAGTCAACGACCCCATAGCTAAAGCTAGGGGCTTGCAAGGAAGCAATAGCTTCTATACAACCCCTCGTTGACTACCCTCAGTCCCATAGGGACTACGTTACCTGAGAATGTATAGGCACCCGCAGATGTATGTCCTGGTCTGCGGCGCTGCGGCAAGTAATTAAAAGTTCTGATGGGTAGGAACGGTGTTACTTGCGTTTGAAACCTCGGGCAACATTGGGTAGGGCAATCAACGCCGTCAGCCATAGCTTCCAGAGCGAAACGGCGCGTTACGCGGTTCACGCCGCAGATAGAGGGAAACAATGGTATACGTATTAAACAAAGAGGGAATATCCATTATGCCGACGGCCAGGCATGGACGCGTCAGGCGTCTGCTTGAACGCGGGCAGGCTAAAGTAGTTCGCCGAACACCATTCACAATCCAGCTGACTTATGCCACTGAAGGCATAACCCAGCCTGTTACACTCGGCATCGACGCCGGCAGCAAAACAGTCGGCGTCTCAACGACAACGGAAACAAAAGAACTCTACGCCGCAGAATGTAAACTACGCGCAGATGTAACAAAGAATCTATCCACGCGCCGTGAGTTCCGCAGAGCGCG
>JAISGK010000071.1 GCA_031263155.1 Clostridiales bacterium
CTTTTATTTCCGAACATTTTTGTATGATCAACTCCTTTAACCGCTCGGAGATAGAACCAGTTAACACTTTTCGCCGATATTTAGGACACCAAACAACATGAAACCTGCATGAGTACACAACATTGTTATTCGATTTATATTGCATAGGCATATTATGCCATATGCTTATTTCTAATGCAACCTGATCTTAGGATGCGGCGCTACAAGCGCGCAATAAAAAACCAGCGCCATAAGGCGCACATTCAAAACCGTGCCTTATATCCCCCGCGCTAAAGCGCGGGGCTTTACGGCACTTTTGGTAAAATTCATATAGTATGCGCATGAGGCTACTATTTATCGCAAATTTCACGCAAATTCACACCGTTCTCTAGCGCATTTTAGAGAATGGGATGTCATTTTTGCTTATTTCTGCAATTGCCAAGAGCTTGAGGATGTATTATAATGGCGTGAGAATTATTGATATAGAGGTTAATATGTACACGCTTGACATGAAAATTACAAGCCACCCTCAGCGTTACAGGCGAGCCCTTATTATTTCAGGCAGCAGGGTAATGTGTCGTCGCGGCATTTTGAGTAGTCCGCAGGGCATGCCAAAGATCGCGCGGCGCGTGATCTCCGTCCTCTCCGCTCTGCTACTGCTTAACGGATTATATTGCGTATTTGTCTTATCGCCTAATTGGGCATATCTGTTGCCTGGGATACTGGGTGTGGTTCTCGTGCTGTTTCTATTATTCGAGAGGTCCGTACTCTTGTTTCTCACCACAGGAAAAGGACGCGCCACAGCGTTGGTCATCTGCTCTATGATCGGACTCAATTTGTTAATCTTTTTAGTGTTTGTGAGCCTTAATGTGGCTACGCGCGCGCTTGTGCCCGATCAAGGTCTGGACGCAGTTATAGTGCTTGGGGCCGGGCTTCGCGGGAGCAAGCTTAGCCCTACATTGCAGGCCCGGCTTGATAAATCACTGGGATATATCAAAGACAACCCGGCAACCATCGTAGTAGTTACGGGCGGACAGGGTCCGGGAGAAACCGTTCCCGAAGCTCAAGCCATGGCGCGCTATCTTATCGCCAACGACATTGAGAATGATCGCATAATAGAAGAAAGCTCATCAACCAGCACAGAAGAGAACTTCCTTTACTCGCGCGAGTTGCTAAATGATCGATTTGGCGGCACAAACTACCGTTCACTCGTCGTAACCAATACATTTCACATTTACCGCTCCGCCCAATATGCCAAAAAGGCGGGTTTGGACGTACAGGTTCTTGCCGCGCCAACAAAGCCTTTCTATCTTGCGCCAAACAATTATATTCGCGAGTACATAGCTGTTGTGTACTACTGGGTGGCTAACAGATAGATGTTTTGCATGAGATATCCTTGCAATCTTCAACTTGCTAAATTTGATCAACCCTGCCTTGACACGCGTTTTTTTGTTTGATATAGTCAAACGAAAAGCAAGGCGGGGATTTTTATGTACAACGCATCAGATTTTAAAAAATTGGTCGATAACGTTGTTAACGCTTACCATAAGAATGAAAACACCGTTAAAATAGATAAGCCATGCCCGATCAATAAAACCTCGGTTATTGATATTTTAACCAAGCTGCGATTGCTGGTGTTTCCTGGTTATTTCTCGCAACTACCCTTAAAAAATGAAACGCTGGAGTATTACGCGGGCTGCCTAATCGAGGACATTGCATACCATTTGCAACAACAGATTCTGCGCGCTTATTTTTTGCGTGAGGGCGAATCTGACGACATGGGCGTCAAGTGCGGCAATATAACGATGGAGTTTCTTAGTCATATACCAAACATTCAAGTTCTGCTGGCTACGGACGTTGAAGCGTTCTATGACGGAGACCCCGCAGCCACAAGCCTTGATGAAATCATATTGTCGTATCCCGGCTTTTACGCGCTGATGGTACATCGCCTCGCGCACGAGTTGTATCTATTGGATGTGCCTACCATCCCCCGCATGATGACCGAACACGCCCACAGCCTTACAGGGATAGATATCAACCCCGGCGCGTCGATAGGACATCACTTTTTTATGGATCATGGCACAGGCGTTGTCATAGGCGAAACTACCACCATTGGCGACTATGTAAAAATCTATCAGGGGGTAACGCTGGGCGCTCTCTCTACGCGAGGCGGGCAAAGCCTGCGCGGCAAGAAGCGCCACCCCACCATAGAGGACAATGTTACCATATACTCTGGCGCGTCCATTCTGGGCGGTCAAACTGTTATTGGCAAAAACTCCGTGATAGGCAGCAACGTGTTTATTATTAAAAGCATAGAACCGGGTACAAAGGTATCACTTAAAAATCTCGATCTCAACTTTAACAACTCATTGCCGTCATAACTTGGTGTTTTTTCAAAATCCGTACATCCCCACTCATGAAAGTCGATTGCGTATAATATAATGCAACAAGGGGGAATTGCTATGGATACATACACGTCACTGTCGCCGGATCAAAAAATTCTGGATATTCTATGCGCCGCTGCAGAAGCCGAGCAAGAGAGCGTACATTTTTTTGGAGAGCTTATCAAGTTGTTTAAGGATGGATCGGATAAGGAAAATCTCAGGCTCATTCGCATAGACGAACAGAGGCACGAGAAATACTTTTGCGAAATTCACAAATTTATAACCGGTTCGACACCTGTCATCGCTCAACGGATGCCACGCGGCAAATTGGCTGGGCTTACCCACGGCGGAGAGCTTGCGCAAGCGTGCGAGAAAGCAATGTACAGCGCGCTGGAAAACGTGGAGTTCTACCGGCTTATCCATTCCAGCTTTTCTAACCACAACATTCGCGAAACGCTGTTCGAGATAATGACCGACGAACAGAACATCGCTATAAAAATGTCTCATCTTTATCAAAAGATACGCAGCACATTTTAAGCTGCGCATTTTTTTGCGTAAAAAACACCGAGTTCGCCGCGAATAAAAAATTAGCACTCACAAGGATTGACGGCTAACAATTTTTATGTTATAAATAATGCGTGACTTGAATGATAAAAATCTGCTATGGCAAGAATAAAAGTGGGAGGCAGTCATAATGCTATGCGGAAGATGTCAAAAACGTCCGGCTACCATATATTTGCAACAAAACATTAACGGGCAGGTGTCAGAAGTTCACCTTTGCGACGAATGTGCCCGTGAGTTTGAGAAGCCGGTTACATTTGAACAGTTGTTTCAAGGGCTTATCAACGCTTTTGCTCAAGCGCCCGCAAGTGTTGAGCCAAGGCATCAAAAACGGCGCGTATGCCCCGAATGCGGGCTAAGTTTTGAAGATTTTAAAAACAGCGGCAAACTGGGGTGCGCCGAATGTTACAACACGTTTAGGCAAGAGCTGGAGAGTATACTAAAAAATATTCAGGGCAGCAACCGGCACGAAGGCAAGTTTCCGCAAAAAATCGATGCGGAGTTGCTTAATCGCAAACGCGCCGACACGCTCAAGGTCATGCTGGCAAAGGCCATCGAGAAGGAAGAATATGAGGATGCCGCTCGTCTGCGTGATGAGATACGTTCTTTGGAGGCGGCTACATGAATCCCTGGTATCAAAATGAAGTCGTAGACGCGACCCCCATCATATCGTCGCGCGCTCGCCTGGCGCGTAATCTGCGCCGCTACCCATTCGGGGGCATAAATGACGAACAGTCTCATCAATTGATAGAAGAAGCCACAGACGCGCTATCACACAGCTTTCCTGTTGTTTCTTTAGCAGATAAATCCAATGTGGAAAAACGCAGACTGCTGGAGCGGCACGTCATAAGCCCCGAGTTTCTTAAAACATCCAATCCAAAAGCCCTGATGATGGAAGCATCCGAACAGGTTTGCATAATGGTCAACGAAGAAGATCACATTCGAATTCAGGCGATCTGTTCTGGGGACAACATAGACTCAGCTTGGGACACGGCTAACAGGGTGGACGATTTGTTGGAAGAACGCGTGCAATACGCGTTTGACAAAGATTACGGATATTTAACGGCTTGCCCTACCAACACAGGCACAGGGCTTAGAGCATCGTTTATGGCCCACTTGCCCATGTTGGAAAGAACGGGGCAATTGCGCAACTTGCTGGCTGCGGTAAGCAAATTCGGTATGACACTTCGTGGTATTTACGGAGAGGGTACCGAACCCATGGGGCACATTTTTCAAATATCTAACCAAATCACAATGGGCAAGAGCGAGTCTGAAATCATCAGCGCCCTTAAAAAGATAACGGGACAAATTATTGAGAATGAGAATTTTTTGCGCGAGAAGGCCTGCGCTGAAAAACGCTTGGAAATAGAAGACGAGGTTTGTCGGGCATACGGTACGTTGGCGTATGCCCGGCGTCTAAGCGCGAAAGAAGCCATGGAACTGCTGTCCGCCGTGCGCTTGGGCTTTATAAGCGGCGTGCTTGAAGCGCCCAAACCAAAGCAGACGATGTACGATATAATGATGAGTATTCAATCGGGAGGGCTTCAGTCGAGAGCGGGACGCGAAATGAGCGAGGCCGAGCGCGATGAGTACCGCGCAACCTGGCTGCGGAGCATTTTTAACAATAAAGCTTAGCAATAAAGCTTAGTAATAAAGCTTAATAATAAAGCTTAATAAAAAGGTCATATCTACAAATTAGGAGGGATACATACGATAGGAGGAAGATTTACCGAGAACGCCCAGACCGCGCTCAACAATGCGCAAGCCGTTGCTGCGGAACTGGGTCATGGCAGCGTTGGCACAGAGCATTTATTGCTGGGTCTATTATCTGTTAATGGTGTGGCTTCCCGCGCGTTGGCCACGCAGAATGTAACTAGCGAGGATGTTTTGGAACGCATAGAAAATGAGATAATTAACCAACCTTTATCGGGCGGCCCCGCCAACTATACCCCGCGTACCAAGCGCATTATAGAGCAGAGTTATCAAGAGGCCACAAGGCTGGGGCATGGCTACGTCGGCACAGAGCACTTGCTGCTGGCCATATTGCGCGACAGCGACGCCATTGCGGTGAAAGTTCTTGGATCGCTCAACGTTAACATTCAGCGTGTTTACGACGAAATAATGAACATGCTGGGCGAAGGTGATAAACAGCCGGCCGGCGCCGCGCCCATGGGCCCCAAATCCCAGCGTCGAGTCAATAAAAACAATGGCACGCCCACGCTTGATCGATATAGCAGAGACTTGACACAACTGGCAAGCGAAAATAAATTTGACCCCATAGTGGGTCGGGGGCAAGAAATACAGCGTGTTATACAAATTTTAAGCAGACGTACCAAAAATAATCCTTGCCTTGTTGGCGACCCCGGCGTAGGCAAAACAGCGATAGTAGAAGGACTTGCCCAAAAGATAAACAGCGGGGACGTGCCCGAAATGTTGAAAGACAAACGCGTTATAGCGCTTGATCTTTCCGCCATGGTCGCGGGCAGCAAGTACCGCGGCGAATTTGAAGAACGCATAAAAAAAGCTATCCAAGAGGTAAAAAACGCTACGAACGTCATGCTGTTTATAGACGAGCTGCACACTATCATAGGCGCTGGCGGGGCGGAAGGCGCGCTGGATGCCTCCAATATTCTTAAGCCGTCACTGGCGCGCGGCGAAATGCAGGTAATCGGTGCGACAACCTTAAATGAATATCGCAAATATATTGAAAAGGACGCGGCGCTGGAACGTCGGTTTCAACCAGTCACCGTTGACGAACCAAGCGAAGAAGAAGCCATAGAAATGCTTAAGGGATTGCGAGATAAGTATGAGGCGCATCATGGCGTTTCCATAGTAGACAAAGCGATAGAGGCGGCGGTAAAACTGTCTGTGCGCTATATCGCCGACAGATTTTTGCCCGACAAGGCGATAGATCTTATTGATGAAGCGTCAAGCAAAATAAAATTGCAGACATACACCATGCCCCCCAGCGTAAAACAACTGGAAGAGAAGTACGCCGAACTTGAAGCCGAGAAAGAAGCTACCATAAAAACGCAAGAATTCGAAAAGGCAAAGGTTTTGCGTGACCAACAAACTGAACTTAAGAAGCAGCTAGAAGATGCCAAGCGCGCCTGGAGAGCTTCTAACAACAAAGTCGCCCTGGTTGTTGGCGAGGATGAGATCGCCGATGTCGTCTCCATGTGGACGGGGATACCCGTGCGCAGATTGCGCCAGGAGGAAGGCCAGCGGCTTATGAACCTGGAGGATAATCTTCACAAGCGTATCATAAACCAGAATGAAGCCGTCAAGACAGTAGCAAAAGCGATACGTCGCGGGCGGGTGGGGCTTAAGAATCCCAAGCGGCCCATCGGGTCGTTCCTGTTCCTTGGCCCGACGGGCGTAGGCAAAACGGAGCTTTCGCGCGCGCTGGCGGAGATTTTATTCGGCGACGAGAACAGCATGATACGCGTCGATATGTCAGAATATATGGAAAAGCACAGCGTAAGCAAGCTCATCGGCTCGCCGCCGGGCTACGTGGGCTACGACGAAGGCGGGCAGCTAAGCGAGAAAGTACGCCGCAAACCCTACAGCGTCATTCTGTTTGACGAGATAGAGAAAGCCCACCCCGATGTGTTTAACATCCTTTTGCAGGTGCTGGATGATGGGCATATTACAGACGCGCAGGGCAGGCGCGTGAGTTTCAAAAACGCGGTTATTATCATGACCTCCAACGCGGGGGCGCGCAGCATTATTGAACCCAAACGAGTAGGCTTTGTCGATGCCGCTGATGGAGAGCGCGACTACGAGCATATGAAAAAACTCGTTATGGATGAGGTAAAGCAGGTTTTTAGACCAGAATTTCTCAACCGCATAGATGACATTATTGTCTTTCACCCATTGGATAAAGACGATGTGCGCCGCATAGCAAGACTCATGCTGGCGGAGACGATAAAACGCGTGAAAGAAACGATGAACATCGATTTAAGCGTTACCGATCAGGCGGTTGAGTTCATATCCGAAGAGGGTTACGATGTGACCTTTGGAGCGAGGCCCCTTCGCCGCGCTATACAAAGCATGATCGAAGATGAACTCGCCGAAGCTATATTGGAGCAAAAATTTAGCAGTGGAGACACCGTAACCGCCACGCTGAACGATAAAAAAGTGGAATTTGTCACCGATCAAGCCGCAGCGGTTTGATGGTTTGTTCTATAACAATTAACATTTAACAACAAAAAGGACTGCCAGCAATAACAATGTTGTTGCGTGGCAGTCCCTTTGCTTTGATGGACATTATAGGGTTGGTAATATTAACCCAGGCCAGCTACCAAGAATTATTTTCTCCTCCAGGTTCCTAAATCGAATTCAACATCTACCAACTAAAGACGGTAGATGTTGAATTGCAAAAATGTCAGTTCCCCGACTTTCAGGGGGAGATAATAGTTTCAGTCCTCCACAACCGATACTACTTCATACTGGACACCAAACGTGTTCGCATACAAAAATGGATACGGCCGTTTCTTATCTGACATTATCACGAACTTGGCTTGCTCACTCTCATACACCACCATCCCTTCAATAGTGGAGATTTTATCATGCATAGTTATCTCTGCGAGGTTCGAGCATCTCGCGAAAGCATACTTCTTAACGGTAGTAACGTCTTCATTAAGAAAAATTCGGTTTATATAAAGATTGCCATTAAATGTATATTCCCCAATTGTTGTAACCGCATCAGGTATTGTAAAGGCTTCACTCTGCTTGCTTTGCGGATACCTAATAATTGTGGTTTTAAGTTTGTTGTATAAAACGCCATTGGCACTTGAGTAGGTAAGATTATACTTTGCAACATCAATTGATTGGAGAGACGGACAGTCAACCAAAAAGTTTGATCCTATACTGTTAATGTTCTCTGGTATAGCGATCGATGTAAGGGAATCTAGGTTATTAAAGCAATTATCCTCAATCTTTGTTAGTGACTGTGGCAATGTTACACTCTGCAAATTTGGACACTTTACGAAATTATTGGCTTGAATAGTCCTAATGCCTTCCGGGAAAACAACACTTTTAAGGTTTGTACTACCAGAGAATGCAGACTTGCCAATACCTCCTCCGATGTTACAGTGGAATTCCAAATCCGTTATGACACTGTCGCCGGGAAATACAATTAACCAATATAACCCTTCAGTCCACAACTGCCCATCTACAGTATCGTATGCGCCATTATTCTCCGAAACAAAAATCCCTCGCAATGCGTTACAATCTGAAAACGCTCCGTCCTCTATTTTCCGTGTATTGTCCGGAATGTTTACTGCTATAAGGGAGTCACAATTTCTAAATGCAGATTCTAGAATTTGCGCGACACTTCCGAGGGATACATTGTTTAAAGCTACACAATTTTCGAACGCTCCGTTTCCTATAGATTCGATTGTACAATTACTTAAATCCACACTTGCCAGAGAAGAACAGTTATAAAAAGCTCTATCTCGAATCATAGTTAGCGATGACGGAAATGTTAATGCCGTAAGTGCCGTACAATTATGAAACATTGAAACGCTGATTTCTGCGATATTGTCAGGTAAGATTACGGTTGTTAGTGACCTGCAAGACGAGAACAACCCTTGCCCAAAGGTGGTTATACTGAGTGGTAAGCTTATCTCAATCAAGCCTGAGTGTGAAAACGCATAATCCCCCAGTAACTTTACTCCAGCCGGAATAACTATTAGTTGTAATGAGACACACTGCTTAAATGCGTTCTTCCTAATTTCCTCAACAGTCTCCGGTATATCAATGCTGCTAAGCACTATACACCCCTCAAACATGGATTCGCTAATTGACACAAGGTTATTCGGCATAATAATCTCTTTTAACTTCACGCAATTGGAAAACGCCCCGGTGCCAATGGTTATAACACTATCCGGAATAGTGATGCTTTCGAGCGAGTCGCACCCTTGGAACGCGTCCGCCCCAATTGAGCGAACAGAATCAGGTATCTCAATAGACTGAAGTGCCTTGCACTGTGAAAATGCTCCATTTCCGATGTTCTTCACGCCATAGGGTATAATAACGCTTTGAATTGTTTCATTTCCCTTAAACGCCTCATAGGATACCTCCTCTATACCATCCGGTAGAACAACCACCTGTTCACTGCCATGGTATTCGGCAAAATTGTCATCCCATATTTCATACTTACCCGGCCAAATGGAAAAAAACACTGCACCTAAAAATGTCAAGAAAATAAAAAGACACACAATAATATATTGCTTCTCAACAATAATTTTTTTTAGCATCAATTACTCCTTCTTGTTTGCTGTAGTTTAAGTAGGATTATAGTGGAATTGTTCAAGCGGAACAGGCTTTAACATAACCGGCAAATTCGGATTCATCATCAAAGATACCTCCTATCCTTAAGCCGGACTATAATGAAACTGCTCAATCGGTACTGGGGTGAGCATAACTGGCAACTCCAAATTCCCTGTTGGAATCACCTCAAACAGGGTGGCTGTTGAGATCTCCTCTAATACACAGTCGAACATTTTATAAAATCGGGTGCGAAAATCTCCTGAGTAGTTAATATCGTCTAACTCATACAAATACACATGAGTAAAGCCACGTGAAAGTAATATTTCCCCCCACTCTTTAGGATTTGTCATATACCCGACATTGGGATTGTCATATATCAAGGTGCTTTGCACCCCACTTGCGTCAGTCCTATCAAAGATATTATTCATCTGGGAAATTTCCGGGGATAAGAGGAAGTATGAGAAGTAGTGAAAATTATACCCTATATCATTTGTGGTGATGTAAACTTTGTTCATCTCCCTTTCTATACGGTTGTCATTTGCCAAATAACTATCAACTCGCTCTGAAATTTCAATATTTCGAACATTGGTGTCGTAGCTTGATTTCCCAATATCTTGACCGAGTATAGTCGTCCATGCGCCTGTAATTGTAAAAAGAACACACGCAAACGTGGTAACCGCAATAGTTTTATGTCTTTTAACAGGCTCAGACATATGCTTCGTACTCGTCTGCCTAAATATTAGCGCAAGCATTATTATCCACATACCAACCGGGTATGAGAGTGTATAGCGTGTCATGCCTCCAAAATAGTCTGCACCACCCATGGCTATAGACATGACAATTGCGCTGCCGTATACCACATATCCGAATCCGATAATTATAGTTGCAATTTTCAGCTTCGATTTTACGTCTGGCTCAACCTCTCGATAGATAGCCACAGCACAAACAATACCATACAAAAACATAAATGAAATAAGATTAAGATGTATAAACCCAACCGAATGCTGCATATTGATCCAATTTGCAATACCGTTCCTTAGCGACTCAAAATTCCCCCAAGATCCGTTGCCGGTAATTACGCGAACTAGATTCGTGATAAGATCATAATCTTCATCGTTCAGGTTAGTAATTATCGCGCCGAACTTATCCGTTAAGTCACGCATGTGATAATCCCACAATTTATAGGCGACCAGCGGGGAGAAAAGCAAGATAAGCCAATAAACACAAAACGCAAAGTTTCTATTTGCCCCTCTAAGACTTTTTCGCGAGTTCCAGACATCATAGGCAGTTATTAAGACATACAACCCCATTCCCACAAGTGCAAGCGGCAAAGCGGATGATTTGATGTATGTTAAGAATATCCCCGCGATTGCGCAAAAGAACGGCTTTATCCAGCAGTTCTTTTGAAAAACAATCAGGAAAAAGTACAAAAAAAGGAACACGCCAACGTGAGCATCAACCAGTAAAGACCTTATGCTGTTGTAAGCGTTTTCGCCGCCGCCCTCCATACCAGTGAATGTAGTAGCCATATAGCACAAGAAGGTTATCAGAATCGCCTTGAAAACCGATTTGCGATCACACCACTTAGTAGTCGGAAGTACACCGCAGATAATCAGCAAGCTATTTGCTGATAGCACATACCCTTCTTTGTAGCCGTCCATCATTTTGCAGATAATATACTCAAATAGCGGCACGACAGGTGGGTAGTCCTTGTGCCGCGGAAACCATATGTCATTATCAGTATACAGCCTATTATTTAGCAGTAACTGTTTGATGAACTTGCCCCAATGGCCATAGTCATCCCAGTAAATGAGGTTTACGCGATTAATGTGCGTTATCCATACAAACACGTACATAATGCAAAACGCCCAAAATCCTGCTGTAAACATTTGATTGAAGAAGTCAAGCAAGTTCTTTCGTTCACACCATAAAGACACAAACAGGCTTGCTGCCGAAAACACAATAATCAGCCAAAGTCCAATTATCAGATTATGAAAAAATACTCCCGCAAAAGTCAACAGCAAGGTGTCGAACATCACGCAAATCGGCAGCGCAATCTCAAACCGTTGCTTAAACCGTGAGATGAAAACAAATGTTTGACTCACAAAAAGAATAAATATTAAGGTTATTTTAAAAGAAGTTATCATTCACAAGTCTCCAAAAATTTATTTGCAGAATATTTCTTCAACTGCATCCGCCGTGTTCTCCCAAGTGTAGAGCGTCAGTGCTTGTTCGCGCAGCAACTTGCCGCCTTGTTTGAGTTGTTCGGAATTCCTAAACGCATCCAACAACGCGTCCCTTAACTGTTCGGTGTAGCGAGTAGAATCGCGGTTAATCAACATGCCGTGCTGTCGCGAGACGATGAGTTGTCTCGCGACACCTACATTATTTGAAACGATGTAGGTGTCGCACGCCGCCGCCTCCAGCAACGCACTTGAAAACCCTTCGGAATATGACGGCAAGCACATTATGTTACTTGTTTGATATAAAGCAATACATTCGTCAAATGTTATGCGTCCAAGTAATCTTATGCGCTCCGTTTCAAAGGCTTTAAGCCGCTCGTATTCCGGACCGTCTCCGACAATGAGTAGCCAAGAAAGGATCTGTCTGTCTGTCTGTCTGTCTGTCTGTCTGTCTGTCTGTCTGTCTGTCTGTCTGTCTGTCTGTATGTCTGTCTGTCTGTCTGTCTGTCTGTCTGTCTGTCTGTCTGTCTGTCTGTCTGTCTGTCTGTCTGTCTGTCTGTCTGTCTGTCTGTCTGTCTGTCTGTCTGTCTG